>NCIH01000145.1:0-5186 GCA_002281975.1 Hydrogenophilales bacterium 17-64-11 | reverse complement strand
CCGCTTCATCGCCTGCCTATTTGGTGTTGCTCCGGATGGAGGTTACCGCGTTTCACCGTAACTTAATACGCTCGTCTCTGTGGCCCTATTCCTCGCCTCGCGGCGTCCGGCCGTTAGCCGGCATCCTGCTCTGTGGAGCCCGGACTTTCCTCTCCCATTTATGCCCCCGAGGGGGCCTGCGTGGCAGCGGTTGTCTGATCGGCTTTCCCACCGGGATTATAAGGCCTTCACCCGGTCAGCCCGGTAGAGCCGCCATCCAAATATTAGAAGCGGACCGGGTCATCGGCCGAAGGCGACGCCGGCCTTACGATTGCCTGCGTCCACTGTGCTTCAAGATCCGTAGTTGGGAAAGTGCCATGCGAAGGTACTGCAATGCACGGTGCGTTCTTCCATGCATGCCGTCTACCTTGCCGACAACGAGTTAGTACTTCCTTTCTGATTCCCGATGCCCATGGGTCAGCGGAAAGCGACGAGGAGTGTCGGAGAATCTGATGCCCTTGCCGACAGCGCCTCCCACGCGTTCGTCATGGTGCAAGCGAACCATCGAATCCGGGAGGTCCTGCAGATGTAGCACCTGGCCGCGACCGGTCAGGCTCGCGTGGCCGTCGGATTTACGGCTTCTTGGGCGTGGTGTATTTGACCACTTTATGGAACGGGTCCCAGATGGTGTCGTATCCGACGTAACCCTTCTCGTTCGGCGCTTTTTGCCGGGTTGTCAGAAAGCGGGATCTGCCTTCCGGAACCGGGCGCTTGGTTTTGGTGGGTTCGCTCATGTTTTACCTCGTCTCATTGGGATAATGGGGGCTTGGAAACCCAATATCAGGCAGTTTGCACACCCTTCAAACGGGAACGGCGCGACAGTTGTTCAGGTCAGGGGGCGCTTCCACCTTGCCGCCATACCGGATTTCCGCGTCTGTGGCATCACGCACCATCCGTATCTCAAGCTTGAAAATCACTTCCCGGCCGCACAGCGGGTTGTTGCCGTCGATCGTCACGGTTCTGGAGTCCACCCGGGTCACCAGAAAGCTCTTGGTTTGACCGTTGTCGTTTTCCATGAGGATGGCCGTGCCGACTTCACGGTAGGCCTCGGGGACGTTCGCGATGGCTTCGACGATCACGAGGGCTTCGTCCCGCGGGCCATAGATGTCGTTGCAGTCGATGTGCACCTCGATGATGTCGCCCTCGGATTTGCCTTCCAGCGCGTCCATGACCCGGGGCGACAGGATCTCGTTGACGCCATGGACATAGCCCAGCGGAAACTCGACCAGCGTCAGCACCTGGCCTGTTTTCCGGTCGATGACTTTGTAGGTCAGCTCGACATATTTGTTGGCTTCGATGACGGCTTTCATGACTATCCCGATTTTCAGAAAATGGAGGCGGCAAAGATACGCACCTCGCCCTGTTCATAGCCCAGCACCAGCCGCCCGAGCCATTCGCCTTCTTTCTTTGTGCTGCGGACCCGGTACAGCACCGTGACATGCTGCCCTCTACGGATGATGCCCAGGTAATCCCAATCTTCGCGCAGACTTCGGGTGAGTTCGCTGTTGGCGAACTGTTTGCCGACTTCGATTTCATTGAGGCCGAGCAGCAGATCGTAGGAGAACTTGCGGATGAATTTGCCGTACTGTCCCTGGTTGGAGTATTTGATCAGGTCGCGCCACATGGGGTGGGCGATCTCCAGAATCGCCTCGTCGGTGTGTTCGATGATGTTCATCGCGGTCTTGGGTGGGGCCTGAACGACAGAAGTGGTCATGGGCAATTCCTGCGTCAATTCCTGTTGGGGTCGCGAAAAAATCTGCGCAAGCAACGTGCCGGCCTTCCGGGCGGCCGGCAGCGGCCTTCAGACGCGCCGGGGCTGCGACTTACTCCTCCTTGCCGACCAGGTGGTAGCACGGGGCCTTTTCCATGGTGTATTCGCCGGTCTCGGGATCGCGACGCGACACGGTGAGAACGTGCCAGTTGGCGTCGTCGAGCTTCATCGCATCCCCCCTGTAGTAGTAACCCGGCCAGCGGGTTTCCTTGCGGAACAGGGTGTGCTGCATGACCGCTTCGGAAGTGAGGTGGCGATGCTTCAGTTCCCAGGCGCGCAGCAGTTCGTGGATGTCCTCGGCGGCGATCTTGTCGAGGTCTTCCTCCATGATCTTGAGTTTTTTCAGGCCGATCTGCAGCAGCTTGTCGTTGGTCATGTAGTTGACCGTCGCGCCGGCGCAGTACTCGTCCATCAGCTTCTGCAGCCGGTCCAGCCCCTGTCTGGGGTTGATGTAGTGCGGGTTGACGCTGCCCGCGGTGATTTCGTTGCGGTAGACCCGGTAATGCTCCAGCGGCTTGAAGATTTCTTCGCCCCGGCGCTGGATCTGCGCCTCGGAAACCTCGATGCCTTCGGCCTTACCGTCGTCGATGTATTTGCACGCCGCCTTGGCGGCCAGCCGGCCTTCGGTGAACGAGCCCGACGAGAACGCGTGCGGCGTCCCGCCGACGGCATCGCCGGCGCCGAACAGGCCTTCGACCGTGGTCATGCGGTTGTAGCCCCAGAAGTATTCCGGAGGGGAAATGTCCTCCGGGCCTGAACACCAGGCGCCGCAGCCGGTCGCGTGCGAGCCCATCACATAGGGTTCGGAGGTGGTCAGCTCCGGGTTCTCGTACTTCGGATTGACATCGGTCGCCGCCCACAGCACGGCCTGGCCCACGGTCATGCCGAGGAAGTTGTGCCAGCCGATCTCCTCGAGGTGCGGATCCTGGAAGGCCTCCATCGTCACCATGTGGATAGGGCCGCGACCGGCGTTCACCTCGGAAATGAATGCGTGGTTGCGCAGACAGGTCGGAATGGGTTTGTGGGACAGGTGCTGGCCTTCGGTATCCAGATATTCCTTGCCCACCATTTCAGTCAGCGCCGGGAACCACTTCGACTCGTACTCTTCGCCGTTACCGTTCTGCGTGTAGGTTTTCAGGTGCAGGAAGTAAGCCCCCACCGGACCGTAACCGTCCTTGAATCGCGCCAGGACGATACGGTTTTCCATCTGCGTCATTTTCGCGCCCGCCTGGATCATCAGGCCGTAGGCCGAGCCCGACGACCACGGCGCATACCAGACGCGGCCCGCGCCCTCACCGACCGAGCGCGGCTTGAAGATGTTGGAGGCGCCGCCCGCGCCGACGATCACCGTCTTGGACTTGAAGACGTGGTAATCGCCGGTACGGACGTTGAAACCGACCGCGCCGGCCACGCGATTCTCCTTGGCGTCGTCCATCAGCAGATGGGTGATGCAGACCCGGTTGAAGACCTTGTCGGCGGATTTCTTGGCGGCCTCGGCGACGATCGGCTTGTAGGATTCGCCGTGGATCATGATCTGCCAGCGCCCCTCGCGCTGATAGTGGCCGGTCTTGGGGTCGCGCATGATCGGCAGGCCCCACTCCTCGAACTGGTGAACGGCGGAGTCGACGTGACGCGCCATATCGAACAGCAGGTCTTCGCGCACCATCCCCATCAGGTCCATGCGTGCATAACGGACGTGGTCTTCAGGCTGGTTCTCGCCCCAGCGCGTGCCCATGTAACAGTTGATCGCGTAGAGGCCCTGGGCCACCGCGCCCGAACGGTCCATGTTGGCCTTTTCGGCGATGACGATCTTCTTGTCCTGCCCCCAGTAGCGGGCTTCCCACGCAGCGCCCGTGCCGCCGAGGCCCGCGCCTACGACGAGGACGTCGATGTTGTCTTCGACCACCGTGTTGTAAGCCATCAGTAGACCACCCCTTCCTTCATCACGAGACCGTTCGATTCCAGCGTGTGCAGAGCGCCTTCGTCCATACGAATGTATTTGGGCTCGTTGAACAGTAACTGGCTGTCACGCATTGCCTGGCTCGGCGCGGGGACATCGGAGAGTTGCGGGATGTGCTTGCCCCAGGGTTTGGTCGTGATCGGCGCCAGCAGCTCCATGTCCTTTTCGCCGTTGCGGAACTTGATGCGCCAGGCGATGACGCCTTTCTCCTCGTCGCGGCGGACGCGCACCGAATGGCCCAGCGGGGCGAAGTCGGCGTAGCCGCGCACATCGATCGCGTCCTGCGGGCAGGCCTTGACGCACGAGTAGCACTCCCAGCACATGTTCGGCTCGATGTTGTAGGCGCGCCGCGTGACCTTGTCGATGTGCATGATGTCCGACGGACAGATGTCGACGCAGTATCCGCAACCGTCGCAACGCGTCATGTACACAAAGGTAGGCATGGGATTCCTCTCGATTCTGCCGGATTGACCGGGCGATCAAAAATGGTTGGGCGCTTCACGCTTGATGCCCAGTCCCATGTTGGGCGGATTGGCGCCCATGTAGGCCGGGATATCCGGAAACCTCGCCTGCACCTCGGGATCCGACACGTCGTAGATCGCGGGCATGTTTTCTCTCGAACCGTCGGCCTTGATGACGCGCTTCTGGAAAGCGGCAGCAGGCTTGAAGAACATGTGCGCGAACTTGGACCAGTACACCGAGCCGAAGAGCAGCGTGGTGAAGGCGACGAACAATACGAAGAACAGCATGTTCAGCGCGCCGGCGCCCATGGAGAAAGACCAGAGCAGCGCAAAGGTGGCCATGCCCAGCAGGCCGACAATGAAAAGGTCGCCGCGTCCGTTCAGCTGATACCACTTGACGCCCTCGGAGGCGACGTCGACGCGGATGCTGAACCAGAACCAGTATCCCCCCAGGCACAGCATGGCCGCGCCCAGGTGCCAAAGCAGCGGCACGACGGTCGGCGCCGGATAGTCCGGGGTCGGATAGGCAAAGATCAGTATCGCCGTGGTGACGACAAAAATGATGAAGCCGTACATGGTGAAGAGGTGCGAAATGCGGCGTTTGGGATTGTTGAATTCGCCCGAGGTCAGCACCTCCTTGGCGACGGTCTGCAAGGCCAGCGCGCCTTTTTCACCCGTGCCCAGTGTGCGCGTCGCGTTCTTTCTGGCCTTCCTGGCATTCTCGAAAAAGTACTGCGCACTCTTCTTGTGCAGCATGTCGAGTATGGTTCCGGCTACGACCAGAAGGAACATCAGCACGACGTAGGCCTGCATGGCAGTCGGGGGTATGACAGCAGCGAGTTCGGCGAAAGGGTTGCTAGCTGTGATCTCTCAATAGGTTGTTCACTCGGGACTTACCCGGAGAATTGGGGCTGCGAAACCAAACCAATGACCCGGAGCCCCGAATGAACAGCCA
>NCIH01000026.1:0-28004 GCA_002281975.1 Hydrogenophilales bacterium 17-64-11 | reverse complement strand
CACCTTGCGCTGGCTGTCGTTCATGATGTCGTACACCATGCGGTGCACGTCCTTGTGCTCCATCGGCGGCAGGTTGATGCGGCGGATGTCGCCGTTGACGCGGATCATCGGCGGCAGGCTTGCCGACAGGTGCAGGTCGGACGCCTTGTTTTTGACGGCAAATGCCAGCAGTTCGGAAATATCCACGCGTGCCTCGTTCAGTGTTGGATGGGGTTTTGTCAGATAATAAGCGCTATGGATAACGGCCCGAAAACACGCAAACTTGAGTCCGCGATGACGGCTGCGGATTCCACGCCGGCCGAGCGTTTGCATGCCGTGCAGGCGCGGATCGCAGATGCCGCAGCCGAGGCGGGACGCGAGCCTGCGGCGGTGCGCCTGCTGGCGGTGAGCAAGACCTTTGGCGATGCTGCCGTGCGTGCTCTGGCGGATGCCGGCCAGCGCGAGTTTGGCGAAAATTATGTGCAGGAAGCACTGGAAAAACAGGCAGCCTTGCGCGATCTGCCACTCGAATGGCATTTCATCGGACCGATCCAGAGCAACAAGACGCGGGTGGTCGCCGAGAATTTCAGTTGGGTGCACAGCATTGACCGGCTGAAGATAGCCGAACGGCTGTCCGCCCAGCGTCCGCCCGGCTTGCCACCGCTGCAGGTCTGCATCGAGATCAATGTAAGTGGCGAGGCCAGCAAGGGCGGCGTGGTTCCGGCTGAACTACCCGCGCTGGCCGGGGCCGTAGCGCAACTGCCAGGCCTGCGATTGCGCGGACTGATGGCGATCCCGGCGCCGGTGCAGGAAGTGGCGGCGCAGCGTGCGGCATTCCGGCTGGTGCGTGAACAGTTTGATGCGCTGCGCGCGCGCGGCCACACACTCGATACCCTGTCGATGGGGATGTCGGGCGATCTGGAGGCGGCGATACTGGAAGGCGCGACCATCGTGCGCATCGGCACGGCACTCTTTGGTGAGAGGACA
This sequence comes from Hydrogenophilales bacterium 17-64-11, assembly GCA_002281975.1. Lineage (GTDB taxonomy): Bacteria > Pseudomonadota > Gammaproteobacteria > Burkholderiales > Thiobacillaceae > Thiobacillus. Next base: position 27,038 of record NCIH01000026.1, on the reverse strand, counting down.
AAAAAATGCATAAAGTGAGTTTCATCGGCGGCGGCAACATGGCCGCAGCCATCATCGGCGGCCTGATCGCCAGCGGCACGCAGCCCACCGACATCGAGGTGGTGGAAATCAACGCCGATGCGCGGGCGCAATTGTCCGCGCGTTTCGGCGTCGTGACCCGTACGGACCTGTCGCAGGCGCGGCTGCATCCCCTGGTCGTGCTGGCAGTGAAGCCGCAGACCCTGCCCGAGGTGGCGGCGGCACTGGCGCCGCGCCTTGCCGGCCAGCTGGTGGTGTCGATTGCCGCCGGGGTGCGGGTGGCTGATCTTGCCCGCTGGCTGGGAGGGCACGAGCGCATCGTGCGCGCCATGCCCAACACCCCGGCGCTGGTGCAGGCCGGAGTCGCCGGGCTGTTTGCGCCGCCTGCGGTCAGCCAGGATGCGCGCTCGCAGGCCGAGGCGGTGCTGCGTGCCGTCGGCGGCGCGGTGTGGGTGGAGGACGAGCCGCAGCTGGATGCGGTTACCGCCGTTTCGGGCAGCGGCCCGGCCTACGTGTTCTATTGCATCGAATCGCTCGAAGCCGCAGCCGTGGCCCAGGGCCTGGCGCCCGCCACCGCGCGCCAGCTGGCGCTGCAGACTTTCTTCGGCGCGGCCAAGCTGGCGCTGGAGTCGGGCGAGGAACCCGCCGTGCTGCGCCAGCGCGTCACCTCTAAGGGCGGCACCACCGAGCGCGGCATTGCCGCGCTGGAGGCGGCGGCGGTCAAACAGGCCATCGGCCAGGCAGTGGACGCGGCCAGCCGGCGCAGCGCCGAGCTCGGCGACGAACTGGGGCGGCTCGCATGATTTCGGGCGCACTCGCTTTTCTCCTCCAGACGCTGGGCAACCTGTTCGTGATTGCGGTGCTGCTGCGCTTCATGATGCAGCTGTTCCGGGTGCCGTTTCGCAATCCCTTCGCGCAATTCATCGTCGCCATCACCGATTTTGCGGTGAAGCCGCTGCGCCGGGTGGTGCCGGGCCTGTTCGGCCTCGACTGGGCATGCCTGGCAGTGGCGCTGCTGGTCGAGCTGGTCGTGGTGACGACGGTGTACTGGCTGGACGGTTTTCCCTTTGCGCTGGCCGGCGCCAAGGTGTGGCCGGTGATGCTGGGACTGGCAGCGGTACGGCTGCTGAGCCTCACGATCTACCTGATTATCGGCCTGACCCTGGTACGCGCGGTGTTGTCGTGGGTCAACAGCAATACGCCGCTGATGCCAGTCGTGTATGAATTGACCGAGCCGTTCCTGCGTCCGTTGCGGCGCATCGTTCCCACGGTCGCCCAGGTCGACCTGACACCGCTGGTGCTGTTCATCGTGTGCCAGCTGGTGCTGATGGTGCCGGTGCTGGCGCTGGAGCGGGCATTGCTTGGTGCGCTCTGATTCCGTTTCAAGGCCGACCGTGACTTTGTCGACTGCGCCTCGCCCGCAAGGGGCAGGCCGTGGTTGTAAAGCCGATAAATCGGCAACAACCACGCTCCGCCGTGCTCGTTGCACTGTCTTCGGCTTGTCTTCGCGTCACGCCCGATCTTGAACCGGAATGAACCGCCGGTCTGGGCGCGCCGCGACGGTGCCGGCTGGCTGCTCGACCTGCATGTGCAGCCCGGGGCGAAGCTGACGGCTGCGGTCGGCGAACATGGCGGGCGGCTGAAATTAAAGATTGCCGCGCCGCCCGTCGATAACAAGGCGAATGCGCATCTGCTGGCCTGGCTGGCCGCGCAGTTGGGGGTGCCGAAGTCGGCGGTGCGCCTGGTGCGGGGCGAAAGCTCGCGGCAGAAAACCGTGGCGGTATACGGTGTCGAAGCCCCCTGGCGTGAAATCGGGAAAAACAGACAAACATGAGCATCCACCTGGAACAGGAAGTCGCCGAGTACAGCGAGCGGCGCTTGCGGCTGGCAACCGCGATCACCGACTACGCCGACTGGCTCGACCGCCAGCACGGCATCGACGCCGAGCGCACCCTGCGGCTGGCCGATACCGCCTCCGGCCTGCGCCAGGACAAGCTGGTGGTGGCGTTCGTCGCCGAATTCTCGCGCGGCAAGACCGAACTCATCAACGCCCTGTTCTTTGCCAACCACGGCCAGCGCCTGCTGCCGTCCGACGCCGGGCGCACCACCATGTGCCCGACCGAACTGTTTGCCAGTCCGGATGAAATGCCCAGCCTGTGCCTGCTGCCGATCGAAACGCGCCGCCGCAGCGAATCGCTGGCGCGCTTGAAGCACATGCCGATCGAGTGGTGCCGGGTGCTGCTCGATCCGGCCGATCCACGCCAGTTGCAGGAAAGCCTGAAAAAACTCACCGAGACCAAGCCGTTGCCGGCGGTGGAAGCCATCGAGCTGGGGCTGTGGAACGGCGAAGATGTCAGCGAGCGCCACCTGCTGCGTGCCGACGGCACCGTGGAGGTGCCCGCCTGGCGCTATGCCATGGTCAACTACCCGCATCCGTTGCTGCAGGCCGGGCTGACGATACTCGATACGCCCGGGCTCAACGCACTGGGCGCCGAACCCGAACTTACGCTGTCGGTGATTCCGAATGCGCATGCAGTGATGTATCTGCTGGCGACCGATACCGGGGTGACGCGCTCGGACCTCGAAATCTGGCAGAAACACGTCCACCGCCATTCCAACTACCACGTGGCGGTGCTGAACAAGATCGACATGCTGTGGGACGAGCTCAAGAGCGATTCCGAGGTGCAGGCCAGCATCGAGCGCCAGGCCGAGGAAACCGCGCGCGTGCTGAAGCTGCCGCGCAGCCGGGTGTTCGCGGTGTCGGCGCAGAAAGCGCTGGCAGCCACGATTCGAGGAGATGCGGCCCTGCGCGTGCGTTCCGGCATCGAATCGCTGGAATACCTGCTGGCGCACCAGGTGATCCCGGCGCGGCGCGACATGCTTTATCACGCGGTCAGCCGCGAGGTGGCCGCCCTGCTCGACGAGAGCCGGGTGGATCTGGCCGCGCGGCTCAAGCGCAGCAGCGACGAGCTGATCCAGCTGACCCAGCTGTCGGGCAAGAATCGCGAACTGATCGAACAGACGCGTGCCAGCCTGCAGCAGGAGAAAGACAGTTACGACGCCACCGCCGAACAGTTCCGCGCGACCCGGAAAATGCTGGAGAGCCAGGGCGCGCACCTGTTGTCGAACGTGTCGGAGGATACGCTGGACGCGATCCTGAAGGCTGCGCGCGAGACGATGGAAGGCAGCTGGACGACGCGCGGGCTGACCGGCGGCATCCGCCAGCTGAGCGAGCAGATGAGCGCACGCTTCCAGCAGGCGACCCAGCTGGCCGACAACATGCTGGATGCGCTCGATCAGGCCTACATGCGGTTTCACCGCCAGCACCGGCTGCCGAAAATGCAGGTGCCGCGGCTGGACCTGGGCGCCTACCGCAACCGGCTGGAAACCCTGATGCGCGAAACCGAAGCCTTCTGCACGGATCCCGCCAACCTGATGCTGGAAAAACGCTTCATGATCCGGCGTTTTTATGCCGGGCTGGCCGAGGAGGCGCGCAGCGCCTTCAAACTGGCGCGGGCGGAAGCCGAGCGTTGGCTGCGCATCGCGCTCGATCCCATCATGACGCGCATCCGTGAGCACAAGCAGTACCTCGACACGCGGCTGGCCAGCCTGCAGCGCATTCTCGAAAACATGGGTACGCTGCACGGCCGCATGGCGCAGATCAAGGACGAGATCGGCAATCTGCGCAGCGAGAAGGCGGAACTGGTACGTATAGCCGCACAGCTCGCCGCTTAGGCGTCCAGGTACTTGTCAGCCGTTCAGGCGGTCCAGTAACAGCGTCGTCCTGCCGGGATCGGTGTTCTTCAGCAGCTTCAGCGCGACGGGGGTGATCTCGCCCACCTGCGCTTTCAGCACCTGCTGTTTCACCTGCAACAGACTGGCCGGGTGCATCGAAAAGATCCGCAGTCCCAGCCCCAGCAGCAGCCGCGTCAACAGCGGGTCGCCCGCCATCTCGCCGCAAACGGAAACCGGCTTGCCGGCTTTGGCGCCGGCGCGGATGGTGTGCTGAATGAGATTGAGTACCGCCGGATGCAGCGGGTCATAGAGATGCGCGACGCTGTCGTCGGCGCGGTCGATCGCCAGCGTGTACTGGATCAGGTCGTTGGTGCCGATCGACAGGAAGTCCAGCTGTTCGGCGAAAAAGCCGGCCGTGAGGGCGGCGGCCGGCACTTCGATCATGCCGCCGATGAGGATGCCCTCGTCGAATTTCAGGCCGTCCTTGCGCAGCGATGCCTTGGCGGCCTCGATCTGTTGCAGGGTTTGCTGCAGTTCGACGAAGCTCGCCAGCATGGGGATGAGCATGCGCACCCGGCCATGGCGGGAGGCACGCAGAATCGCACGCAGCTGGGTGTGGAAGAGTCCGGGCTCGGCCAGGCACAGGCGGATTGCGCGCAGGCCCAGGGCCGGGTTGTCGGCCACGGTGTGGCCCCACGGCGCCTGCTTGTCCGCCCCCAGGTCGAGCGTGCGGATGGTGACCGGTTTGCCGTCCAGCGCCTCGGCAACCGCCTTGTAGGATTCGTACTGTTCGTCTTCGGTCGGCAGGTCGCTGCGGTTGAGGAACAGGAATTCGCTGCGGAACAGGCCGATGCCGTGGGCGCCCGCCGCTTTCACCGCATCGACGTCGCCGAGCAATTCGATGTTGGCCATCAGCTCGATCGGCACGCCGTCCAGCGTGGACGATTTGCTGGTCTTCAGGCGTTTCAGCTTGTCGGTGTCGATGCGCCACTGGTTCTGCCGCAGCCGGTATTCGGCCAGGACGGACTCGTCGGGGTTGACGATCACCACGCCGTCGCGGCCGTCGACGATCAGCAGATCATGGTCGCGGATCAGGCCGCGCGCGTTGTGCAGCGCCATCACCGAAGGCATCGCCATGCTGCGCGCCAGAATCGCGGTGTGCGAGGTGGCGCCGCCGAGATCGGTGATAAAGGCGGCGAAGTGCACGTTCTTGAACACGATCATGTCGGCGGGCGACAGTTCGTGCGCGACCAGGATGCGCTCGCTGTCGAAATCGACATCCAGCGGCAGGTGGCTGGGGTGGCCGGTCAGCGCCTTCAATACGCGCTGCACGACCTGCACCACGTCTTCCTGGCGGCTCCTCAGGTAGGCGTCGTCGATTTCCTCGAAGCGCGCCACCAGCGCTTCCATCTGCTGCGCCAGCGCCCATTCGGCGTTGCACTGGGTCTCGCGGATCAGGTGCTTGGGCGCCTCGGCGATCATCGAATCGCCGAGGAACATCAGGTGCATGTCGAGAAACGCCGAGAGTTCCGCCGGGGCATTGGCCGGAATGTGGTTGCGCAGGGTTTCGAGTTCGGTGCGGGTGGCGAGGATGGCCTCGTCGAAGCGCGCCAGCTCGTCCTTGATGTATTTGCGGTCGAGCATGTACTGCGGCACTTCGACGCGCGCGTTGGAGGTGAGGTGGGCATAGCCGATGGCGATGCCGCCGGAGACGCCGATGCCGTGCAGCGAGAAGCTCATGGTCTGGAAACCGCGCTTGGATGTGCCCGATGGCGGGCCGGGTCCGGCACGGCGTTGGGCCCGAACGAAGACGCAAGCCCGGCATGCATGCCGCAAGCCATGTGCGAGGAGCGGTCAACTGCGGTCTTCAGGATAGATCCTCCCCGAAGCCGCTGGAGATCAGCTCGGCCAGCGCTTCGATGGCGTCCGTTTCGTCGTCGCCCTCGGTTTCCAGGGTGATGGTGCTGCCCTTGGCGGCAGCCAGCATCATCACGCCCATGATGCTTTTGGCGTTGATGCGGCGGCCATTGCGTGCCATGAACACATTGCTCTTGAAGCTGGAGGCCAGCTGGGTCAGTTTGGCCGACGGGCGCGCGTGCAGCCCCAGCTTGTTGACGATCTCAACGTCCCGTTGCTGCATGGCACATGGCCTCGGAAATATGGTTGATGCTGTTGCGCCCGCCTTCGACGATGCGCTCGACGAGCTGCGGCAGCGCCAGCGTGTCGCGGTAGTTCAGCGCTTTCAGCAGCATCGGCAGGTTGACCCCGGAAACCCCTTCGATGTGGGCCGGTTCGAGCAGCCGGCACAGCGTGTTGCTGGGGGTGGCGCCGTAGACGTCGGTCAGCACCAGGATGCCGTCGCCTTCGTCGAGTTCGTCCAGCCGCGTCTGAATGGCCTTCTGCCGCTCGTCGGGGTCGGCATGGCCGATGAAGTCGAGCGTGGCGAGCCCGCGCGGACGCTGGCCCAGCACATGGGTGGCGCACTCGACCAGGCTGTCGGCGAGCGAGCCGTGGGCGACGATGAGGATGCCTATCATTGCGAGAAGGGGGTAAGGGGTAAAACCTGCATTCTAACGAAGCCGGGCCTTCATCGCAGGCGAGACATGGATTCGGCCGGCGGCATCCACTGCCAGGTAGTCGCTCACCCCCAGCCGGGATGCGTTGTCCGCCAGCCGCGCCGCACCGTCGATGAACAGCGGCTTGGACAGGGCATCCGAACGGGTTCCGGCTTGTTTGCCTGCCACCAGCACCGTCACCGACTGCATTCCGCTCGCCGGGCTGCCGTTGCGCGGGTCGATCAGGTGGCTGTAGCGGCGTCCGCCCGCCTCGAAATAACGCTGATAGTCGCCCGAGGTGCCGATTGCCTCGCCGGCGCGCAAATCCAGCACGGCCAGCGTGCCGGATTTGCGCGGATGCTGGATGCCCACGCGCCACGGCCGCTCGCCGTGCATGCCCAGCGCGATCACGTTGCCGCCGATGTTCACCAGCGCGTTCCTGATGCCGTGCGCTTTCAGGATGCGCACCGCGTCGTCCAGCGCGCGCCCCTTGGCGTAGCCGCCCAGATCCAGCTGCACGGCCGGGTTGTCGCTCCAAACGGTGGCGTTTTCGAGATGCAGATCGCGCATGCGCGGCTGCCGGCTCACCCAGTGCCTAATCGCGTCGGCATCCGGTACCCGTGCCTGCGGCGCGTCGGCGTGGAAGCCCCACAGTGCGATCAGCCCGCCGATGGCGGGGTTGAACAGGTCGTTTGAGCGGCTCGACAGGGCCTGCGCATCGCCCAGCATGGCTGCGAGTTCGGGGCTGAGCGGAGCGCGTTCCCCTTTGGCCAGCGCGGCGTTGAGCCGCGACAACTCGCTCGGCTGCCAGGCGTGCAACTGGCGGTGAAGTTCGTCGAAGCGCGCCAACACCGCGGCGATCGCTTGCCGGGCCTGCGCCTCCGGCGCGCCGTAGACGCTGACTTCGACCAGGGTGCCGAATACGTAGGATTGCTGCTGAACCAGCGGCGGCGGACTGCACGCCGCCAGCGTCCATAGCAGCAGGAGCCATAGGCAGCGGCGCGCGGCTCTCATGTGCGCTCGAGTGCGGCGATGAACTGCGCCGCCACGTCGTGTCCGGTCTGGGCGGTGATTTCCTGAAAACCGGTGGGGCTGGTGACGTTGATTTCGGTGAGACAGTCGCCGATCACGTCGAGCCCGGCGAGAAAGATGCCGTTCGCCTGCGCCCACGGCGCGACGGTTTCAGCGATTTCGCGGTCGCGCGCGGACAGCGGCTGCGCGCGCGCAGTGCCGCCGGCGGCGAGGTTGCCGCGGGTTTCGCCGGGCAGGGGAATGCGCGCCAGCGCCCACGGCACCACCTCGCCGTCGATCAGCAGGATGCGCTTGTCGCCCTCGCTGATGGCGGGCAGGTAGCGCTGCGCCATGATCGGCCGCTGGCCGCGCCGGGTGAGCGTCTCGACGATGGCGTTGCGGTTGGGGTCGGCCAGCGTCAGCCGGAAAATGCCGCTGCCGCCCATTTCGGTGAGCGGCTTGACGATGATGTCGCGGTGATAGGCCAGAAAGTTTCCGATTCCGCTGGCGTCGGCGCTGATCAGGGTCGGGGCGACGAATTGCGGAAACTGCAGGATCGCGAGTTTTTCGTTGAAGTCGCGCAGCGCCGCCGGGCGGTTGAGTACCCGCGCGCCGTTGCGTTCGGCGACGCCGAGCAGCTGGGTGGCGAGCAGGTAATCCGTGTCGACCGGCGGATCGGTGCGCATCAGCACGGCGTCGAAATCGGCGAGCGCCTGCGTGCCGGCCTGCGCGATGCGGAACCAGTCGTCGTCGCGGCGCACCTCGAGCGCGCTGCAGGCGGCGCTGGCGACGCCGTCCGCCACCTGCAGCTGGCGCGCCTCGGCGGCAAACACGGCATGGCCGCGCGCCGCCGCGGCGCGCATCATCGCCACCGAGCTGTCCTTGCGGGGCTTGAGGCCCGCCAGCGGATCGACGACGAACAGCAGCTTCATGCGGCAGCCGCGTTCTCGGTCTCGTTCAGCGCTTCGTCGAGCTCGATCGAAGCCGCCAGCATCGCCAGCCGCGCGATCACGCCGTAGGCATAGAAGCGGTTGGGGCTGGCGTCGGGATTGGCGCTGCGATCGGGCATCAGGCAGGTGTTGTCGAACGCCAGCGGCACGAAGTGCATGCCGGGGCTGTTGAGGTTTTCGTCTGCGCCGCGGCCGGTGTGCACGCGGTAGAAGCCGCCGACGACGAAGTGGTCGAGCATGTAGACCACCGGCTCGGCGACGGCGTCGTTGATGCTCTCGAAGGTGTAGACGCCTTCCTGGATCAGCACTTCGCTGACTTCGAGCCCTTCCTTGCCGACCGCCATCTTGTTGCGCTGCTTGCGGTTGAGTTCGCGCACGTCGTCCGGCGATTTCACCGTCATGATGCCCATGCCGTAGGTGCCGGCGTCGGCCTTGACGATGACGAAGGGCGGCTGGTCGATGTGGTATTCGTCGTATTTGAGACGGATCTTGTCGAGCATGTCGGCGACTTTTTCGGCCAGGCAGACCTCGCCCTGGCGCGCATGGAAATCGATCTTGCCGCACTGGTTGAAATAGGGGTCGATCAGCCAGGGGTCGATCCCCACCAGCCGTGCGAATTCGCCGGCAACATGCTGGTAGGCGGCAAAGTGGCGCGATTTGCGGCGCGTCGCCCAGCCCGCATGCAGCGGCGGCATGATGGTCTGCTCGATGCCTTGCAGGATGTCCGGCACGCCCGCCGACAAATCGTTGTTGAGCAGCACCGCGCAGGGATCGAAGCCTTCCAGCCCGACGCGGTCGCCTTTACGCACCAGCGGTTCCAGCGTGAGGCGTCCGCCGGCGGGCAGCTCCAGCGTGGTCGGCTGGGTGATCTCGGGAATCAGCGTGCCGATACGCACGATCAGTCCGGTCTGGCGCAGGATGTGGGCGAGCACCGCGACGTTCTGCAGATAGAAGGTGTTGCGCGTGTGGTTCTCGGGGATCAGCAGCAGGCGCTGCGCATCGGGGCAGATTTTTTCCACCGCGCCCATCGCTGCGTGGATCGACAGCGACATGAACTCCGGGTTGAGATTGTTGAAGCCGCCGGGAAACAGATTGGTGTCGACCGGCGCCAGTTTGAAGCCTGAGTTGCGGATGTCGACCGACGTGTAAAACGGCGCGGCCTGTTCCTTCCATTGCTGGCGGAACCAGTGCTCGATCGTCGGCTGGGCGTCGAGCAGGCGCTTTTCCAGTTCCAGCAGCGGCCCGGTCAGTGCGGTGGTGAGGTAAGGAACCATAGAATAGAGCTTTCGAAGAAGCCTTTATTTTAGGTCATGCCGGATGTTTGACATCGTTTTGTTTCAACCCGAGATCCCGCCCAACACCGGCAACCTGATCCGCCTGGCGGCCAATACCGGCTGCCGTCTGCATCTGGTCGAGCCGCTGGGATTCGACCTGTCCGACAAGCAGGTGGCGCGCGCCGGACTGGATTATCACGACATGGCCTGCGTGACCGCGCACAGGGACTGGCCGGCGGTGCAGGCGGCGCTGCCGGCGCGGCGCTGGTTTGCGCTTACCACCAAGGGCTGCGCGCGCTATGCCGAGATTGCTTTTCAGGCCGGCGACGTGCTGCTGTTCGGTCCGGAATCGCGCGGCCTGCCGGCGGAACTCCTGGCACAGTTCGATCCCGGGCAGCGGCTGCGCTTGCCGATGCTGCCGGGTTCGCGCAGCATGAACCTGTCCAATGCCGTCAGCGTGGTCGTGTTCGAGGCCTGGCGGCAAAACGGCTTTGCGGGAGGCGGGTAAATGGGAGGGCCGGGATGAGCGCACTGGAATGGCTGGAGGCGGCCAGCTACATCGTCACCATCGTCGGCTTGCCGTTCGCCATCGGCGTCTATGTCTACGACCGCCGCCGCGACCAGCAGAACGACGAGGAGGAAATCTTCCTGCGGCTGTCCGACGAGTACGCCGATTTCATGCGGCTGGTGATCGACAACGCCGATCTGCATCTGCTGTCGCCTGCCGCGAAGGGCGAACTCAGCGAGGAACAGCTGGTGCGCAAACACGCCTTGTTCGCCATCCTGGTCAGCCTGTTCGAGCGCGCCTACGTGCTGGTGTACGAGGACGACATGAGCCGTCAGCAGGCGCGGCTGTGGCAGTCGTGGGAAGACTACATGCACGAGTGGTGCCAGCGCGAGGATTTCCGCGCAGCATTGCCGGCGCTGCTGCAGGGCGAGGACCCGGGATTCGTCGCGACGATCCGGCGAATTGCGCATACGACCGCAGGCACGCCGCAATGAGCGTCGCCGCATCCATGCCCCGGCGGACGGGGCGGGCGGATGCGCGCGCGAAGCCGTTCAGGCGTTGTCGGGCTTGAGCGTCGGTTTGCGGCGGCGGCTGCGCTCCGGCGGCTCGCGCGAAGGGGAGGCCGCTTTCGCCGCCGCCTTTTGCGTTGACGGCTCGGCCGCCGCCGCGGTTTCCTGCGCCGCCGCGGCCGACTGCGGCGAGGCCGCCTCCGCTGTCTTCGCCGCCGGCTTGCGGCCGCCGCGCTCCTTGCCGTGCGGCTCGTTCCGGCTGCTCGGCGCCGCGGCTGCGATCGCTTCCGCGGCCCGCTCGGCCGGCGCCTCGTTAAGCGGCGCGCCGCTGCCGCTGCGATAGACGTAGGCGCCCGATTTCTCGTCGCGGCCGAATTCGAGCAGGCCGCGTGCCTGCGCTTCTTCGAGCAGATTGCCGAAGGCGCGGAAGCCGTAGTAGGACTCGCTGAAATCGGGCTTGCGCCGCTTGATCGCCTCTTTCAGCACGGAGGCCCAGATTTTCCCGCTGTCGCCGCGTTCGGCCAGCAGCGCATCGAACGTCTCCACCGCCATGTCGATCGCCTCGCTCTTGCGGGCTTCCAGCTCTTCCTTGCGATGCTTTTCTTCCTCGGGCGAACGCCTCGCCGCAGGCGGCGTTTCCCGCGCCGCGTGTTGGGCCGTCGCACGCTGGCTCTCGCGCACCAGATCGTCGTAAAAAATGAATTCGTCGCAATTGGCGATCAGCAGGTCGGAGGTCGATTGCTTGACCCCGACGCCGATGACCTTCTTGTCGTTCTCGCGCAGCTTGGAAACCAGCGGCGAGAAGTCGGAATCGCCGCTGATGATGACGAAGGTGTTGACGTGCGACTTGGTGTAGCAGAGGTCGAGCGCATCGACCACCAGGCGGATGTCGGCCGAGTTCTTGCCCGACTGGCGAACATGCGGAATTTCGATCAGTTCGAAATTGGCCTCATGCATCGTGGCCTTGAAAGCCTTGTAGCGATCCCAGTCGCAATAAGCCTTCTTGACGACGATACTGCCTTTGAGCAGCAGGCGTTCCAGTACCGGCTTGATGTCGAATTTCTCGTATTTTGCGTCGCGCACCCCGAGCGCAACGTTTTCGAAGTCGCAGAACAGCGCCATGCTGAGGTTTTCGTGGGGTGAAGCCATGTTTTCTCCAATTTGAGGTGCCGAACGCGATCGCTACGCGGGGTCGCGGGCGCCATGATAACCACTCCCCGGGGCGGCGGGGATACTGCGCCGCGAACGCTGCATGCGGACGGCTTCAGCCGCCGCCCCTGACCCGCACCCGCAGCTCGTCCATTTCCTCCAGCAGGTCGGCCACCAGGGCCGCCAGTTCCGGCGCGGCGTCGAAATCGCGCTCCAGTTGCCGCATCCGCCGCGCGCGGATGAGCGTCGTTCCGGAAAAGCGCCAGGTGCCGGCAATGCTCTCGGCATGGGGAAACAACCCTTCCTCGAGATGGCGAAGCAGCCACGCCGGCTCCACCATGCAGGCGGCGGCAACCTGTTCCAGGGTTAGCCAGGATTCCTCCATCAGGCTGCCGATCAGAATGTCGTCGTCACGCATGGTTCACGCTCTCCTCGTTTGGCGCGGATCGAAGGCGAGCTCGCGCGCCATGGTTTCATACAGTTGCCGCGCCCGCGGCGTGTCGGCTGCCGGCAGCACCACCTGCAGGTCGAGCAGCAGATCGCCGGGCGGCTCGCCCGGGATGCCCTTGCCGCGCACGCGCAGTTGGCGCCCGCTTTGCGCGCCCTCGGGGATGCGCACCTTGACGCTGCCTTGCGGCAGGTCCACCGCAACCACCCCGCCCAGTGCCGCTTCCCATGGCGTTACCGGCAGAATTCGATGCAGGTCGCGCCCGTCCGGACGGAAGCGCGGGTGCGGCTTGAAATGTACTTCCAGCAGCAGGTCGCCGGCGGGCGCTCCGCCGGCTCCGGGCGCGCCCTGGCCGGCCAGGCGGATGACCTGGCCCTGGTGCACGCCTACGGGAATCTTCACGTTGAGGGTGCGGGTGGCGAGCACGACCCGGCCGTGGGCGTCCAGCTGCGGCACGCGCAGCGATATCTGCCGGGCGGCGCCGCTGAAGGCGTCCTCCAGGTCGAGCAGCAGCTTGGCGTGATGGTCCTCGCCCTGCGCCCGGCCGCCGGCGCGGGCATGGCGGGCACCCGCCGGCGCGCCGCCGCGGCCGAACAGTTCGGCGAAGAATTCGCTGAAATCGGCGGCTTCGCGGGGCGAAAAACCGCGGCCGGAAAACTCGAAGCCGGCGTCCCAGTCGGGCGGCGGGCGGAAATCCTGGCCGGGCTGGTAGCCCCGTCCGAGCTGGTCGTAGGCGGCGCGCTTCTCCACGTCCGAGAGCACGGCATAGGCCTCGTTGACCTCCCGCATGCGCAACTCGGCATCCGGTTCCTTGGAGATGTCCGGATGGTATTTGCGCGCCAGCTTGCGGAATGTCTTTTTGATCTCGTCCGCAGTGGCGTCGCGCGCCACCCCCAGGGTCTGGTAGTAATCCTTGAATTGCATGCGGCTTCCTCGAGTCGTGGACCGGGCTGCCTTATGTTTAAATGAGGCTCGGTGCCGGAACTATGAGGATAGTGAAGCCACCAAGCAAACCACAAGGAATTCCACTCATTGCCATGGCCCTCCCGGCACTTCGATGCGCGCCTGCCGTCCCTGACCTCCAGCCCCTGAACGCGCCGACGTCCGCCCGCCGCCTGGTTGCCCTGATCGCGCTCGGCCTGGCCGGCTGCGCCGCGGTGGGGCCGGATTACCGGGCGCCGGCGCCGGCCGTTCCCGCGGACTGGAACCGGATCGACGCGCAGGTTGCCCGCGCCGCGGCGCTCGGCGATCTGAGCCGCTGGTGGCGGGGACTCAACGATCCGCTGCTGTCCGGGCTGGTGGAGCAGGCGCTGCTGGCCAGTCCCGATTTGCGCAGCGCGCAAGCCAGGCTGCGCGAGGCACGCGCGCGCCGCGCGGTGGCCGCGGCAGGCCGCTTGCCGAGCGTGACCGGGTCCGGTTCTGCGCGCCGCAGCGATTCCAGTGCCGAGAGCGGCCGCGGCGCAACGCGCAACCTGTTCAGCGCCGGCCTGGATGCGAGCTGGGAGCTGGACGTTTTCGGCGGGATCCGGCGCAGCATCGAGGCGGCCGAGGCCGATCTGCAATCGTCGCAGGCCAGCCTGCACGACACCCAGGTTTCGCTGGCTGCCGAGGTGGCCCTCAATTATGTCGAGGTGCGCGCCTTCCAGACCCGGCTCGGCATTGCCCGGGACAATCTGGCAAGCCAGTCGGAGACACTGCAACTCACCGACTGGCGCGCCCAGGCCGGGCTCGTCAGCAGCCAGGACGTGGAGCAGGCGCGCAGCAACCGCGAACAGACCCGGGCGCAGATTCCCGCGCTTGAAACCAGCCTTGCCGAATCCGAACATGGCCTCGACATTTTGCTGGGCAGGTCGCCCGGCACGCTGCATGCGCGCCTCACCGCCCCCGGCGAGCTGCCGGCCGTGCCGGCGCAGATCGCGGTCGGCATCCCGGCCGACGCCCTGCGCCAGCGCCCTGATGTGCGCGTGGCCGAGCGCCGGCTGGCGGCAGAAACCGCGCGCGTGGGCGTGGCCGAAGCGGCACGCTATCCGTCCTTCAATCTCTCGGGCTCGATCGGCCTCGAAGCGTTGACCTTCGGCGCGCTCGGCAGCGGCGACGCCGCCACATCGTCGCTGTTTGCAGGGATTACCGGCCCCATCTTCGACGCCGGGCGCCGGCGCGCCCAGGTGGACGTCCAGGACGCCGTGCGTGAGCAGGCGCAGGTGACGTACGAACAGGCCGTTCTCACCGCGTTGCAGGAGGTGGAAAACGCGCTGGTCGCGCTTGCCCGCAACCGCGAGCGCGTCGAGGCGCTGGCGAATGCCACCGAATCGGCCCGCAACGCGGCGCAGATGGCGCAGCAGCGCTACAGTGCCGGCCTGATCGATTTCCAGTCGGTGCTCGACACCGAACGCAGCGTGCTATCCGCCGAGGACAGCCTCGCCGGCAGCCGCGCCGACAGCGTGCTGGCGCTCATCCGTTTGTACAAGGCGCTGGGCGGCGGCTGGTCGCCGCAAACCGAAACCCGCCCGGCCGACAAGGACGCTCCATGAACGATCCCAACACTTCGCAAGCCAAGCAGGGCCCCGCCCTGAAGCAACTTCTCGCAGCCAGATCCGGTGGCCTGTCTTCAGGGCGCTGGCTGTGGCTGGCTGGCGCACTGCTGGCGATTGCCGTTGCGGCCTGGCTGTTGCTGCGTTCCGGCGAAGACAAGGCTGCGCCGCGCTACACGACCGAAGCCGCCACACTCGGCACGCTGGTGGTCAAGGTGTCCGCCACCGGCAACCTGCAGCCGACCAACACGGTGGATGTTGGAAGCGAACTTTCCGGCATCGTCGACAAGGTCTACGTCGACGATAACGACGAGGTGAAAAAGGGCCAGATCCTGGCGCAGCTGGACCTGTCCAGGCTGCAGGATGCGGTCGCGAAATCGCGCGCCAGCCTCACTGCGGCCGAGGCGCAGGTGCTGCAGGCGCAGGCCACGGTTGCGGAAGCGCGCGCAACGCTTGCCCGCTACCAGCAGGTGTCGCAGCTGTCCGGCGGCAAGGTGCCGTCCAGGACTGAAATGGACACCGCCGAAGCCAATCTGAAGCGTGCCGAAGCCAACGTCGCCAGCGCCCGTGCCAGCGTGACCCAGGCGCGTGCCACACTGCAGTCGGACGAGACCAACCTCGGCAAGGCAAGCATCCGCTCGCCGATCAATGGCGTGGTGTTGTCGCGTCAGGTCGACCCGGGCCAGACCGTGGCGGCCTCGTTCCAGGCGCCGGTGCTGTTCAAGCTGGCCGAAGACCTGACCAAGATGGAGCTGCAGGTCGACGTCGACGAGGCTGACGTCGGCCAGGTGAAAGCCGGGCAGAAGGCCACGTTCAGCGTCGATGCATGGCCCGGGCGCGAATACAGCGCCGTCATCACGCGGGTTGGCTATGGCGCCCGGGAAGCGGAAGGCGTCGTGTCCTATCTCACCGTGCTCGAAGTCGACAACGATGACTTCAGTCTGCGGCCCGGCATGACCGGCACCGCCGATATCACCACGCTCATCCGCGAAAACGTGCTGCTGGTACCGAACGCCGCGCTGCGCTTCACCCCGGCGCCCCCCGCTGCCGCCGAGAAGCAATCCGGCGGCAGCGTGATGGGCGCCCTGATGCCGCGCATGCCGAGGCAGGCCAGAAAGGTCAAGCCGACGCCCAACGCCAGCGGCACGCAGCGTGTGTGGGTGCTGCAGGACGGCGAGCCGGCCGCCCTCGACGTCAAAACCGGCGCCACCAACGGCCGCGTGACCGAGGTCGCCGGCGGGGCACTCAAGGCAGGCATGCAGGTGATCACCGAGGCCCTGGGCGCGCAGCCATGAGCGATGCGGCACTGATCCGGCTGTCCGGCATCACCAAGACCTACGGCAGCGGGCAGGCGGCGTTCCAGGCGCTGAAGGGCATCGATCTCGTCGTCGATACCGGCGACTTCGTCGCCATCATGGGCCCAAGCGGTTCCGGCAAGTCGACCGCGATGAATATCCTTGGCTGCCTCGACACCCCCACCAGCGGCAGTTACGAATTCGAGGGCGTGAAGGTCGAACAGTTGTCGCGCAACGCGCGCGCGCTGCTCCGGCGCAACTATCTAGGCTTCGTGTTCCAGGGTTTCAACCTGCTGTCGCGCACCACCGCGCTGGAGAACGTCGAGCTGCCGCTGATCTATCGCGGCGAGCCGGCGGCCGAACGTCATGCTGCGGCACGCGCCGCCCTTGGACAGGTGGGCCTCGATGGCTGGGAGCACCATACGCCGGCCGAACTCTCCGGCGGTCAGCAGCAGCGCGTCGCCATCGCCCGCGCCATTGTCACCCGCCCTCACGTGCTGCTTGCGGACGAGCCGACCGGTAACCTCGACAGCCACACCAGCCAGGAAATCATGAGCCTGATCAGCGGGTTTAACCGCGAGTTGGGCATCACCGTGCTGATGGTCACCCACGAACCCGACATGGCCGCGCATGCCAAGCGCATCATCCGCTTCGTCGACGGCCGCGTCGACAGCGACCGCCGCAACGGGGAAGACGCCTGATGTTGTGGAATACACTGCAGCTCGCGCTGCGCTCGATCCGGCGCAATCTGATGCGCTCCTTCCTCACCATCCTCGGTATCGTCATTGGCGTCGCTGCCGTCATTACCATGGTCACGCTCGGCAACGGCGCGACGAAATCGGTGTCGGACCAGATATCCAGCATGGGCAGCAACCTGCTGATGGTGATGCCGGGCCAGCGCTTCGGCCCCGGTGCCGTGCCGGGCGCTCCCTTCAAGAGCGCCGATGTCGAGGCCGTGCGCCACCAGATCGCCGGCGTCAGGCTGGTCGCGCCGGTGGTGAACAAATCGGCGACTGCGGTGTACCAGGCCAACAACTGGACCACCGCGATTACCGGAAGCAGCAATGATTATTTCGAGGCTGGGAACTGGGAAATCGCTGCCGGTCGCGGCTTCAGCGAAGCCGAGGAGCGGTCGGGCAAGGCAGTGTGCGTGATCGGTGACACCGTGCGCGACAAGCTGTTCGGCCGGCAAAACCCGGTGGGCAGCCAGATCCGCATCAAACAGTTTTCCTGCGAGGTGATCGGCCTGCTGAAGGCCAAGGGCCAGTCGTCCATGGGATCGGACCAGGACGATGTGGTGGTGATGCCGCTTCGCACCGTGCAGCGGCGGCTCTCGGGCAACCAGGATATCGGCCGCCTGAGCATCTCGGTCAAGGAGGGCGCCTCGATCGACGCGGCCAAGGAGCAGCTCACCCTGTTGCTGCGCGAGCGCCGCAAAATCGGTGAAAACGAGGACGACGATTTCCGTGTGATGGATACCCGGCAGATCGCCGAAACACTGACCAGCACCACCAGGATCCTCACCATGCTGCTTGGTGCCGTCGCGGCTGTCAGTCTGCTGGTGGGCGGCATCGGCATCATGAACATCATGCTGGTGTCGGTCACCGAGCGCACCCGCGAGATTGGCATCCGCCTCGCCATCGGCGCTCTGGAAAGAGAGGTGCTGCTGCAGTTCCTCATCGAGGCGGTGGTGCTGTCGAGCCTGGGCGGCCTGATCGGCATCGTGATCGCCACCACTGCATCGATCTTCCTTGCCGGACTGATGAACGTGCCCTATCTGTTCGACCCCGGCATCAACCTGCTGTCCTTCTTTTTTTCCGCCGCCATCGGCGTGATCTTCGGTTTCTTCCCGGCGCGCCGGGCGGCCGGCCTCAACCCGATCGACGCCTTGCGGCACGAATGAGCGCAAGCGGGCAAACAGCGAAATACTGGTCCGTGGCATTGCGCTGATCCTTCATGCTGTAAGCCGACCGCGGTTGACCCAAGATGAGGCACTGCCTGCCGGATGCATGCCAGATCCCTTGAACGATGTTCTTGCGAATCTCAAGGCCGCAGTCTATCGGCTCCACCGGAAACGGTGTTTTCACTGTCAATTGGGGCGATATGTCGGTGCAGTCGAAGGGCATCGCCAAAGGCGTGCAAAACAAGCACACCCCGTCCGGGCGGGGCAGCGACGCGATCAGCTCGCAAAGCTTTTCAAGGGCAGCTGCGCCGAGGACAAGACCGCGGCCGAATGCTGTAAGACGGGGCTGGATGCCGGACAAGTGTGGCGCGGCGACTGCCTCAGAACTCGGCCTTGATTTCCCGGTTCAGCAGGGCATCGACCGCCTGCGTGGCAGGCAGGCCGTCGAACAGCATCCGGCAGACGGCGCGGGTGATCGGCATGTCGACGCCCCGTTCGGTTGCGAGCGCGTCGGCCTCGCGTGCGGTGGTGACGCCTTCGGCGACATGGCCGAGTTCGGCGAGGATGGCGGCGAGTGGCCGGCCGCGCGCGAGCCGCAGGCCGACCTGGCGGTTGCGCGAGAGGTCGCCGGTGGCGGTGAGGATGAGGTCGCCGAGGCCGGACAGCCCCATGAAGGTCTCGAAGCGGCCGCCGAGTCTGACGCCGAGCCGGGTCATCTCGGCCAGCCCGCGGGTGATGAGGGCGGCGCGGGCGTTGTGGCCGAGCTGCAGGCCGTCGCAGATGCCGGCGGCAATGGCCATGACGTTTTTCAGTGCGCCGCCGATTTCGACGCCGATGACGTCGTCATGCGCGTAAAGCCGCAGGCGTTGGCCGGACAGTATTTCGGACAGGCGTTGCGCCAGCGCGGTGTCGTCGGCAGCCAGCGTCAGCGCGGTGGGATGGCCTTGCGCGACTTCCTGGGCGAAACTGGGGCCGGACAGCACGGCGGTTTGCGTGTGCCCGGGCAGCAGCTCGGCGATGAGCTGGTGCGGCAGCTTGCGGCTGCCGGGCTCGAATCCCTTGCAGATCCAGACCAGCGGCGGCAGGCCGGAGTGCCGGGCGAGCGCGCTCAGCGTGGGGCGCAGGCCGCTGCTGGGGACGGCGATGACGAGGAGTTCGGCGCTGCCGACGACAGCGCTGAAATCCGGGCTGAAGCGCAGCGTGTCCGGCAGCGGGCAGCCGGGCAGATAGCGCGCATTGACGCGGCTCGCCTGCATGGCATCGAGTTCGGCCGCGTTGCGTCCCCACAGGGTGACGCTGTGGTGCGGTGCCCAACTGGCCGCCAGCGCAGTGCCCCAGGCGCCCGCACCGAGGACCGACAGCTTCATCGCCCCCATACCTCGTGCACCGGCAGCCAGCCGGTGAGGCCGTCGGCGTGTTTCACCGGCAGCCAGCCGTAGCTGTCCATTTCGCCGGTGACTTCGAGCAGGACGCCGTGCGCGGCACGAAACACGATCCCGGCGTCGGCGCGCGGCTGTTGCCGGACGATGCTGGATTCGGCCTTGACCATGACGGTTCTTGCGCCACCGAGGGCGGATTTCTCGATCCACGCCAGCCGGCCGCTATGGTCGCGCACCTTGGCCCAGGCCTCGATGTCGACGATGACTTCAAGCGGCAGGCCGCTGCCGGCGATGGCGATTTTGCCGGCAGCAGTCGAAGGTGCGTCGTACAGCAGGGCGGCGCGCCCGGTGCTGCGGTATTCCAGTGCCGCGGCGGGGTGCGCCAGGGCCAGCAGCAGGCCGGTTGCCAGCAGCCAGCCGGAGGGGCGCAGTCGCAATTTCAATGCGTCTGCGCGGCGGCAGCCGGTTGCTGTTGCTGCAGGTACAGCGCTTCGAAGTTGACCGGGTTCAGCAGCAGCGGCGGGAAGCCGGCGCGGATCACCACGTCGGACACGGTCTCGCGCAGATAGGGGAAGACGATGTTGGGGCAGCCGATGCCGAGCACCATCGGCAGCTGATCCTGCGGCACGTTCTGGATGCGGAAGATGCCGCCCTGGCAGCATTCGACCAGGAACATGGTCTTGTCGCCGATCTTGGCGGTGACGGTGACGGTGATGCCGGTGTGGTACAGGTCTTCGCCCAGCGCATGGCTTTCGGTCGACATGTTGACGTCGATCTGCGGCGCTTCGCGTTCCAGGTAAATGGCGGGGGCGTTGGGTACTTCCACCGACAGATCCTTGACGAAGAGCTTTTCGATATTGAATACGGGTTGTTGTTCGTCGGCCATGAGGTCTCCCTGGATAAGAAAACCGGAGCCTGCGCTCCGGGGATGCTGCGCATTTTACACGCGCTTATTGAATGCCTTGTGACGCCAGCCAGTGTTTCAGTGCGAATGCGTCCATCGCGCCCGAGGTGCGCGCCGCCTCCTGTCCGTTCCTGAACAGGATCAGGCTGGGAATGCCACGGATGTGGTGGCGCATCGACACCTGCGGATGGGCCTCGGTGTCGACCTTGGCAAAGCGCACGCGTGTGCCCATCTCGGCCGCGACTTGCTGGAATACCGGCGCCATCATCTTGCAGGGGCCGCACCAGTCGGCCCAGAAATCGACCAATACCGGCAGGCCGGCGCGGGAAATGAAACGGTCGAAACTGCCGGCGGTCAGGTCGACCGGCTTGCCGGGCAGCAGCGGCGAGCCGCACTTGCCGCATTTCGGTGCGTCGGCCAGGCGGTCGTCCGGCACGCGGTTGACGGCGAGGCAGTGGGGGCAGGCGAGTTCCATCGGGGTTCCTTGAAGCGAAGGGTCTTCGCTTCAAGGTGGGGGCGTGCGCCGGAAACTCAAGCGTGCGCGTCAGGCACGGGCGAGCAGGGGCACCAGTTCGCCCGCCGCGTCCAGCGCCGAGGTGTCGTCGAAGCCGCCGACGTGGGTGTCGCCGATGAACACCTGCGGCACGGTGCGGCGGCCGCCGGAGCGGGCGATCATTTCGTCCTGCCTGGCCGGGTCGAGGTCGATGCGGATCTTCTCGATTTCAGTCACGCCGCGGCTTTTGAGCAGGCGCTCGGCAGCCACGCAATAGGGACAGACGGCGGTGCAATACATCACGACTTTAGCCATGGGGGTTCCTTATTTCTTGGCGACGGGCAGGTTGGCGCGTTCCCACGCCATGATGCCGCCCGCCAGGTTGTACACGGTTTCGAAGCCGGCTTTTTTCAGCATGCCGCAGGCGCGCGCCGAGCGCTGGCCGCTGCGGCAGGCGACCAGGATCGGCTTGCTCTTGAACTTGTCGAGTTCCTGCAGGCGGCCGGCCAGCTGGCCGAGCGGAATGTGCCTGGCTTTCGGAATGTGGCCGGCTGCGTATTCCTTGTCCTCGCGCACGTCGAGCACCAGCGCGTCGTCGTTGTATAGCCGGGTGGCTTTCAGCGTGTCGGCCTGCTCCACGCCGGACAGCTTGCCGCCGATGAAGGACCAGGCCAGCATGGCGCCCGACGCCAGCGCCAGCGCCAGCAACATCCAGTTGTCCTGCAGGAATTGCATATCCATGAAAGTCTCCGCTTACAGGCCGCAGCCCGGTTTGACCCCGGCTTTTTTAAGCATGATGTCCAGCGGGCAAAAACGGGTGAGGCCGGACTGGAACAGGTTGAAGCCGACGAAGGCGGTGAACCACAGCCAGGACAGCCGGGTCATGTCGATGCTGCCGGAAAAATGCGCCAGCGCCAGCGACAGCATGATGAAAAATCCGGCAATGATGCGGACCATACGTTCAACGGTCATGAGATAACTCCTGGTTCAAAGAAGAAAATTTGCGGTAATTGGCGGCGTAATACAGCACCGGGATCACCACCAGCGTGAGCAGGGTGGAGACGAGGATGCCGAAAACCAGGGACACCGCGAGGCCGCTGAAAATCGGGTCGTCGAGGATGAAGAAGGCGCCCATCATGGCCGCCAGCCCGGTCAGCACGATCGGCTTGGCGCGGGTGGCGCCGGCCTGGATGACCGCCTCCTGAAAATCCATTCCGCTACGCACCTGCTCGTTGGCGAAATCGACCAGCAGAATGGAGTTGCGCACGATGATGCCGGCCAGCGCGATCATCCCGATCATCGAGGTGGCGGTGAACTGCGCGCCGAGCAGGGCGTGGCCGGGCATCACGCCGATGATGGTGAGCGGGATCGGCGCCATGATGACGAGCGGTGTCAGATAGCTCTTGAACTGCGCCACCACCAGGATGTAGATCAGGATCAGCCCGACGGCATAGGCGATGCCCATGTCGCGGAAGGTTTCGTACGTCACCTGCCATTCGCCGTCCCATTTCAGGCTGAATCCGGCGTAGGGATCGGCCGGCTGGCGGATGAAATATTCGGCCAGCGTGCCGCCCTGTTCCAGCGGCCGGTCTTTCAGCGCGTCGCGCATGCCGAACAGGCCGTACAGCGGCGAATCCAGTTTGCCGCCGGTGTCGCCGAACACGAATACCACCGGCAGCAGATCCTTGTGGTAGATGGTCTTTTCGCGCGCGCTCGGCATCACTTCCACCAGTTCGGACAGCGGGATCAACTGGCCGTCGTTGCCGCGCACGGTCAATTTCAGCAGTTCGTCGATGCTGCTCAGGCGCTCCGGCGGCAGCGTGATGCGCACCGGGATCTCGTATTTGGCGCCGCTGCCGTGGATGGGGGTGACGTTTTCGCCCGCCAGCCCCATCCGCATCGCCGCGACGATATCCTTCTGCGCCACCCCCGCCACCGCTGCCTTGTTCTGCATGACGCGCAGCACGAAGCGCTGGGCGTCGTCCTCCACCGTGTCGTCGATCGCCACGATGCCCTCGGACTGCTCGAATACCTTGCGCACCTGCTTGGCGACCTGGATCTGCGCGTCGTAATCGGGGCCGTAGATTTCGGCGACGATCGGCGACATCACCGGCGGGCCGGGCGGCACTTCGACCACCTTGACGTCGGCGCCGTGCTTTTTGGCGACCGCCTCGACCGCCGGGCGGATCGCTTGCGCGATGTCGTGGCTCTTGCGGTCGCGCGCGTGCTTGTCGACCAGGTTGACCTGCAGGTCGCCGACCTCGGGGCCGGAACGCAGGTAATACTGCCGCACCAGGCCGTTGAAGTTGATCGGCGCCGCGGTGCCGGCGTAGGCCTGGTAGTCGGTGACTTCGGGCACCTGCGCGACGACCGTGCCCATTTCGCTCAACACCTGCGCGGTTTTCTCCAGCGGCGTGCCGACCGGCAGGTCGACGATGATCTGGAATTCCGACTTGTTGTCGAACGGCAGCATTTTCAAAATCACCAGCTGCACCGCCGGCAGCGCGACCGACAGCAGGATGGCGAGGCCGATGCCCAGCCACAGCTTGCGGCGCGCGCCGCGGCCTTCGACGCCGCGCAGGAAGGGAGTCAGCCGGGTGCGGAACAGCCCGAGCAGCCTGGGTTCGCCGCCGTGGCCGGCGTGCGCTCCCTGCTTGATGAGCTTGAGTGCCAGCCAGGGGGTGACGACGAAGGCGATCGCCAGCGAGATCAGCATGCCGATCGAGGCATTGATCGGGATCGGGCTCATGTACGGCCCCATCAGGCCAGAGACGAAGGCCATCGGCAAGAGCGCGGCGATGACGGTGAGGGTGGCGAGGATGGTCGGGCCGCCGACTTCGTCGACCGCGCGCGGAATGATCGCTTCGAGGCCGTCGTGGTCGAGCCCCATGCGGCGGTGGATGTTTTCCACCACCACGATGGCGTCGTCGACCAGGATGCCGATCGAGAAGATCAGCGCGAACAGCGATACCCGGTTGAGGGTGAAGCCCCATGCCCACGAGGCGAACAGCGTGGCGGCCAGCGTCAGCAGCACCGCTGCGCCGACGATCAGCGCCTCGCGGCGACCGAGCGCGAACAGCACCAGCAGCACCACCGAGGCGGTGGCGAAGATCAGCTTCTGGATCAGCTTCTTGGCCTTGTCGTCGGCGGTGGCGCCGTAGTTGCGGGTGACGCTGGCTTCAATGCCTTCGGGCAGCACGCTGTTCTGCAGGGCGTCGACGCGGGCAATCACCTTTTCCGCGACGTCGACCGCGTTTTCGCCCGGCTTTTTGGAAATGGCGAGCGTCACCGCCGGATAGGTCTGGCCCTTGTCGGCCTGGTGGGCGCCGCCTGCGCCGGGGCCGTGCCAGACGTAGCGGGTGGGCTGGTCGGGGCCGGCAACGACGCTGGCAATGTCGCTCATGTAGACCGGGCGGCCTTGCGCGACGCCGATCACCAGCTGCCTGACGTCTTCGGCGCCGGTGAGGAAGGTGCCGGTCTGCACCAGGATTTCCTGGTTGTTGGATACCAGCGTGCCGGATGGCTGCGCCGCGTTGGCGACCTGCAGGGCGTCGCGGATGTCCTGCGGCGAGATGCCGAATGCCGCCATGCGGTCGGGATCCATCATCACCCGCACCGCGCGGCCGGGGCCGCCGACGGTGGTGACCTCGCGGGTGCCGGCGATGCGCTTCAGCTCGATTTCGGCGGCGTGCGCAGCCTGCTCCAGCTCGTAGGCGCCGCGCGTCTCGTCGCGCGTCCACAGGGTGACGGTGACGATCGGCACGTCGTCGATGCCGAGCGGCTTGATGATGGGTTCGCCGACCCCGAGTTCGGGCGAGACCCAATCGCGGTTGGCCTGGATGGCGTCGTACAGCCGCACCAGCGCCTGGGTGCGGTCCTGCCCGACCAGGTATTGCACGGTCAACACCGCCATGCCGGGCTTGGACACGGAATAGATGTGTTCGATGCCGGCGATCTGCGACAGCACCTGCTCGGCGGGGGTGGCGACCAGCGCCTCCACGTCCTTCGCCGAGGCGCCGGGGAAGGGGATGAACACGTTGGCCATGGTCACGTTGATCTGCGGCTCTTCCTCGCGCGGCGTGACCAGGATGGCGAACAGTCCCAGCAGGGCCGCGATCAGCGCGATCAGCGGGGTGAGCTGGGACGTGAGGAAGAAACGGGCGACGCGTCCGGAGAGTCCCATGCGCACCCCTGCTTATTGGGCGGACGAGTTGGCGGCGCTTTTGGCGTAAATTCCCGCCTTGACCGGTTCGAGCGCAATGATGTCGCCCGGGTTGAGGCCGGCCAGCACCTCCACCTGCCCGCGCGCATGGGGCGTGCCCAGGCGAACCTGGCGCAGGCTCACCTTGTCCCGGTTCACCACGTAGACCGCGGTGATTTCGGAACGGCGCACCACGGCGGTCGAGGGGATGGTGAGCTTGCGCGCGCTGGCCACCGAAAAATGCGCCCGCGCGAACATGCCGGGGATGACGCCTTCCAGGTCGGTCGGCAGGTCGATGCGCACCTTGACGGTGTGGGTGGCGGCATCGGCCGACGGCAGCACGGTGACGCCGGCGGCGTCGATCCATTTGTCGAGCGAAGGGATTTCAATCGCGACACGCGGCGCGGCCTTCACCTCGGCCAGCTTGTACTGCGGAATATTGGCGACCACCCGCATGTCCTTGGGGTCGAAGCCGGTCATCAAGGGCTTTCCGGGCGTCACGGTTTCCCCCACCTCCACGTGGCGGGCGGCGACCACCCCGGAAAAGGGCGCGGTAATCACGGTGTAGCCGCTTACTGCTGCGGATTGCCCTGCCCCGGCGCGGGCAGCGCGGGCGGCCGCTTCGGCCGCGCGGAATTCGGCGGTGGCGCGATCGAGCGCGGCCTGGCTGATGAATTTCTGCTGGAACAGCTGCTGCTGGCGCTCGTAATTGGCGCGTGCGTTGGCCAGCGTGGCGGCGGCCTGCGCCACTTGCGCCTGGCTGCCCGCCACGGCGGAGGACAACTCCTGCGCCGACAGCCGCACGATCACCGAACCCGCCTTGACGTAATCGCCGGCATCGAAATTGACCGCCGCCACGCGTCCCGACACCTGGGCGGCGACGGTCGATTGCTTGACGGCTTCAACTGTGGCTTCGGTGGAGTAGCCGCTGTCGGTCATCTGGTATTGCACCGGGGCAACGGCGAAAGGCAGGGCGGCCCAGGCGGCGGGAGAGACGAGGATGACGCAGGCAAGTACGAGTAGACGAGCGGGATTTAGCACAGATGTGACTCCGTGAAATGGTTTATTAGAGTAATCTAATTTACCATTTGATTCAATAATTTGGGCAAAGTTTTCCGCCCGGGCGGTAGGGTTGCGGCAGGTTTCAAGTATGCCCCACATAGGGGCCCCGAGCCACTGCCGCCGACGTGCGCAGGGAGCCGCCGGCAATGCCGCACCATAAAACAAAAGCCCGGCACGTCTGCGCGTGGCCGGGCCCGGGATGTCGATTGGCTTGTTACTTGGTGAAACCGCAGAAAACGTCGCGCATCATTCCCAGAAGCTTCAGCGTGCGGGTGTCGCCGACACGATAAAACACCCGGTTGGCATCCTTGCGGGTACGCAATACGCCCTTGTCGCGCAGGATGGCCAGGTGTTGCGAGATATTGCTTTGCGACGTGCCGACGTGGTCGACGATGTCCTGCACGCTGACTTCCTTGTCGCCCAAGACGCAAAGGATTTTCAGACGCAGCGGATGCGACATGGCTTTCATCGCACGCGAAGCCTGCTCGATGTGCTCGTCCTTGTCCATGAGGTCCACTTCGTCCCAATCGGCTGCCATATTCATTACCTCGATCCTGTTCGTGTAGTACCCTGACGCGGCGCGGTTTTTTGCTGAAACCCGCGTGATACCGCATTTTGAAGCAACATGTTGCATTGCGTATAGATTAGCAATCACGCATATATTAAAATAATCCCATGAAAACGAGTCAGGTTATACAAATTTTTTCATGAAGACCTCGCCGGTTCTCCTTCTCATCCTCGACGGTTTCGGTTGCCGCGCGGAGCGCGCGGACAATGCGATCGCGCAAGCCAGCAAGCCCAACTGGGACCGGCTCTGGAAGCATAACCCGCACACCCTGATCCACGCCTCCGAGTCCGAAGTGGGACTGCCCAAGGGGCAAATGGGGAATTCCGAGGTGGGGCATCTCAACATCGGCGCGGGGCGCGTGGTGTATCAGGAGTTCACCCGCATCGACCACGCCATCGAGTCCGGTTATTTCTACACCAACCCGGCGCTGCTGAATGCGGTGCATCGGGTGCGCGACCAGGGCAAGACCCTGCATGTGCTGGGCCTGCTGTCGGACGGCGGAGTGCATAGCCACGAGTCGCACTTCCACGCCTTGCTGGAACTGG
>NCIH01000144.1:0-5403 GCA_002281975.1 Hydrogenophilales bacterium 17-64-11 | reverse complement strand
CGCAGCACCGCCAGCGATTGCGGCTCCAGTTCAGCCCGCCCCGGCTCGAACAGCACATTGGCATTGATTTCGATGCTGACGCCGCGCCGGCTCTGGGTCACCCGCACCTTGCCCTCCTTCACCAGCGGCGCCATCACGTCGAGCAGGTTGCCCGCCACTTCAGTCATGTGCGCCTGCTCTTCGATCGCCTGCTGCTGTTTCAGGGTGCGTTGGCTGACTTCTGGCGGCAGCATGACTGTCGGCAATTGCGGAACGGGCGCCTCGCTCGCCGACGACCTGCCGAAGGCATCGCCGAGCGAACTGGCCAGGACGCGGTATTTGCTTTCGTTGACGGCCGAGACGGCGTACATCACCACGAAGAAGGCGAACAGCAGGGTAATGAAGTCGGCGTACGAAATCAGCCAGCGGTCGTGGTTGTCGTGGTCGGATGCGATGCGCCGGCGTCTGCGCATCAGAGGTATCCCTTGAGGCGTGCCTCGATGATGCGCGGATTGTCGCCCTGGGCAATGCCGATGAGGCCGTCGCAGACAATTTCGCGCTCGGTGACCCGGCGGGCGATGGTGAACTTGATCTTGTTGGCGATCGGCAAAAACACCAGGTTGGCGAGGCCGACGCCGTAGATGGTGGCGACGAAGGCGACCGCGATGCCGGTACCCAGCTTGCCGGGATCGGCCAGGTTTTCCATGACGTGGATCAGCCCGATCACCGCGCCCAGGATGCCGAGCGTGGGCGCATAGCCGCCCGCCGCTTCCCATACCCGCGCGGCCTGCCGCTCGGCGGTCTCGAAGCCGACGATCTGCACGTCGAGCGTGTCGCGCAGCTTGGCCGCATCGGCGCCGTCAATCAGCAATTGCAGCCCGGCTTTCTGGAACGGATCGCGGGCGATGTTGAGGTGTTTTTCCAGCGCCAGCAACCCGTCCTGGCGCGCGGTATGCGACCACTGGACGACGCGGCGGATGAGCGCGCTCGCTTCCGGCTCGGGCGGACGGAACACCCACTTCGCCATGCGCACGCCTCGCATGAATACCGGCAATGGATGATGCAGCAACACGGCCGCCAGCGTGCCGACAATCACGATGACGAAAGCGGCCGGCTGCAGGAACAGGCCGATCTGCCCGCCTTCCATCGCCTGGCCGCCGAGAATGGCGGCAACGGCCAGGACCAGTCCGATCAGACTGCCGCGATCCATGCGTCTTCCTTCAGCTTGGCGCGCAGCCGCGCGATGGCCTGGCCGTGCAGCTGGCAGATGCGGGATTCGCTGACGCCGAACACTTCGCTGATCTCGCGCAGGTTGAGTTCCTGTTCGTAATACAGCGACATCAGCAGTTGTTCGCGCTCGGGCAGGTTTTCAATTCCGGCGATGATGCAGGCGCGCAGGCTGGCGTCGAGCAATTGCGGCAGCGGCATGCTGGTCTCGTTCGCCGACTGCTTGTCGAGGAAGGAGTCGTCTTCGTCGGATTCGCCGAAATCCTCGAAATACAGCAGTTGATGACCGCGCGCGTCGCCCAGCATGGCCTGGTATTCGGCCAGCGGGATTTTCATCGACGCGGCGATTTCGGTTTCGCTGGGCTGCCGTCCCAGCTGATGCTGCAAGGCGCCGATGGCCTGTTCGATCTTGCGCATCGACTGCCGCGCACTGCGCGGCAGCCAGTCGGACTGGCGCAGCTCGTCGATCATCGAGCCGCGGATGCGCTGGATGGCATAGGCTTCGAACTGCGCGCTCTGCGCCTCGTCGTAGCGGCTGACGGCGTCGAGCAGGCCGATCATGCCGGCCTGCACCAGGTCGTCCTCCTCCACGCTGGGCGGCAGCCGGCCCATCATGTGGTGCGCCAGCCGCTTGACCATGGGCATGTATTGCGTCAGCAGGTCGCTCTTTTCGCTTTTGCCGGTTGCGGTGTACATGCCCCCTACCTCCTGCATGCTTCCATCATGCGGCTGCCCTGGATCACGCGCTGCATGAACCCGCCGACGTTGCCCAGGCCGGCCTGCTGCGGCCAGCGCAGCAGGCCATCGGCCAGCTTGCGGAACTGCGAGGTGGACTGGGCGACGGGAAAGGCGTCCACCACGGAAGTGCGCAGGTGGCCCGCACGGCTCAAGCGCTCGTCCAGCGGGATATAGCCGAGGTAATCGACCGACACGCCCAGATAGCGCTCGGCAGTATGGGCGAAATTGCGCGCCACCGCCTGCGCCTGCTCCGGCGATTCCATGCGGTTGAGCAGCAGGCGGAACTGGCGCTTGCCGAAATTGTGCGCCAGCCGTTTGACCAGGGTATAGCCCTGGGTGATCGCCGTGTTGCCGGGCGGCAGCACCACCATGATTTCGGAAGCGGCAAGCCCCAGCGGCAACGCATCCGGGTCGGTGGCCTCTTCCATGTCCACCAGCACCACGTCGACGCCGCATTGCAGGCGGTTGAAGCTCTGCGCCAGCCATTCCTGATCGCGTTCGGACAGCTGCCCCAGGCGGTTGAAGCAGCCGCCGATCGGCAGCACCTGCACGTTGTCGGGGCCGTCGAGTATCAGCGCATCCAGGGTGCAGCGCCTTTCGAGCACGTCCGACACGTCGAAACGCGGCGTCAGCCCCAGGGCGGCGCAGGCGCCGCGGCCGTGCCGATCCTGGTCGACAATGAGCACGTCGCGCCCCGAACGGGCCAATGCCACCGCCAGGTTGGCGGTGGCGGCGGTCTTGCCCGCCCCTTTCTGCCCCGACATCACGGTAATGACCTGGAACCCGGTCTGCCCCAGCAGGCGGCGCAGCCCGGCGGCCTGGTCGCTGACGAACTTATCCAAGGGCCACCGCGCTTTCGTGATGCGCCGCCTGGATGCCGGACAGCGCGAATGCCAGCTCGCTGTCGTCCAGCTGCCACGGCGAGGCTTGCGTGCGCGCCTTGAAGGCACGGTGAATGAGGTACTGGCGATTGGCCAGGTGCAGGTCTTCGGGCACGCGCTGGCCGGTCGCCAGATAGTGCACGCTCAACTGGTGGCGGATCGCGCAGTCGAGCGCCGGGCCGAGGCTCGCCGCCTCGTCGATCTTCGACAGGATGCAGCCGTCCAGCCCGCGCGTCTGGTAAGCCTGCACCACTTCGTTCAGGGTGTCGCCGTGGCTGGTGGCGTTCAGCAGCAGCAGGCGCTTGATCGGCTTGCCGGCCTGGCACAGCATCTCGACCTGCTCGGCGACGGCCTGGTCGCGCTGGCTCATGCCGACGGTATCGATCAGCACCGTGTGCTTGTTGCGCAGTTCCGACAGCGCCAGCCGCAGGTCGGCCGCGTCGCGCACCGCGTGCACGGCGACGCCGAGGATCTTGCCGTAGATGCGCAGTTGTTCGTGGCCGCCGATGCGGTAGCTGTCGGTGGTCAGCAGGGCCAGCTTGTCGGCGCCGTGGCGCACCACGAAACGGGCGGCGAGCTTGGCGGTGGTGGTGGTCTTGCCGGCGCCGGTGGGGCCCATCAGGGCGAACACGCCGCCGCCGTCGAGCATGTCGGTTTCGCTCTGCATCACCTGCAGGCGCTTCATCAAGGTGTTTTTCGCCCAGCTCTGTGCCTGCTCCACATCGCCTTTCGGCATGGCTTCCAGCAGCTCGCGCGCCAGGGTGGCGGAAAAGCCGGCCGCCAGCATGTCTCGCATCACGGCGGCGCCGGCCGGATCGCGCCCCGGCAGATCGCGCCAGGCCAGATCGGCCAGCTGGCTTTCCAGCCGCATCTGCATCGTCTTGATTTCGCTGATGACGCTTTGCGCCAGCCGGGCGCTGTCCTCGCTGGGCACGGCGACCCGCTCGACCAGCCGGCGTTTGATGGCGACTGCGGGCGCCGGCTCCGTTTCGTCCTGCACGTCCGCTACCGGCGCCTTGGCAGGAGCGGCAATTGCGGGTGCCTCCACCACCGGCGGCGCCATCGAGGCGATGTCTTCCGCCGCCAGGGCCAGCACCTCCACCCCGCCCTCGACGGCGCGATTGGAGAGAATGACCGCGTCGGGCCCGAGCGCATCGCGCAGCTGGCGCATGGCTTCACGGGATGTTTTGGCGACGATTCGTTTGACGTTCATGCTGCTCCTCCTACCAGGGAAGTCACTTTGATCTGTTTGCCTTCGGGCACTTCAGCGTGCGAAAGCACTTTGAGCTGCGGCACGGTGCGCCGCAGGAAACGGGCGAGCAGCGGACGCAGCACGGCCGGCGTCAGCAATACCGGGGGATGGCCCAGCGCTTCCTGCCGCTGGGTCGAGGTCTGGGTGCGCTCCAGCAGGGTGTCGGCCAGGCCCGGCTCCATGCCGGCGGCATCGTTGCCCGCCTGCAGGGTCTGCAGCAGCAGCCGCTCGAGGCCATGGTCCAGCGCGATCACCGGCAGTTCGCTGGCCGCGCCGTAAATCTGCTGCACGATCGAGCGGCCCAGCGCCACCCGCACCAGGGCGGTGAGTTCGTGCGGGTCCTGCACGCGTGCGGCGTGTTCCAGCAGGGTGTCGATGATGCTGCGCATGTCGCGGATCGCCACGCCTTCGGTGAGCAGGGTCTGCAGCACTTTCTGCACCGTGGAGAGCGGCAGCATTTTCGGCACCAGGTCTTCCACCAGCTTGGGCGCGCTCTTGCCCAGGTGATCGAGCAGCGCCTGCGTTTCCTGCCGTCCGAGCAGCTCGGCGGCATGCTGGGTGACCAGATGATTCAGATGGGTGGCGACCACGGTGCCGGGGTCGACCACGGTGTAGCCCATCGCCTGCGCCTGCTCGCGCAGGCCGGATTCGATCCACACCGCCGGCAGGTCGAAGGCGGGATCGCGCGTGGCGATGCCCGGCAGGCTGGCGGTGATGTTGCCCGGGTCGATGGCGAGGAACAGCCCGGTGCGCACTTCGCCGGAACCGATCTCGACGCCTTTCAGGGTGATGCGGTAGCTGTTCGGATTGATTTCCAGGTTGTCGCGGATATGCACGGCGGGCGGCAGAAAACCGATCTCTCTGGCGAATTTCTTGCGGATGCCCTTGATGCGGCGCACCAGCTCGCCATCGGCGGCGCTGTCCACCAGCGGAATCAGGCGATAGCCGACTTCCAGGCCCAGGGTGTCGATGGGCGCGACGTCTTCCCAGCTGGCTTCCTGGCTTTCGACCGCGGCGACGGGCGCGGCCTGCGCCTCCGCCGGCGCTTCCTGCTGTTGCTGCTTGCCGTTCCGGTAGGCCAGCCAGGCCAGGCCGCCCGCCAGCAGCAGGAAGGCGAAGTTCGGCATTCCCGGAATCATGCCCATCAGACCGAGAATCGCGGCGGTGATATACATCGCCTGCCGCTTGCTGAAAATGTTGGACAGCATCTGGCCGGCGATGTCTTCCTCGGTGCTGACGCGGCTGACGATGATGCCGGCGGCGATCGAGATGACCAGTGCCGGAATCTGCGCCACCAGGCCGTCGCCGATCGCCAGCAGGGTGTAG
>NCIH01000143.1:0-8487 GCA_002281975.1 Hydrogenophilales bacterium 17-64-11 | reverse complement strand
ACCAGCAAAGATTCCTGCGCGACGAAGGCGTGATCATGGTCGCCACGCTGGCGTTCGGCATGGGCATCGACAAGCCCGACGTGCGCTTCGTCGCCCACCTCGACCTGCCGCGTTCGGTCGAAGGCTACTACCAGGAAACCGGCCGCGCCGGGCGCGACGGCGAGCCCGCCGAGGCGTGGATGGCGTGGGGCCTGCAGGACGTCGTCACGCAGCGCCGCTTCATCGACGAAGGCGAGGCGGAAGACGCCCACAAGCGCATCGGCCACGCCAAGCTCGATGCGCTGGTCGGGCTGTGCGAAACCGCCAGCTGCCGCCGCGTCGCGCTGCTTTCCTACTTCGGCGAAATCAGCCAGCCCTGCGGCAACTGCGACGTCTGCCTCAACCCGCCCACGTTGTGGGACGGCACCGAAGCCGCGCAAAAGCTGCTCTCAACCGTCTACCGCACCGGCCAGCGCTTCGGCGCCGGCCACGTCATCGACGTGCTGCTCGGCAAGACCACCGAGAAAATCGACCGCTTCGGCCACAGCCAGTTGAGCGTGTTCGGCATCGGCGCCAGCCAGACCGACAAGGTCTGGCGCGCCGTGCTGCGCCAGCTTGTGGTGCGCGGCTTGCTGGAAGTCGACCACACCGCCTACGGCGCGTTGAAGCTCACCCAGGCCGCCAGGCCGGTACTGAAGGGCGAGGAAACCGTCATGCTGCGCGCCATCGAAGTGCGTCCGGCGCGCGGCAGGAAATCCCGCTTCGCCCCCAGCTCCGGCGAAGGCGTCCACGACGACGAAGATCCGCTGTTCCTCTCCCTGCGCGCCTGGCGCCGCGAAACCGCCAACGAAAAAGGCGTCCCCGCCTACGTCATCCTGCACGACGCCACCCTGCGCGAAATCGCCGCCCGCCGCCCCGCCACCCTGGCGGAGCTGGGCGAGATTTCGGGGCTGGGAACGAAGAAGCTGGAAGCGTACGGCGAGGCCGTGCTGGGGGTGGTGGCAGAGGGGTGAGGGCGCTGTTCCGCTCAGAAGATTCAGCCCGATTCCTGGCGGCCAGCTTGACTCCGTTCAGATTGTTGTCAAGAATGCCAACATGAAGGCCGAACTGCTCAAGCAGCACCGCCAGCGCCTGCCCAACGGCGGGCTGGTCGAGATGAAAATATGGAAGCTGCATTGCCCGGTGCCGCCTTGCGACCATGCCTTCAATTATCGCCTGGTCTATATCCTGGATGGCAAGCGCCTCGTCGGCTTCGACAATGAGCGCGGCAAGGGTGACCACAAGCATCTGGATGGGAAAGAGTCCGTATACCGATTTGTTTCCATCGACCAACTGCTGGACGATTTCCTGGCAGAAGTGGAAAGGAGAGTTGAATGAAAACCGGCGTCATCGAAATCAATCCCGATTGGAAAGCCGCGCTCAGAGCGGGTGCAAAAGGCATACGCCAGGCCGCCAAATCCGGGCGCGCCCAGCAATTCACCTTCAGCTACGCCAGCCCCGAACTGCTGTTCTCGGAAATCAGCCCCAAGCGCTGGGGCGTGCTGGAAGCCATGAGCGGCGCCGGCGAAATGAGCCTGCGCGAACTTGCCCGCAGGCTGGAACGCGACGTCAAATCCGTACACCGCGACGTGCATGCCCTGCTGGGAACCGGACTGCTGGAAAAAACCGAGAGCGGAAAAATCGTATGCCCGTTCGACAGGGTGCGTGTCGATTTCACGCTGGTGCAGGCGGCTTAGATGTTATCCGAGAGCCGTTTGGTGTTTGACCTTTTTTCGTATTGATCCGGCACCACCGCCAGCTTTCGTTCGACTTCGGGGCCTGATGGGCGCCCTCCAAGCCTGTCGCCAGAACCTCACCGTTAGAACCAAGAACATGCCAACACTGCACTGGGTAGGAAAAGACAAGGTGGTCAACCACCACCACGACGTACCGTTCCGGGTGCTCAACAAAGTCTCGACCTTCGCCGCGCCCGAAGGCCTGCCGAAGAACACCACCGACAACCGGATCATCCACGGCGACAACCTGGAAGCCCTGAAGAGCCTGCTGCCCGAGTTCGAAGGCCAGGTGAAGTGCATCTACATCGACCCGCCCTATAACACCGGCAACGAGGGCTGGGTCTACAACGACGCCGTCAACGACCCGAAGATGAAGCGCTGGCTCGGGCAGGTGGTGGGCAAGGAAGGCGAGGACCTGTCGCGGCACGACAAGTGGTTGTGCATGATGTACCCGCGGTTGAAGCTGTTGCACAGGCTGCTGTCCGACGATGGCGTCATCTTCATTTCGATAGACGACAACGAGGTACACAACCTTCGGGCGATCATGAACGAGATCTTTGGCCCGGGGAACTTCGTCGTGAACATGATCTGGCAGAAGATGGACAGCCCCAGCTCGAATTTTGGGGAACGGGCTTTCTCGAACTACCACGATCACACCTTGGTCTTCGCCAAGCGACTGAGCGCATGCAAGCTGAAGCAATTGCCCAAGCCTGAGATTCTGAAGGACTATCCCGAGGTCGCCGATGACGGGCGGCGCTGCCGCACGCGCCAACTCCGAAAGAATGGAAAGGAAGCACGCCGCGAAGACCGCGAGACCATGTGGTACCCGATGGAAGCACCCGACGGCTCAGAAGTCTGGCCACGACATCCTGAGGAGGGCTGGGACGGACGCTGGGCCATCGGCAAGAAGGCCTACGAGAAGTTGAAAAATGCAGACAAGGTGGTCTGGAAGATGCGGGACCACGGCTGGGTTCCGTATCAGGTCGAATGGGCCCCCAACGAGCCTTCCATCCCGAACCCCTCGATCCTCACTGATGCCGGTCAGAACCGACAGGCCAAGGCGCTCCTCAATGACATGCTGGGGACCGACCATGGCTTCGACACACCGAAGCCTGTTGGCCTGGTCGAGCGCATATTACGCATCGCTTCAGACCCCAATTCCATTGTCGTTGATTCATTCGCCGGGTCGGGTACCACGGGTCATGCTGTACTCAAGCTCAACGCTGAAGACGGGGGCCGCAGGCGCTTCATCCTCATCGAGACCGAAGGCTACGCAGAGACTATTACTGCCAGGCGCGTCCGAACTGCGATCAACGGCTATGGATTGGGAGAAAACATAGTTGACGGCCTCGGCGGCGGCTTCGACTATTACACCGTCGGCGAGCCGATGTTCCTGCCGGACGACAACCTCAATGAGGCCGTCGGCACCGAGGCCATTCGGGGCTATGTGGCCTACAGCGAAGGCATCTCTGCCGCTGACCGTGCGCCGGCCGAGAACCCGCACAGCCCCTATCTGCTGGGCTTGAACCGGGAAACGGCCTGGGTCTTCCACTACGAGCCGGACCGCGCCACCAGCCTGGACATGGACTTCCTGGGTACGCTGCGCTTTGGAGGCAAAACCGGCGCGAGCAAGCCTGGCACGGTGATCATCTACGCTGACCGCTGCCTGCTCTCGAAGGACTTCATGGCCAAGCACGGGATTATCTTCAAGAAGATTCCCCGGGATATCACCCGCTTCTGACCGAAAACAACAACAAGGGGAGCAGACACACCATGGAACTCAAGGACTATCAGTCGCGCGTGCTGGCCGATCTGGCCGGCTACCTCGAAGTACTGGACAGCACACCCAACCTCGCGCAGGCCTTCAGGGATTACTGGGCCGGCAAGGGCGTGCGGGTGGGCAATGACGGTGGCCACGCCGGCATGGAGCCATACAAGAACACGGTGCCGGGCGTGCCGCACATCTGCGCCAAGGTGCCGACGGCGGGCGGCAAGACCTACATTGCCGTGAACGCGCTCGACACCGTGTTCAGTGCCCTGGCCAAACGCGCACCGAGGCGGCCGAAGATGGTGGTGTGGCTGGTGCCGTCGCTGACCATCCTGGACCAGACGGTGAAGGCGTTGAGCCGCCCGGAGCACCCTTACCGCAAGCGGCTGGATCAGTTGTTTCAGCGCCGGGTAGCGGTGTTCGAAAAGCGCGACTTGCTGATGGGCGCAGGCTTCTCCTACGACACGGCGCAGGAGCAACTGTCCATCGTGGTGATGAGCTTCGATTCGCTGCGCGCCCGAAACAAGGAAGACCGCAAGATTTACCAGGAGAACGGCAACCTGGCCTCGTTCCTCCAGCCTGACCAAGGCGACCCCAGCGATTGGCTGCTACCCGAGCACGACGCTTCGGCGCTGATCAACGTAATCCGCCGACTGCGCCCCGTGGTGGTGGTGGACGAAAGCCACAACGCCGAGAGCCAGTTGTCGGTGGAGATGCTGAAGAACCTGAACCCGGATTTCATCCTCGACCTGACCGCCACGCCGCGCAACAACAGCAACATCATCAGCTACGTGGACGCGCTGGCGTTGAAGAAGCAGCACATGGTGAAGCTGCCGGTGATTGTGGCCAACCGCAGCAGCAAGGGCGAGGTCATCGAGTCGGCCCTGATCCTGCGCCGGCAGCTCGAAGATCTGGCTAAACAGGAAGAAGCGGCAGGCGGCAAATACATTCGTCCCATCGTGCTGTTTCAGGCTCAGCCGCGCACGGACGACGACAACACCACCTTCGAGAAGATTCGCCAGAAGCTGGTTGAGCTGAAGATTCCGGCCGAACAGATCAGGATCAAAACCGCCGATATCAACGAGCTGAAAGGCATTGACCTGATGAGCCGGGATTGCCCGGTGCGCTTCATCGTCACGGTGAACGCGCTCAAGGAGGGCTGGGACTGCCCGTTTGCATACATCCTGGCGTCGTTGGCCGATAAGACTTCGGCCGTGGACGTGGAGCAAATCCTTGGGCGCGTGCTGCGCATGCCCCACGTTCAGCAGCACGGCAATGATTTCCTGAACCTGTCCTACGTGTTCACGGCCAGCAACCGCTTCATGGATACACTGCAAAGCGTGGTGAAGGGCCTAAACCGCGCCGGCTTTTCGGACAAGGACTATCGCGCCATCGACGCCCAGGCGGCGGACACAGCGGCCCAGGCAGGCGCAACCGGCATGGGGCAGCTGCCTTTGGGCGGGTTGTCTGGACAACCGACAGTCGGGGTCGAGGCGGTACCCGCCGACGACCTGGACGTGAGCGGCGTTTCTCCTGATTGGGAGGCCGCCGCCACGGGCGCTGCCCAGGTGCAGGCTGGCACGGGCGCGAGCGAGTTCGCCGCTGCAACGACAGATGCCGCATCGAGCGATGCAGCGGCCTATGTGGCTGACATCAAGGCCCGCGCACTGGCGGAAAACCAGGCCTTCGAGGCGAAGGCGCAGGCCAGCAACGACGACGTTTCACCGGAGCTTGAGGACAAAATGAACCGCCACAAGATCAAGGACATCTTCCGCGACGAAGCCTTGGCGGTACGCCTGCCGCAGTTCTTCATTCAGGTGCAGAACGGTGGCTTCTTCGCGGAAGAGCAGCCATTTCAGTTTACCGAGTGGACCTTGAGCAGCTGGGAGACGAAAACTACGCGCCGCGTGCTTTCAAGTTGGCTGCTCGTGATCGAGTGCAATTCACGAACTACCTACTGAGCCTGTCGCGCGATAGCCAGGAGATGAACCTGGTATCTCGCTTGGCCGAATTGATCGGCAACATGTACCCCATCACCGACC
Organism: Hydrogenophilales bacterium 17-64-11; assembly: GCA_002281975.1. GTDB lineage: Bacteria > Pseudomonadota > Gammaproteobacteria > Burkholderiales > Thiobacillaceae > Thiobacillus. The sequence continues at coordinate 2,923 of NCIH01000143.1, read as the reverse complement.
CGGAGGTGAAGACATACATCCGCCGCGTGGTGACCGGCATGACCGCCGAGCAACTGCGCGACTGCATCGAGCGCGACGTGGCCTACGTCCGCAAGATCAAGCAAAAGATCACAATGCTGGCCAACGCCCACGCGCTGAAGACCTTCAGCGACATGCTGGACGTGGACCGCATCGCGATGCAGCCGGGCTTTGCGCTGCCAGAGTCGATCACCCCGAGCGCCAACGCCTCAGCCATACCGAAGAGCCTATATGTGGCGGAAGCGGCAATGGGCTACTTTGAGGGGCGAGTGATCAACGATGTGGCCAACCTGGACAGCGTGCAGTGGTGGCACCGCAATGGATCGCGCGGCAAGGGCTTCCGAATCAATGGTTTTCTGAACCACTACCCAGACTTCATCGTGAAAACCAAGGCGGGCCGCATCATCGCGCTGGAAACCAAGGGCGATGACCGGGACAACACGGATTCCGAACTGAAGCTGAAGCTGGGCAAGTTGTGGGAGGCCAAGGCCGGCCGCGATTACCGCTACATGATGGTGTTCGAGAACAACCCCATCGATGGGGCCGAGCGCCTGGCCGATGCGCTGGCGAAGATCCGGCAGCTATGACTCACGCGGAAGTGTGATCGGGAGCCTGCATGCGATTGCAGGCAGGGCAGGTAGGCAACATGGGCCGCGTTGCGCGCCCCAGCGTAGGTTGCGCACATCATCGCCCCGCACGGGCGACGCAACCTCCCCGCACTCAACCCCTCAACGCATTCCCCACCACTTCCGCCACATCCTTCGCCAGGCCCTCGACCGCCGCGATGCGCTCCAGCGCCGCACGCGCATGAGCCTGCCGGCCGGCGTCGAACTGCCGCCAGCGGTCGAAGCTGCGCGCGATTCGTGAGGCGACCTGCGGGTTGATCGCCTGCAATTCGCTGATGACGTCGGCCGCCAGCGCGTAGCCGCTGCCATCAAAGGCATGGAAGTGGCGCGGGTTGGCGCCGCAGAAGCCGCGGATCAGGGCGTAGACGCGGTTGGGATTTTTCAGATCGAAGGCGGGGTGCTGCATCAGCGCCCGCACGCGGGCGGCGGTGCCGGGCAGGCGCGAGGTGGCTTGCACCGAGAACCACTTGTCGATGACCAGGGCTTCGGTCTGCCAGCGGGTATAGAAGTCGGCGAGTGCAGCTTCGCGTTCCGGCAGGTCGAGGTTGGCGAGCGTCGCTAGCGCGGCGATTTCGTCGGTCATGTTGCCGCCAGCCCCGTTATTGCCAGCCGCGAGCTGGGCGGTGAGGCGCGGCACGACTGAGGTCTGCAAATAGCCGGCATCGCTTTCTGCCAGGTAGCCGAGGCAGGCGTTGCGCAGCGCGCGTTGGCCGACTTGCGCGCCGTCGGGGGCGTAGGCGGCGGTGGGGGCGAGCGCCGTCCACGCGGCTTCGAGTTGGCCGCGCAGATGGGCGGCGAGGTGGCGGCGCAGGTTGACGCGTGCGGCGTGGATGGCTTCGGGGTCGATGGCGCCGCCCGCCGCGACAACCGCCTCGGCGAGCACGGCTTCGGCGGGCAGGTTGAGTGCCTCGGCGGCGAGCGCGGGGTCGCCGCCGAGGCCGTCGTCGAGCATGCGGCCGCAGGCGGCGACGAAGGCATCGGGAATCCAGTCGCTGCCGGTGCCGCCCGCCGCGATGCCTGCGAGCAGCACGCGCGTTGCCAGCCGTTGTCCGGCTTCCCAACGGTTGAAGGCGTCGGAGTCGGCCGCCATCAGGTGCGCGAGTTCGGCGTCGGTCTGCTCGAATTCAAGCTGCACCGGCGCGGAGAAATCGCGCAGCAGCGAGGCGGCCGGTGCGGCGGGAATATCCTCGAATACGAAGGTCTGTGCGGCTTCGGTCAGCGACAGCACGCGCGTCGTGCCTGCGGATTCGGCTTCTTCCGCCAGCCGCAAGGCCGCGTCGCTGCCGTCGGGCAGGACGAGGCCGAGCGCGACGGGAATGTGCAGCGCGCCGTCGGCGATGGCCTGGCCGGATTCGGCCAGCCGCTTCTCGTAGGCGGTCGGTGCGAGGTGTTGGGTGAGCGTCAGGGTGTAGCGCCGGGTCGCGGCATCCCACGCCCCCGTGGCGTGCAGGCGCGGGGTGCCTGCGCGGGCATACCAGCGGCGGAACTGAGCTAGGTCGACGCCCGAAGCGTCCTGCATCGCCGCGACGAAATCCTCGCAGGTCACGGCCTGGCCGTCGTGGCGCTGGAAGTACAGATCCATGCCGCGGCGGAAAGCCTCGCGCCCGAGCAGGGTGTGCATCATGCGGATGACTTCCGCGCCCTTGTTGTAGACGGTGGCGGTGTAGAAATTGTTGATCTCGGCGTAGGAGGCGGGCCGGATCGGGTGCGCCATCGGTCCCGCGTCCTCGGGGAATTGGCCGACCCGCAGGGCGCGCACTTCCTGGATGCGCGTGACCGCGCGCGAATGCGTATCGGCGCCGAATTCCTGGTCGCGGAAGACGGTTAATCCCTCTTTGAGCGACAGCTGGAACCAGTCGCGGCAGGTGACGCGGTTGCCGGTCCAGTTGTGGAAATACTCGTGCGCCACCACGCGGTCGATGCCCTGGTAGTCGGCGTCGGTCGCGGTGTCCGGGCGCGCCAGCACGTACTTGGTGTTGAAGATGTTGAGGCCCTTGTTTTCCATCGCCCCCATGTTGAAGTCGCCGACGGCGACGATCATGTAGCGGTCGAGGTCGTATTCGAGCCCGAAGCGCTCTTCGTCCCAGCGCATGGCTTTCTTCAGCCCCGCCATCGCGTGGCTGCACTGGTCGAGCTTGCCCGGCTCGACGTAGATCGCCAGCCGCACGCGGCGCCCCGATGCGGTGGCGTACTCGTCTGCCAGCACGTCGAGCTTGGCTGCGACCAGCGCGAACAGGTAGCTGGGCTTGGCGTAGGGATCTTCCCAGCGCGCCCAGTGG
>NCIH01000025.1:0-29270 GCA_002281975.1 Hydrogenophilales bacterium 17-64-11 | reverse complement strand
TTTACGGCTGGCCGCTGCCGGCAGGCCCCTTGCGCGAGCCGCGGAGCCGATTGCGCAGCGTGGATGCGGTGATCCAGGTGGTACGCGGCGGAGCCGAGCCGCCAAAATTCGGCGGAGCATGGCGCGCCGACTACCGCGCCGGCCTGGCCTATCGTCTGCGCGCGCCGCTGGAAAAAAGAGCGCTCAGCGAACTGCCGCCGCGCGACTGGCTCGCCGTCACCGGCATCGGCCGCCCGCAGGGATTTTTTGCCATGCTCGACGCGCATGGCATTCGCTTCAGCCCGCGCGCTTTCGCCGATCATCACGCCTTTCAGCCGCAGGACCTGCCTGCCGGCGCGGCCGTGCTGATGACGGAGAAAGACGCGGTAAAATGTCGCGCATTTGCAGGGGTGGACTGGTGGGCGGTGGAACTCGACGTCGCCCCGGAATCCGGATTTATCGACTGGCTGGACGCACGCATCGAACAATAAAGATACCGGCGCATGCGCATCAAGGGAGGAGGTATGAGGATGCAATCATCCGACTGGGGCGACCGCCGTCATCCCTGCCGCTGGATGGCCGAGACCGGGGAGGCCGGTTTCTGGGTGCCCGACCGGTCCGAAATCGTCACCCAGTTCTTCACCCGCTACCTGTTCTTTTCGCTGGCGGTCGTCTATTTCTCCACCCTGGAAAGCGTCCCCCCGGTGCTGTTCAGCATCGAGCAGCTGCTGATCGCGCTCGGCGCTTATTTCTTCCTCAACAGCTGGTTCTTCCACCAGGCGCTGCGCGGCACCACGCTGCTGAAGATCCGCAGCGCCATGAGCGCCGATCTGCTGATCGTCGCCCTGTGCGTGATTCACGATCCCAACCCGATCCCGCCGTCCGCGCTGGCATTTTTGATGGTGCTGCTGGGCAACGGCATGCGCTACGGCATGCGCCTGTTCAGCGAGGTGCTGGGCGGCATTTTTCTCGGCATGGCGATCTCCTTTGCCTTGCGCTATCACCTGGGCGGATTCGAGGTCAGTGCGGGCGACGTGTTCTTCGGCGTGTTCTGGGTCACCCTGGCCTTGTACGCCTACATCCTGATGGGGCGCATCGAGGGGCAGCGGCGCCAGCTCGATTACCGCAGCCGCTTCGATGCGCTGACCGGACTGCTCAACCGCCATGGCCTGCTTGCCGCGGCAGACAGCATCTTCGACAAGGCGAATGCGCCCAGTCCGGCCACCGTTTTGTTTGCCGACCTGAACCAGTTCAAGTCGGTCAACGACCGCTATGGCCACGGCGCGGGCGATCGCGTGCTGGCCGAATTCGCGCAGATATTCAGCGAATCGGCCGATACGGACGTGTGCGGACGCTGGGGCGGCGACGAATTTGTTGCTATCCTGCCGCTGCGCGAGGCTGCCGCCGTCCGCCAGATTTTCGAGCGCATCGAAGTGCGCACCGCAGCCTGGAGCCGCAGCAACGGCCTGCCGATGGCGGTGAGCCTGGGCGTCAGCCACGCCCCGCGCGACGGCCACGACCTGGTGACGCTGCTGTCGGTCGCCGACATCCACCTTTATCAAAGCAAGTCGCAACAGCCCGAAACGGCGGGTGCGCCTCCGAACTACAGGACTCTTATCGATGAACCCGAAGCTTCTTGAAATTCTTGTGTGCCCGGTCTGCAAAGGCCCGCTCGAATGGAAGAAATCCGCGCACGAACTGGTGTGCCGTGCGTGCCGCCTCGCCTATCCCATCCGCGACGACATTCCGGTGATGCTGCCGGAGGAAGCGCGTCCGCTGGAGCCAGACGAAATCCACGGCAAATAACGACAAGCTTCCATGCATTTCCGCGTCGTCATTCCCGCGCGCTATGCGTCGAGCCGTCTGCCGGGCAAGCCGCTGGCGGACATCGGCGGCCGCCCCATGGTGCTGCACGTGCTGGAGCGTGCCTTGCAGGCGGGCGCCGAATCGGTGGTGGTCGCCACCGACGACGCACGCGTGCAACAGGCGGTCGAGGCCGCCGGCTACCAGGCCTTGATGACCTCGCCGGCGCACTGCTCGGGCACCGAACGCCTGGTCGAAGTCAGCGAAAGCCTGGGCTGGTCCGACGATACCCTGGTGGTCAACGTGCAGGGCGACGAGCCGCTGATCGATCCGGCGCTGATCCGCGAAGCCGCGCGCCAACTGGTGCTGCACGGCGACGCAGCGATGGCGACGCTGGCGCATCCGATCCACGACCACGCCGACTTCGTCAATCCCAATGTCGTCAAGGTGGTCGCTGACGAAGCCGGCTACGCGCTGTATTTCAGCCGCGCGCCGATCCCCTGGCCGCGCGACGCGTTTGCCGCGCACGATCCGGCACGGGCTTCAGCCCGCGGTGGGCAGCAGACGATGCCGCACGAGCTCGGCGCGCTGCGCCACATCGGCCTGTACGCCTACCGCGCCGGTTTCCTGCGCACCTATGCCGGCCTCGCCAGTTCGCCGCTGGAGCGCTACGAGATGCTCGAACAGTTGCGGGTGCTGTGGCACGGCCACCGCATCAGCCTCGGCATCACGCCCGTCGCGCCGGCTCCGGGGGTCGATACGCCGGAGGATCTGGAGCGGGTCCGCGCGCTGTTTGCGGCTGCATAGCAGCCTCTTGAATCCGTCAATAAAATTTTTTAAGTTTTGCTTGACTCGCGCTTGGCTTAGGCTAGCGCGGTTTGGCACATTCAGATATCCATATCTAAGGGAGATTAAGCAATGCGTTTGATTCTGTTGGGCGGCCCCGGCGCGGGCAAGGGCACGCAAGCCAATTACATCAAGGAAAAATACGGCATTCCGCAGATCTCCACCGGCGACATGCTGCGCGCGCAGATCAAGGCCGGCAGCGAACTCGGCATGAAGGCCAAGGCCATCATGGACGCCGGCGGCCTCGTTTCCGACGACATCATCATCGGCATGGTGAAAGCCCGCCTGACCGAAGCCGACTGCCAGAACGGCTACCTGTTCGACGGCTTCCCGCGCACCATCCCGCAGGCCGAGGCGATGAAGGCCGCCGGCGTGCCGATCGACTACGTGGTCGAGATCGACGTGGCGGACGAAGAGATCGTCAAGCGCATGTCGGGCCGCCGCGTCCACGTGGCATCCGGCCGCACCTACCACGTCGTGTTCAATCCGCCCAAGGTGGCCGGCAAGGACGACGTCACCGGCGAGGACCTGATCCAGCGCGACGACGACCAGGAAGAAACCGTGAAGAAGCGTCTCGACGTCTACCACGCGCAGACCGAGCCGCTGGTGAAATACTACGGCGACTGGGGCAAGAGCGGCGAAGCCGGCGCGCCCAAGTACGTCAAGGTTGCCGGCGTCGGCAAGGTCGAAGGCATCCGCGATGCCATCTTCGCCGCGCTCGGCTGACCGAACCGGGCCGACCGCTCCGATGCCGCAGCAGATCCCCCCGCCGACCGACACCGAACGCTGGATCGTCTCCAGCGCGGTAAAGGAGCGTTACGGCAGGGAAGTCGAGATCCAGGATGTCGAGACCGAAATCCGTCTGCACATCGACGACCGTGAACTGACGCTGTGTCCGGGTTTTTACTGGAACGAGCACGGCTGTCATTTCGTGCTGTCGAAAACCGGCGACTCGCGCTACCGCAGCATGTTCTTCTATCGCATCCGCGATCGCTTTTCCACCGGGCGCGAGGAATACGACGACATTGGCGACTGCGTCACCACGCTGCTGAAAATGCAGGCCGACGAGGAAGCCAGGCGCCTGGCCGAGGGCGAAGCGTCCGGCAATAGTTGAGTGGAAAAGCCGGCTGCTGTGCTGGCTTTTTTATTTGGAACAAAAACCTGTCCAATACGTTGAATACTGAATTGAGGAAAACACCATGGCGAAGAAAATGAACGCCTTTTACGCGCAGTCCGGCGGCGTCACCGCGGTCATCAATGCGTCGGCCTGCGGCGTGATCGAAACCGCGCGCAAGCACAAGGACAAGATCGGCAAGGTCTACGCCGGCCGCAACGGCATCATCGGCGCGCTCACCGAGGATCTCATCGACACCGGCAAGGAATCCGCCGCCGCCATCGCCGCGTTGCGTTCCACGCCGTCGGGCGCGTTCGGCTCCTGCCGCTTCAAGCTGAAGTCGCTGGAAGCCAACAAGCGCGAATACGAGCGCCTGATCGAGGTGTTCAAGGCGCACAATATCGGCTACTTCTTCTACAACGGCGGCGGCGACTCGGCCGACACCTGCTTCAAGGTCAGCCAGCTGTCCGAGCAGATGGGCTACCCGATCCAGGCCATCCACGTGCCGAAGACGGTCGACAACGACCTGCCGATCACCGACTGCTGCCCCGGCTTCGGCTCGGTCGCCAAGTACATCGCGGTGTCCACGCTGGAAGCCAGCTACGACGTGCGCTCGATGGCCAAGACCTCGACCAAGGTGTTCGTGCTCGAAGTGATGGGACGCCACGCCGGCTGGATCGCCGCCGCCGGCGGCCTGGTCGAGGATCACGGCATTCCGGTGGTGATCCTGTTCCCCGAGATCGAATTCGACCAGAAGAAATTCCTCGCCCGCGTCGACAAGCTGGTGAAGGAGCACGGCTACTGCACCGTGGTGGTGTCCGAAGGCTGCCATTACCCGGACGGCAAGTTCCTCGCCGAGCAGGGCACGCGCGACGCCTTCGGCCACGCGCAGCTGGGCGGCGCCGCCCCGGTGGTCGCCAACATGATCAAGGACGCGCTCGGCCACAAGTTCCACTGGGCCGTCGCCGACTACCTGCAGCGCGCCGCGCGCCACATTGCCTCGAAGACCGACGTCAAGCAGGCCTACGAACTCGGCAAGAAGGCCGTCGAACTGGCGATCAAGGGCCACAACTCGGTGATGCCGACGGTCGACCGCCTCTCCGACAGCCCCTACAAGTACAAGATCGGCATGGCCGATCTGAAGGACGTCGCCAACGTCGAGAAATTCATGCCGCGCGATTTCATCACGAAAGACGGCTTCGGCATCACGGAAAAGTGCAAGCGCTATCTGGCGCCGCTGATCCAGGGCGAGGACTATCCGAAGTACAAGAACGGCCTGCCGGTTTACGTGACGCTGAAGAACGTGGCAGTAGCGAAGAAGCTGGCGACGTTTAAACTGTGATGAGCTTGGGGCCCCGGGACGTGCGGCTGCGCCGCGCAATGCAATCAGGCGCGGGCTTTGCCCGCACCACGCCTGGAACCTGGCGCCTGAATCCTATCCACTAAGGCAATGACACTCGACCGCGCTAAACAACTGCTGAAAGTCCAGGCCGATTTCGGCGGCTTCTACAACGGCAATTCAGCCAAGCTGATCCTGTCCGAAGTGCAGCGCGAGCATGGGCAGGCAGCGGTCGATCAACTGATCGTCGAGTTGCAGCTCGACCAGGTATTCGGATTTGAACCGGGCACGCGTTTCGAAGGCGGCCTGGCAATGGGTAAGTAGCGGTAAGGGGAACGGTGGCGGATGCTGCCGGTTTTTTTTGGAGTTCGGAGGAGATATAGATCATGAATGAAGGTTTGCTGTTTGCCCTCGTGGCGGCGGTACTCGCGCTGCTCTACGGGATCATATCCATCAAATGGATTCTGGGACTGCCAACCGGCAACGACCGAATGCGACAGATCGCGGCGGCCGTGCAGGAAGGGGCTTCCGCCTATCTGAACCGGCAATACACCACCATCGGCATTGTCGGCGTGATCCTGCTGATCGCGATTTTTGTCACCCTGGGCTGGCAAACCGCAGTCGGCTTTGCCCTCGGTGCCGTGCTCTCCGGCCTCACCGGCTACATCGGCATGAACGTCTCGGTGCGCGCCAACGTGCGCACCGCACAGGCCGCTTCTGAAGGCCTCAACGCCGCGCTCAACGTCGCCTTCAAGGGCGGAGCCATCACCGGCATGCTGGTGGTGGGCCTGGGCCTGCTTGGCGTGGCCGGCTACTATGCCGTGCTCACCCTGGGGCTGGGCGAGACCACCGAGAAAGCCACCCACGCACTCGTGGGCCTGGCCTTCGGCGGTTCGCTGATCTCCATCTTCGCGCGTCTCGGCGGCGGCATCTTCACCAAGGGTGCCGACGTCGGCGCCGACCTGGTGGGCAAAGTCGAAGCCGGCATTCCCGAAGACGACCCGCGCAACCCGGCGGTGATCGCCGACAACGTCGGTGACAACGTCGGCGACTGCGCCGGCATGGCGGCCGACCTGTTCGAGACCTACGCCGTGACCATCATTGCGACCATGCTGCTGGGTGGCCTGATGATCACCGGCTCCCCCGAAGCGGTGATCTATCCGCTGGTGCTGGGCGGTTTCTCGATCATTGCCTCCATCGTCGGCACCTATTTCGTCAAGGCGCGCGAGGGCGGCAAGATCATGAACGCGCTGTATCGCGGCCTGATCGTGTCGGGCGTGCTGGCGGCGGTTGCGTTCTACCCCATCACCACCTGGATGCTGGGCGAGGGCGTGATGATCGACGGTGAACTGGTGACCTCGATGAACCTGTATCTCGCCAGCCTGATCGGCCTTGCGCTGACCGCTGCCATGGTGTGGATCACCGAGTACTACACCGCGACCGAGTTCAAGCCGGTGCGTCACATCGCGCAGGCCTCCACTACCGGCCACGGCACCAACGTGATCGCCGGCCTTGGCGTGTCGATGAAGTCCACCGCAGCTCCCGTGCTGGCCGTCTGTGCCGCTATCTGGGGCGCCTATGAACTGGGCGGTCTGTACGGCATCGCCATCGCCGCCACCTCGATGCTGTCGATGGCCGGCATCATCGTCGCGCTCGACGCTTACGGCCCGATCACCGACAACGCCGGCGGCATCGCCGAAATGGCCGGGCTGCCGGACGCCATCCGCAACATCACCGATCCGCTCGACGCCGTGGGCAACACTACCAAGGCCGTCACCAAGGGTTATGCCATTGGTTCTGCCGGTCTTGCCGCCCTGGTGCTGTTCGCCGACTACACCCACGCCCTGACCGCCGGCGGTCAGGTTCTGACCTTCGACCTGTCCAACCACATGGTCATCATTGGTCTCTTCATCGGCGGCATGGTGCCTTACCTGTTCGGCGCCATGGGCATGGAGGCGGTCGGCCGGGCCGCAGGTTCGGTGGTGGTGGAAGTGCGCCGCCAGTTCAAGAGCATCCCCGGCATCATGGAAGGCACGGCCAAGCCGGAATACGGCACCTGCGTCGACATGCTGACCAAGGCCGCGATCAAGGAAATGATCATTCCGTCGCTGCTGCCGGTCGCTGTTCCCGTGATCGTCGGTCTGACGCTCGGCGCACAGGCGCTCGGTGGCGTGCTAGTCGGCACCATCATCACCGGCATCTTCGTGGCGATTTCCATGACCACCGGCGGCGGCGCGTGGGACAACGCCAAAAAGTACATTGAAGAAGGCAACTTCGGCGGCAAGGGCAGCGAAGCGCACAAGGCCGCCGTCACCGGCGACACCGTGGGCGATCCCTACAAGGACACCGCCGGCCCGGCCGTCAACCCGCTGATCAAGATCATCAACATCGTGGCACTGCTGATCGTTCCGCTGATTGCCTGAACCATCGGGCTTCACCTCTGGCCGCCCTGCACGATATAGTGCAGGGCGGTTTTGTTTTTGGGCGGGAACCCGCGGACGTTTCGACCGCCTGAAAACAAGACCCCTTTGGAGAACCCGGCTTGAAACCATTGCGCTTGAAACAGTTGACCGCGGCCTGTGCCCTCGCACTGCCCATGATCGCTCACGCCGGCGGCGTCGACCGCCTGAAGGCCTTTATTGCCGGCGCCAGGACCGCCGAGGCCGACTTCAGCCAGACCGTCGCCGACAAATCCGGCCGCGTCACCCAGCAGGCCAGCGGCAAAATGGCGTTCGCCCGTCCCGGCAAGTTCCGCTGGGATTACAGCACGCCGTACGAGCAGGCGATCGTCGGCGACGGCAGCCGGTTGTGGCTGTACGATGCCGACCTTGATCAGGTCACGGTCAAGTCGCTCGGCGACGTCATCGCCGGAACGCCCGCCGCGCTGCTGGCCGGTGACGACGCCATCGAGAAATACTTTGTCCTGAAAAATGCCGGCGAGGCCGACGGCCTGGAATGGCTGGAAGCCACGCCAAAAACCAGGGACACCAGCTTCGAGCGCATCCGCATGGGCTTCAAGGGCGACGTGCTGGTACAGATGGAATTGTTCGACTTCTTCGGACAGCGCACCACGCTCAAGCTGTCGCGCATGGTGCGCAACCCGTCCATCGCGCCGTCGCGCTTCATTTTCACTCCGCCCAAGGGCGCCGACATCATTGGCGACTGACGACCTTTTCCCCGCCGCCGTGCCCGGGCCGACGCGCGACGATCCGCGTGCGCCGCTGGCTGAGCGCCTGCGTCCGCACAGCCTCGCCGATGTCGTCGGTCAGACCCATCTGCTTGGCTCCGGCAAGCCGCTGCGGCTCGCCTTCGATTCCGGCAAGCTGCATTCGATGATCCTGTGGGGGCCGCCGGGTGTCGGCAAGACCACCCTGGCGCGGCTGACCGCGCAGGCTTTCGGCGCCGATTTCATCGCCATCTCGGCCGTGCTTTCCGGTGTCAAGGACATTCGCGAAGCGGTCGAGCGCGCGCGCATGAATCAGAGCACCGGCCGCACCACCATCCTGTTCGTCGACGAAGTGCACCGCTTCAACAAGTCGCAGCAGGACGCGTTTTTGCCGCACGTCGAATCCGGGCTGTTCACTTTCATCGGCGCCACCACCGAAAACCCCTCGTTCGAAGTCGTCGGCGCACTGCTGTCGCGCGCCCAGGTCTACGTGCTGAAGTCGCTGACGCCCGACGAGCTCGGCCAGCTGATGCAGCGCGCCCTCAAAGAACTGCCGGGCCTGAAGCTGGGCGAGGGCGTCGACAAGCTCTTGGCCGCCTACGCCGACGGCGATGCCAGGAAGCTCCTCAATCTGCTGGAACAGCTCGACACTGCCGCGCGCACCTCGCAGGTGGAGGAAGTCGACGCCGCCTTCGTCGAAAACGCGCTGGCGCAGTCGCTGCGCCGTTTCGACAAGGGCGGTGAAGCCTTCTACGACCAGATTTCCGCGCTGCACAAGAGCGTGCGCGGCAGCGACCCCGACGCCTCGCTCTACTGGCTGGTGCGCATGCTCGACGGCGGCGCCGACCCGCGCTACCTCGGCCGCCGCCTGATCCGCATGGCGAGCGAAGACATCGGCCTGGCCGACCCGCGCGCGCTGAGGTTGGCATTGGACGCGGTCGAAACCTACGAGAGACTAGGTTCCCCCGAAGGCGAACTCGCGCTGGCCCAGGCCTGCCTCTACATGGCCTGCGCGCCGAAGAGCAACGCCGCCTACGTCGCCTACAACGCTGCGCGCGCCTTCGTGCAGTCCAATCCCTCCAATGATGTCCCCATCCACCTGCGCAACGCTCCCACCAAACTGATGAAGGAACTGGGCTACGGCCGCGCCTACCGCTACGCCCACGACGAGCCAGAGGCCTACGCTGCCGGAGAGCGCTACTTCCCTGATGACATCGAGGAACAGCAGTTCTACGCACCCACCCCGCGCGGGCTGGAAGGCAAGATCGCCGAGAAGCTGGCGCATCTGCGCAAGCTGGATGAGGAGGCGGGGAAGGGGTAGCGGCTTTCTGTCGCCGTTGTTCGACCGTCATTGCGAGCGTGGCGAAGCAATCCATAACGTCGGCGTAATCACAATCGCTGGATCGCCCACGGACTCCGGTCCACTGCGCACTGAAGTGCGTGCGGAATCGCATGCCGCGCCCGCGCGGGCTTTATGCCTTTCAGGACGGTTCGAGATGACGGCCCAACGCGCCATTGCAAAAAGTCCATAAATGGACTACTTTTCCGTTATTAGTACATTCAAGTACTGACACGGAGCATGGGATGCAAAACACAGCGCACGCCGTGAAGGCCCACGACAAACCCGGCAGCCGCGACCTCTCCGCCGCCGGCCTGCGCGCCTTCTTCAACATCGCACGCGACTGGGGGCTCAACACCGACGAGCAGATGGTGCTGCTGGGCACCCCTGGCCGCTCCACCTTCTTCAAGTGGAAATCCGCCCCCGAGCGCGCCGACCTCAAGCGCGACACCCTCGAGCGCGTGTCCTACATCCTGGGCATCTACAAGGCGCTGCAGGTGCTGTTGCCTGCAACGGCAGCGGCCGATGCCTGGGTGAAAAAGCCCAATACCGCGCCGCTCTTCGGCGGCAGCAGCGCGCTCGACCGCATGCTCGGCGGCAACGTCGCCGACCTGCTGGCCGTGCGCCAGTATCTCGATGCTCGCCGCGGTGGCTGGGCTTGAGCTACCCCGCCACGCGCCTGAACTGGAACCCGGCCTGGCGCGTCATCCCGAGTCGCTTTCCTTCCATCGGCCTGTTCGAGCGCGTCGCCCGCCCCGAGGATTTCGACGCCCTCTACGCGCTGGAGGCCATGACCAACGACCGCATCCGCGAGGAGGTCGGCGAGATCAGCCTGGTTCCCCCCGAAGAGCGCTTGTTCGGCCCCGGCAGCACCTGCATCATGGCCGCCTTCACCCATCTCAACCCGCAGGGCAGCCGCTTCAGCGACGGCACCTATGGCGTGTTCTATTGCGCACGCAGGCAGGACACCGCCATCGCCGAAACCCGCTATCACGCGGCCCTGTTCATGGACGCCACCCGCGAGCCGCCGATGCGGCTGCAGATGCGGCTCTACACCGTGGAAGCCAAGGGCGAGGTGGCCGATCTGCGCAAGGCCAGCCAGGCCGAGCCGCGCATCGTCGATCCCGACGATTACAGCTACCCGCAAACCATCGGCCGCACCCTGCGGGCCGAAGGCGCGCTCGGCATCGTCTACCCCTCCGTGCGCCACCCAGGCGGTCAGTGCCTTGCCGCCTTGCGCACCGCGCTGGTGAATAACTGCCTGCACGCCGCCTACCTGGAATACCAGTGGAACGGGGAGGGTATCGATGCGGTGTTCGAAGTGAATCGGGTGTTGTAAGGCATGCCATCCCCCTCAGCTACGCTGTTGTTAAATACTGGATGCAGTGCTTAAATAGATACTTAATTAGGTATTGGAGATGAACATGAACATCGTCCCCGCCCAGGAAATCAAACGCCGCGGCATCGCTGCGGTGGACGAGGCGCTGGCCCGGGGCCCCGTGCACATCGTCAAGAACAACCGCGCGCAATACGTTGTGCTCACCGAGGCGCGCTACCAGGAATTGCTCGAAATGCAGGAGGAGGCCGTGCTCGCCCGCATCAAGGCATCCCTGGAAGACGCCAAGGCCGGCCGCAGCACCCGGCACCGCAGCGTGGATGCGCTCTTGGAGCATCTGGACAAACCCGCTGAATGAGCTGGACGCTCGTCACCACCGCCAGCTTCGACCGCCGCGCTCGCAAATTCCTCGCCCGACACCCCGACCTGCGGCCCCGACTCACCGAGACGCTCGAAAAGCTGCGCGCCGATCCCTTCGAGCCCGGCCTGCGCCTGCATCCGCTCACCGGCAAGCTCCAGGGCATGCAGGCCGTCAGCCTGACCTACAGCTACCGCATCACGCTCATCCTGCAAATCACCGAGCACGAAATCCTGCTGCTCGACATCGGCAGCCACGACGAGGCCTACGGATGAAGCGCATGACTCAGTAGCGCCACGTGCACGTTCCGGTCGATAAGGGTGCCGGATACGAGGGCCTGCTGGAGAAGAACGCGCAGGACACCAAGTCCGGCGCGGGCCAGTACTTCACGCCGCGCCCGTCATCATCATGGTCATCACTGCCGCCACCGCCATCATGATGATGATCGCCATCATGGCAGCGATTTGGGTGAGGATGACCAGAAAGTCGGGTTGTCCTGTCTTCGGTTTGATATCGGTTGAGTTTGCTCACCCAAAGTTTGCATAATTGGTGAAATATAAACTTGCCTTTGGTTTATAAGTAGTGCTATTTTGCAAACTATGGGTGAGCAAAAATCGACAAAGATAAACCTTCTCCAGGATTTGCTGGAGGAAGGTTTGCTGGCGCCAACCGGGTGGCTGGAAGAGCAAGGCTATTCGCGCGCGCTGATATCGCGGTATGTCGACAGCGGTTGGCTTGTGTCGCCTGCACGCGGGGTGTATCGCCGGCCGGGGCCATCGCTCAAGTGGCAGCACGTGGTGGCTAGTCTGCAGTTGCTGGCAGGAAGTTACCTGCATGTCGGCGGGCGGACGGCGCTGGTTCAGCGCGGGTTGGGACACTACATCCGGATGAGCGGGCCGGAAACAATCTATCTGTACGGTCCGGAAGTGTTGCCGGCCTGGGTGAACAAGCTTGGTTTGCAGGAGCGATTTGCTGTGCGAAACGATGCCATGTTTGGCAGCCTGCGCGCGCGGCGGAATGAGTTGGGGGCACTGGTTGACTTTCACGATGTGCCACTTCAATCGAAACAGCTGGGCGATTTCGGATTGCAGGAGATGACGTGGGGGGCGTGGGATTGGCGCTTGCTGTATTCCACGGACGAGCGCGCAATGTTCGAGCTGCTGCAGGATGTTCCGGCGCGGGAATCGATCTATGAGGCTGACGTGTTGATGCAGGGGCTGGTGAACGTACGCCCGGCTCGGGTGATGTCGCTCCTCCTGGCCTGCGGGAGCGTGAAGGTGAAGCGGCTTTTCCTGGCGCTGGCCGAGCGGCATCAGCATCAGTGGCTGGCGCATCTTGATTTGTCCAAGGTGGATCTTGGCAAGGGCAAGCGCATGCTGGCGCCGGGCGGAAAGCTGCATCCGAAATATCTCATCACGCTGCCGGCCGACCTCGATGATCAGACCCGATAACCCTTACTTTGCGCAGGTCCGGCTGCTGGTGGCTGTGCTGCCGATAGTCGCCAGGGAGCGCTGTTTCGCGCTCAAGGGCGGGACGGCGATCAATCTGTTTGTGCGCGATATGCCGCGCCTGTCGGTGGACATCGATCTTGCTTTTGTGCCGATTGGCAACCGTGCATCGGCGCTGGAAGAAATCGATGCTGCGCTTGGCAGAATCAGCGAAACGCTCGCAGGTCGGCCGTATGGCTATCGTGTGAGCGTGGGCAAGCGCCAGGACGGCAGTGTTTACGGGTTGCTGGTGTCGGATCGCGCAGCGGAAATCAAAATTGAGGTGTCGCCGGTGTTGCGTGGCTCGGTGTATCCGGAGTCGATGAGGCGAATCGTGGATCGCGCCGAGTCAGAATTTGGCTTTGCCGAGGTGCCCGTCGTTTCGTTTTCCGACCTGTATGCAGGCAAGATCGTTGCGGCGCTGGATCGCCAGCACCCGCGTGATTTGTTCGACGTGAAGCTGCTCTTGGCCGAGGAAGGGATCAGCGACGAGCTGTTCCGTGCATTCCTGGTGTATTTGATTAGCCACGACGGTTCCATCGCGCGAGTCTTGAATCCGACTCGCAAGCCGCTGGAGGATTTGTTCGAAAGGCAATTTGCGGGGATGACGGTTGAAGCCGTGACGGTCGATGAACTGGATCGGGCGCGTGCCGACCTGATCGCCGCCCTGCATCAGCGGCTTGGCGAACGCGAGAAGGCATTCCTGATGTCCTTCAAGCGTGGCGATCCGAGTTGGGATTTGCTTGGCGTTGCGCATGCCGCAGACTTGCCGGCGGTGCGCTGGAAGTTGCAAAACCTTGCCCAGATGTCGCGAGAGAAACACCGCGAGGCGCTGGACAGTCTGGAACGTGTATTGGGAAGCATCTAGAAAAAAAATGAACACAGCCACCATCGTCCAGAAACTCTGGAACTACTGCAATGTCCTGCGCGACGACGGCATGAGCTACGGCGACTACGTCGAGCAACTCACTTATCTGCTGTTTCTGAAGATGGCCGACGAGCGCAGCCGGCCGCCCTATAATCAGAAGAGTCCGGTGCTCGCCGGCTATGACTGGGCAAGCCTTATGAAGAAGGACGGCGACGAGCTGTTCGACCACTATCGCCACACGCTGGAGGAGCTTGGCAAGCAGAAGGGCCTGCTCGGCCTGATCTTCACCAAGTCGCAGAACAAGTTCCAGGACCCGGCCAAGCTGCGGCGGTTGATCGTGGACCTGATCGACAAGGAAACCTGGGTGTCGATGAGCACCGACGTGAAGGGCGATGCCTACGAAGGCCTGCTGGAGAAGAACGCGCAGGACACCAAGTCCGGCGCGGGCCAGTACTTCACGCCGCGCCCGCTGATCCAGGCGATTGTCGATGCCATGGCGCCCTCGCCCAAGGAAACCGTCTCCGACCCGGCCTGCGGCACCGGCGGCTTTCTGCTGGCAGCGCACGACTATGTCGTGAAGCACTATCCCAACATGACGTCGGTGGAGAAGAAGAAACTGCGTGGGGAAAAATTCAAGGGCTGGGAACTGGTGCAGGCGACCGCCCGGCTGTGCGCGATGAACATGCTGCTGCACGGCATCGGCACGCAGGAACACGAGCCGATCGAGGTGGGCGATTCGCTGGCCGCCGACCCCGGCGAGCGCTTCGATGTGGTGCTGACCAACCCGCCCTTCGGCAAGAAGAGCAGCACGACGATAGTTGGAGAAGAGGGCAAGGTCAGCAAGGAGCGTGACAGCGTCGAGCGCGACGACTTCTGGGCCACCACCTCGAACAAGCAACTCAACTTCGTCCAGCACGTGAAGACGCTGTTGAAGCAGAGCGGCCGCGCCGCCCTGGTGCTGCCGGACAACGTGCTGTTCGAAGGCGGGGCAGGTGAGACCATCCGCAGAAAGCTATTGCACGACTGCGATGTCCACACCCTGCTGCGTCTGCCCACCGGCCTGTTCTACGCCCAAGGCGTGAAGGCGAACGTGCTGTTCTTCGACAAGAAGCCCGCCGCCGAAACCCCGTGGACCCAGAAGCTGTGGATCTACGACCTGCGCACCAACATGCACTTCACGCTTAAGACCAACCCGCTGAAGCGGGCGGATCTGGATGAGTTCGTGAAGTGCTATCGCCCGGAAAACCGGCATGACCGCGAGCCGACATGGTCGCAAGAAAACCCCGACGGCCGCTGGCGCGCCTACGACTACGACGAGCTGATCAACCGCGACAAGGCCAGCCTGGATATTTTCTGGCTCAAGGACGAATCGCTGTCCGATTCCGACAACCTGCCCGCGCCGGAGGTGATTGCGGCGGAGATAGTGGAAGATTTGGAGGCGGCATTGGAACAGTTTCGGGAGATTCTGGCGGATATGGGGCCAGTGCCAGTTTGATGATTTCACAGATGAACGCATGATTGACGTGTCCACGCCGCTGAACGACGAAGAACTTGATTGGCTGGACGCGTTTTTGCTCGACCGCATCGACGAAGACGCGGTCTACGAGGACGATCTGGAAAAGAATGAAGGCATATTGGACATCTCGGAACTGGATGGTTTCTTCACGGCGCTCGTCAGTGGGCCGGAGGTGATTTTGCCCTCGCGCTGGTTGCCTGCAGTATGGGGGGATTACGCGCCGGAGTGGAAGACCAAGAAAGATTTCGAGGCAATTTTTTCCTTGTTGATACGGCATATGAACGGAATCGCAGCCACGCTGATGGAGCAGCGAGAGGATTTTGAACCGCTGTTTCTGGAACGCGTTGTAGAGGATAAAACCTACACCGTTGTCGATGAGTGGTGCGAGGGTTACGTACGCGGCATGAAGCTGGCGGAAGAAGCCTGGGCCTCTGGTGGACTGGAGATACGGGTTTTGCTTATGCCGATCCTGGCATTTGCGAGCGAGACGGATTGGAAGGCCCACGATTTAACAGAGGTTGAAATTGGAAATCTCCACGATGCTATTACGCACAATGTGCGAGAGATCCATGCGTACTGGTTGTCACGACGTGAGACGGAGGGGCCCCGCCAACAGCCGGTTCGGCACTCGGCGCCTGTGGTAGGGCGTAATGACCCCTGCCCCTGCGGGAGCGGAAAAAAGTACAAGAAATGCTGCCTGCACTAAATACCTTGCGCAATGCCGAGCCTCTCCTGTGTATTAAATGAAATCTGAAGAAGGAGAATAATTGAGCGACATCAAACTTTTCCGCCTTACCCAAGGCCAGGCCGCCGAACTGCAGGGTGATGCTTCCGATCTTGAAAAGCCCCTGCAAACCCTGATCGAGAATAACCTCCAACCATTGCTTGGCATCCGCTTCCTGGCCTCTGAATACTCCACGGGAAAGACCCATGCTGGCCGTATTGATTCCTTGGGTCTCGACGAGAACGATTGCCCGGTGATCCTCGAATACAAACGGTCGATGGCCGAGAACGTCATCAACCAGTGGTTGTTCTATCTGGACTGGCTGATGGACCACCAGGCCGAATTCAAGCTGCTGGTGATGGACAAGCTGGGCAAGGATGCGGCGACTCGCATCGACTGGAGTGCACCGCGCCTGGTTTGCATCGCAGCGGATTTCACCAAGTACGACGCCCATGCCGTGCAACAGATCAACCGCAATATTGAACTGATCCGCTACCGCAGATTCGGCGAGGAATTGCTGTTGCTTGAACTGGCAAACGCGACAAGTGCTGGCAACGGGAACAAGGTCAGTGCAAAAAGCGTGAAGCCCATTAAGACCGAAGTGAAGGTCAACGGCGGAGACAGGACTTTTTCGGAGTGGATGGGGATGCTGCCGGCACCTTTATGCGAATTGCTGGCATCACTTGAGGATTACATTGTTTCGCTGGGGGATGACGTTCAACGCAAGGAGCTGAAACTCTATGTGGCCTTCAAACGGTTGAAGAACTTTGCGACGGTCGTGCTGCAGAAGAACCGGCTGCTGCTTTATTTGCACCTGAATCCGGATCAGGTTTCGCCGCTGCCAGCGATCGGCAGGGATGTGCGCCAACATGGCCATTGGGGGACGGGCGATCTTGAGCTTTCCATTGCCAGCGCTCATGACCTGGATATGGTCAAACCCCTGATCCTGATGGCGTATGAGGGCAGGGGGGTTGCTCCTAATGCCTAGTGCTAGATGAGTTCGAGCGCCAATTGATATCAGAGCACTTCCATTTTCTAACTACTCGAACTGGATTTATCAATGGCACGTCGCAAGCAAAGCCCCTTCGAAGATTTAATTGAAATAACCAGCAAGCTCCCTTGGTGGGTTGGGGTGGTGCTCGCGATTGTTGCCTATGCCTGGCTTCACAACATTGCTGCCAGTGAGGTCGCAGCAGTCACGCAACCCGGACAGATGGGCCAGCTCGTTACTCAGACTCTTTTCAAGACGTTGGCGTCAGGCGGCCAATACCTGTTGCCTTTCGTTTTCCTGGTGGGCGCGGGTTCGTCTGCGTTTGGTCGCTACAAGCGCCGTGCATTGCATGGGCAGGTAGCAGCTAGCCCCGACCGGGGTGCGCTCAATGATATGAGCTGGCAGCAGTTCGAGGCGTTGGTGGGCGAAGCTTTCCGGCGCAAGGGCTATGCAGTGACCGAAATGGGGGGCGGCGGCGCTGATGGCGGAATCGACCTGGCGTTGAAGAAAGAAGGCGAGACCTTTCTGGTGCAGTGCAAGCAGTGGAAGGCTTACAAAGTAAGCGTGACCACGGTGCGGGAACTCTATGGGGTGATGGCAGCGGAGGGCGCTACCGGCGGGTTTGTGGTGACGTCCGGCGTATTCACGGATGAGGCCCGGGCGTTTGCCGTGGGCCGCAATATCGAGCTGATGGATGGCAAGGCGCTGCATGCGCTGATACGCGGGGTAAGCGCACCAGCAAAGGCCGCTGCGGCTTCACTGGCTGCAAGGCCTGCTGGTTCGCCTGCCTGCCCGGTTTGCCAAAGCGCGATGGTGCGGCGCACAGCCAAGCGTGGCGCGAATTCGGGCAATGAATTCTGGGGCTGTTCTCGATACCCCGGCTGCAAGGGCATTCGGGCAATCTGAGTTAGACGCCCAGCACCCGGGCTTCGGTACTGGCGAAAAGCTTATTCATAACTACCGAACTATGGAACCACAACGGATTGAAGCAATGAGCGCTTCTCCTGGCCCCTACGCCAGAATCTTCCTGCTGAGCCACATGCGCGCCTACACCAGCCTGGCGGGGCATATTCTCGGCTCGCATCCGAGAATCAACGGCTACTACGAAATGCACCTCGGCTACGAAGAGGCCGCTGCGCTGGACCGGCAGCTGGAGGCGTTCCGGCACGACGAGGCGCTCAAGCCGGGCAGCCGCTACCTGTTCGACAAGCTGCTGCACAACGACTATGCGCTGAAGCCGGAGCGACTGGGGCTGGCCGATATCAAGATTCTGCTGGCGCTGGCGGAGCCGGCGCACACGATCAGGAGCATCGTGCATCTGTTTCGTCAGAAGCCGGACCCGGATCTGTATGCCTCGCCGGTGGCGGCGGCGAACTACTACATCGAGCGGGTGCGGGCGCTGGCCGAATTCTGCCGGACGACCGACTGGCCCTACAGCTACTTCGATGCAGAGCTGCTGCAGCGCGTGCCGGAACGGCTGCTGCCCCGGCTGACCGCATGGCTGGAACTGGATTCGCCCTTGAGCGAGCGCTATGAGGTGTTCAGCCAGACGGGGAAGGCGCGCCGCGGGGATACGTCGGAGCGGGTGCGGAGCGGGCGGATCGACCGGGGGCGGAGCGATTATTCGGAGGTGGCGATTCCGGAGGATGCGCTTAAGGCGGCGGCGGAGGCTTATCGCGAGTGTCGCGAAGAGATTGTTGCGCGGGCGGCGGATGCGCTCGTGCTTTAGCGGCGAGCCCTCTCCCCTGCCCCCCGCGAGCGGGGGAATAGTCAGTCAGAACAGGCTGTCCCAGGCATCCCGCTCGGCGCGGTAATTCATCAGGGCCTCGACGATCTGCCGCTTGCGTTGCGCGCGGTGCTCGGCCGACTGGATCTGGCGCCAGGCGAGGGCGTGCTCGCCGAAATTGCGCTCGATGTTGTCGATGAAGGCGCGCACCCGGCGCAATGCAGGGGCGAGGCCGGGCGAATGTGCGCTTGCCTGCAGCCACCAATGGCCGGAGTCGAAGACAAGCTCGCCCAGTTGCCGGTTCCTCTCGACGATGGCGTCGTGCTTCTGCTGGTACAGCGCGAGCAGTTCGGCCTCCTTCTCGCCGACGACGGCCTCGATCGCGTCCCGGGCAAAGGCTCGGGTCACGTCGGCCTGCCTGACCAGCGCTTCGGTGGAAAACAGCATCAGGTCGCCGAAGAACTGGCGCTCGAACTCGTTGGACAAATCCACGCTGGCCTCGTCCACCTCCACGCCGGGGCGGAAGTCGTCGCCCGGCCCCGCCTCGGTGGTGCGCCGGTGCAGGTTGGGCATGTTGAACGATGCGAAGCGCGCGCCGATCTCGGCGGCGATCAGCCGGCCGGCGGTGGGGCCGGACATGCGCAGGCGCAGGTGGCCGAAGGGGATGATGTATTTCAGCCCGGCGTAGTTGGCGATGTAGTTGCCGGGGTAGACCGTGCGCGCCGGGCTGAGCTCGGCAAAGCCATGGCCGTAGCCGAACCATGTCTTGCGCGTGAGGTGCTCGCCGAAGAAGAAGGCGTCGAGCCGCTGCGCGAAGTCGGCAAGGCAGGCGCCGTGGTCGTGCTTGCCTTTGAGTCGGCAGGCATAAGGGAAGGTCGCCGGCTGGTTGTCGAAGCCGAAGAGGCGGGCCATGTCGTGATACGCGGCGTCGCCCGGTTTCTGTACCGGCAGGCCGTGGAAAGTGCAGGCCTCGTCGCCGCGCAATGCGGCCATCCGGCTGAAGAAGGCGCTCACGTCGTCGAGAAAGTTGGCCGCCATCACCGCTGGCGACACGGGCGGATCGCCGACCATCTTGCCGGTGAGCATCAGGGTATCGGTGGTGCGAAAGATCCTGTCGATGGCGTGGAAGTAATTCAGCGCGGCCACGGCTTCTTCGCCGGACGCGGTCTGCCGGTTCACGCACAGCGACTGGTCGCTGTCGACCAGGTAATACAGCGTGTTGTGCCTGTCTTCGGTCAGCTGCAGAAACTTCAGGTAGCTGAGGTTGCGGTTGGCGGCCTGACCCTTGAGGGAGAATTTTTCCCTGGGCTGGGTGGTGAGCAGCTTGCCCAGCCGTTCGCGCGTGGGCGGCGGCAGGGCGTGCAGCAGTTCGTACTGCTCGGCAAGGCCGAAGTGGACCACCTGCAGGCCTTTCCGCCGGTATTCCTCGACCAGTTCGATATGCCGGCGGATGTTGGCTTCGTCGCGGCTGTCCTCGCTGACGACGACCTGGATCCTGTCCCACATGCCGGATGCGTGGCCGCCATAGTCGAACAGCATGCAGACCTGGTAGATGCTTTCGAGGCAGGCGCGCAGGTGCGGCGGGCGATCCGCCACCGGGATGCCGAGGATGAAGTGGTGGCGGTCGTCCTTGCCGCGCTGCCGGATCAGCGCCTCCTGTTCGCGGAACAGCGCCTGGTAGCTCGCCAGCAGCGGATGGAAGTCGGCCTCGGCGGACCACATGGCCTGTTCCAGCAAGGGGGCGCACTGTTCGTAGAGGTCGATCAGCGCATCAGCGTCGTGGGTGGCGGCCAGCCGCTTGCCGAGTTCGGCCAAGCCGGGGATCGCGGCGGCGTAGCGTGCGATGCAATCCTGCAGGCACGGGCTGGCGGGTGCGGGCAAGGGGCGAGCATCCGGGGTCTCCGGAAAGCGGGGGCGGCGTTCAAGGTGCGGTCGGTTCATCGGCACTGGGGCGGGTGCGCGGGCTCGCTGCGGGGCAGAGGCGTAATAGTACCCGCCCGCGCATCAAATCCGGGTGGACCGGGCGCTGAGGCGGCGGCTGGTCTCGCCCTGCCGGTCCAGCCAGCTCCTGCTTATTCCGGCGATCGGCTCATGCGCGTAACCGCACCCGCCTCTCCACCGTCAGCACCTCGCCCGCCGCATCCACCACCGCATACAGCCTTGGTTTCGGGCGGCCAGCCCAGGCCGGGGCGGGGGTGGGGCTGTCCAGATACACCACCTGGGCGCCGTCGAACTGCTTTTCGACCTGCCCGCGGGCGAGCAGATCGTTGAGGGCGTCGATGGAAATCCCGCGCTGCCGCATGCGGCTGAAGGCGAGGGGGCTGATCTTTCCGAGTTTCATCATGAGGCTTCTCCTGCGTGTATGCGGTTGCAGGTGCCTGCCAGGCGGCAGGCACCTATCGCGTATGGCGTTTTCCGGATCCGGTATTTATACTGTATGCAAACACAACTGTACATGCATACAGCATTTGGAGGAAGCCCCATGCGTGACCTGACCCGCCGCCAGGAAGAAATTTTCAACCTCATCCGGGAGTGGATCGAGACCACCGGCCTGCCGCCGACGCGCGCCGAGATTGCGCGGCACTTCGGCTTCAGTTCGCCGAACGCGGCCGAGGCGCATCTCAAGGTGCTGGCGAAAAAAGGCGTGCTGGAGCTGCTGCCGGGGGCGTCGCGCGGCATCCGGCTGCCGGGCGGTGGCGGTCTGCCGCTCGTCGGCCGGGTGGCGGCGGGCAGCCCGATCCTGGCGCAGGAGAACATCGAGCGCCACTATCAGCTCGACGCCGCCCTGTTCTCGCCGCGCGCGGACTATCTGCTCAAGGTGAGCGGCATGAGCATGAAGGACGCCGGCATTCTGGATGGCGACCTGCTCGCGGTGCATCGCAGCGCCGAGGCGAAGGCCGGGCAGGTGGTGGTGGTGCGGATCGGCGACGAGGTCACGGTGAAGCGCTTCCAGCAGCGCGGCCACACCGTGCGGCTGCTGCCGGAAAACCCTGATTTTGCGCCCATCGTGATCGACCTCAAGCGCCAGGAACTGGTCATCGAAGGCATCGCGGTCGGGGTGATTCGCAGCGGCAAAGCCTTGTAAGCGAGATTGGCGGCGGGACAGCGCCGGGTGTGCGGCTGGCTGGCGCCCGGACGAGGACTTGCTCCGGCGGCCTGCGGGTCTAGATTGAGAGAGGCCGTTCGTTCTCTGCAAGGGAGAAACCGACATGGGATGGTGGCGAGTCGCGGGGGTATTGATGATGAGCATGACGGGAAGCGGACTGGCGCAGGAAGCCGGCACGACCAGGCTGCCGCCGCCCGAGACGGCAGGCGGCATGCCTTTGATGCAGGCATTGCAGGCGCGGCATTCGACGCGGACGTTTGACGGCCGGCCGCTGCCGCCGCAGATGCTGTCGAACCTGCTGTGGGCGGCAAACGGGGTGAACCGCCCGGATTCGGGCCAGCGCACCGCGCCCTCCGCACGCGACTGGCGCGAGATCGACGTGTACGTGACGACCGCGGACGGCGCGTATCGCTACGATCCGCCGGCCCATACGCTGATCAAAGTGGCGGCCGGCGACATCCGCCATCTCACCGGCGCGCAGGATTTCGTGGCGACCGCGCCGGTGAACCTGGTGTATGTGGCGGACTTCGACCGGATGGGCGGGGCCGGCGCCGAGGACAAGGCGTTCTACAGCGCTGCCGATGCCGGCTTCGTCGCCCAGAACGTGTATCTGTACTGCGCGTCGGCCGGCCTGGCGGTGGTGGTGCGCGGCCTGCTCGACCGCGAGGCACTGGGCGCCGCCCTCGGGCTGGGGCGCCATCAACGCGTCGTTCTCGCGCAATCGGTGGGCTATCCGGCTGGCGCGGCCAAATAGCAAACGGCAATCGCAGCGGAATCGATGCCGAAGCTCGCAAAGATCGTCCTCGCCTGCCTGATTTGCCTGGCTGCCGCGGGCGCGGCGGCGCGGCTGATCCAGCGGCTGTCGGCATGAGCGCGGGGCCTGCCGGGGTGGCGCGCCAATGCCCGCAAAAAACGGGCGGGGCGTTCCGCGCAAAGATGTTCAGCGGTGGATAATTCACAGACCTTGATGAGCGGAGAAAAAGTATGCGAGCACCCTTGCAAAGAAAATTCGCCCTGGCCTTGCTGGTCACCGGAATCTTCGCTGCCAGCCCGGTTTTGGCCGACAGGCCGGAATGGGCGGGCAATGGCAAACCGGGCAAAAGCGCCCAGGGCCCGCACGACGAAGGCCCGCGCAGCGGCGACCGCCGCGACGATTACAGGGGCGATCGCGGGGGCGACGTACGGGTCAGCGTGCATTTCAATGAGCATCAGCGCGCGGTGGTGCGCGATTATTACGAGGAAAGCTTCCGGCACGGCCGCTGCCCGCCGGGGCTGGCGAAAAAGCACAACGGCTGCATGCCGCCCGGCCAGGCCAGGAAATGGCAACAGGGCCGGCCGCTGCCGCGGGATGTGATCTACTACGATTTGCCGCCGCGCGTGGTGGTCAGCCTGGGCGTGCCGCCTTCCGGCCACAAGTACGTGCGGGTGGCCAGCGATATCCTGCTGATCGCGATCGGTACCGGCATGGTGGTGGATGCGATCCAGGACCTGGGACGCATGTGAGGCGAATCCCGCGCCAACTGCGGAATGAAAAGCGGGGTCAAGGCCCCGCTTTTCATTCGCCGCGCTACGCTCCGGGCGAGTCTTGCTGCCGGGAAAGGCGGCCGGGCTGGGCTCGTGTCGTGACGCCTTGCAGAAATTTTCCGAGGCTGACCTGGGCGCCGCCGATCAAGGGGGCGCCGTGGGCGAACAGCAGATGGTCGAATTCGCGTTCGCGCAGATGCTTGAGAAAGGCTTTGCGCAGGCCATGCTTGACGCCTTCCGGGTCGTCGCCCATGTAGGCGTCCGGCACGAAGCCGAGCTTGCCCCGCGCGCGCACGATGGCGTCGCCGAGGCTCAGGATGCCGCCGTGCAGCGGCAGATAGAGCGCGGTTTCCTCGGGGCACAGCGCGGCGACCTTGAGGGCCAGAATGCCGCCGGGCAGCTGCTTGCCGTGGCTGAATCCAGTGACGCGCTCGCCGTGGCTGAATTCGTGCAGGCCGTCCTTGTGGCACCAGACCTGCGCGCCATAGCGGGCGGCAAAGCGGTCGCTGTGGCGGTAGTGGTGGCGGTTGGTGAGATAGATATGCCGGGGCGCGCCGCGCGCCGCGAACCATTCGATTCCCTGCGCCGGAACCCGCGGGTCGATCAGCAGCGGCGGATCGGCGGCATTGCAGTAGTAGGAATGGACGTAGGCCTGGATGCCTTCGTGGAAGGTTTTCCAGTGGAATACGCCGGGGAGGATTTCTTTCATGGCGGCAGCCCTCGCGTCCAGTAAAGACCATTCCTCGGGCCAGGGGAAGCGGTTTTTGCCTGCACGGGGCTTGCTTGCTGTCGAACAAATGCTGCGGGGCGGCCGGGGCGCGTCAGCGCGCTTCCTTGAGGTAATCCAGCAGCGCCTGCATGTCGCCGTCCTCCAGGCTGAAGCGGTGGGCACGCACCTTGCCCGACCGCAGCAGGGCGGGCACCTCGTCAGCCGGGGTCGCCAGGCCGCCCGGCGCGCTGCCGTGACAGCTGGCGCAATTCCTGTCGTACACCGCGGCGCCCCGCCGGGCCTGGGGTTCGGCGGCGGCTGCCGCCGGTGCCGCAAGCGGGGCGTAGAAACTGCCGCGGTCCCAGAATCCCGCTTCGCTGCAGCCGAGACAGGGGTGGCCGGATTCGACCGGGTTGCTCACTCCGTTCCAGCGCAGGGTGGAGCACGCATTGCGGGTTGTTGGCCCCTTGCAGCCGAGTTCCAGCAGGCACCAGCCGGCGCGCGCGCCGGCGTCGTCGAAGGTCTTGGCGAAGCGGCCGGCCTCGTAGTGGCCGCGCCGCGAACAGCGGTCGTGCACGGTTTCGCCATAAAACGCCACCGGACGGCCCTGGGCGTCGAGTTCGGGAAACCGGCCGAAGGCCACGCGGTGGGCCAGCACGGCGCTCATCGCCTCGGGGATGGGCGGGCAGCCGGGCAGGTTGATCAGCGGCCGGCGCGGCACCAGGCCGTGCGCCATCAGTTCGGCGACGCCCATCGCCCCGGTCGGATTGGGAGCGGCGGCGGGCAGCCCGCCGAAGGCGGCGCAGGTGCCCACGGCAAGCACTGCCTCGGCGGCTTCCAGGCAGCGCGCGAGCAGGCTCAGGTTGTCCTCGCCGGCGATGGTGGAACAGGCCCCGCCGAGCGCGGTCGGCACGGAACCGTCCACCACCAGCAGGAGCCGGCCGTGGTTTGCGGCCAGGCTTTCTTCCCGCGCCTGTTCCGCGGCCGCGCCGGCGGCGGCCTGGAGGAGGTGGCTGTAGTCCAGTGAAATCAGTTCGAACAGCAGCCGCTCGATGGAGGGGGCGGACGAGCGGGTGAGCGATTCGGTGCAGCCGGTGCATTCCTGGAACGACAGCCATACCACCGGCAGACGCCGGGCCCTGGAAAGCGAGTCGGCCAGGATGGCCGCCGCGCCCGGCGGCAGTGCGAGAAGCGAGGCGGTCAGGGCACAGAACTTGAGGAAGGCGCGCCGGCTGACGCCACGGTCCGATGCGATAGGCAGTGTACGGTTCATTCCGGGCCTCGCTGTCATGCAAACGATCAGTCCCGGCATGGCCAGTACTGGATACCGAATTTACTTCAAAAAGCCCTGCGCGCTTTCATGCAGCCGCGGGAGGGGAGGCGGCGGTTAGCCGCCCCAGGTCCGCACGCGCCCCACGTCGAGATGCACGAAGTTGGAACCCGGGTAGAAGCCGACGCCGCCGCCTTTCAGCATGAGGCCGGCACGGCGCAGTTCGGCCAGCGGCACGCCGGGGATGCGGATGTCGATGGCCTTGCCTTCCATGTGCAGGCTGCGCCTGGCGACGCCGGAAGAGTTCGTGGCCAGCAGGCTGTTGCTGGCGGGCGAACGGTAGCCGGAAATGACCTGGAACGGCTGCGCGGTGTCCAGCGCGGCCTTGACGCGGTCGAGCAGATCCAGCAGCTGAATATCAATGGCCGCGACCGCGCCGGTGCGGTGGTCGCGCAGCACGCGGTTGATTTCCGCGAGGGATTCCGGCACGTAGTCGCCTTCTATCCAGTAGGGCAGATCGAGCTTTTCTCCGGTATGCAGGTTGAGGAAACCCAGCCGGCGCTCGGCCGCCTCCCGGCTGGCGAATGCCGGCAGCGGCAGCGCGGCGGCAAGCATGCCCAGTCTGAGAAATTGGCGGCGGCTGAGGGTGGGTTTCACGGCGTTCCTTTCGATCCGTTGCGCGTCTGGCGGCCGACTTCCCGGGCAAGGCCTTCCTGTGCTGCGATTACGGCATCCACCCTGGGCCAGTCGATGTCGCGGCTCAGGCCGTGGGCTTCGGCGAGGTCGCGAACGGCCAGCGCCGGGTCGATATTTTTATTGTAGATATCCCGATGGACTTCGAGCAGGATGCGGCCGTCCTCGGTTGCCGCCAGCAGGACCGGCTGGTAGACGAGGCGGCCAGCACTACCGACCTCCACCCGCTCGAATAGTTCGGCAATATCGTCGGGGTGCAGGCGGATGCAGCCATGGCTCTGGAAATGGAACACGCTCGCGGGTGCGATGGTGCCGTGTATGCCGTAGCCCCGCATGTTGAGGCCGAGCCAGTGGGCGCCCAGGGGGTTGTCGGGGCCGGGAGGCACTTCCTCCAGCACGGCCTTGCCCTCGTTGCGCATTTCTTCCTGGATGGATGCGGGCACTTTCCAGGTCTTGTTCTTCACCCGCGCGACGATCTCGAACTCGCCTTGCGGTGTGGGCCAGGAGGGCTTGCCGAGGCCGACGGCATAGGCGGCGAGCAGCGTGCCCCGGCTGAAGTGGAACAGCATGCGCTGCGGGATGTTGATGAGGAGGCCGTCGTCGAGCGCCGCCGGCACGATATGGGGATTGTCGATTCGCAGGCGTTGGCCGGGGCGGATGATGGCTGCGAAGGGAATGGCGTTCTGCTGCGCCAGGACCTTGGCGGCCACGCCAAAGTGGGCGCCGATGGCGATCAGGGAATCCCCGGGGCGAACGGCATATTCGCTGTCGCCGCCCGTCACCGCGCGGGCAAGCGGCGGCAACTCCCCTGCCGGGGCCGCCAGGCTGAGGCCGGCAAGCAGGCAGGCGAAAACACGGCGTGCAAGCGCAGTCATCGGGGTCAGGGGGCGGGCTGGCCGATCGCCCCGCCATGCGAGGTGCGCCACTACTGAACGGGCATCGGCTTGTTGTCGTTGAGGTTGAGCCAGCCCTTGGCGATGCGGTAGACGAACCAGACGCAAGCCACCCCCCACACCAGCCAGCCGATGAGGATGATCCAGGTGGCGGCGCCGACGACGAACCACAGCAGGCCCCACCAGAACGTCCTGATCTGCCAGCCGAAGTGGCTTTCCAGCCAGGTGCCGCGGGCGTCGTCGCGCTTGAGGTAGTTCAGCACGATGGCCACGACGGCGGTGATGCCGATGAACAGCGAAACGGCATACAGCGCATAGATGACCGTGGTCAGGGTTTTCAGGCTGGCGATTTTTTCGCCGGAGGCAGGTTCCATGTTCATCAACGTGCTTTCTCGTAGATGGGCATCATCTGCGGCACCAGCGCGTTCAGTGCCTGGATGCGGTTGTCGGGAGAGGGGTGGGTGCTGAGGAATTGCGGCGGGCCGCCGTTGCCGGCGCTGCCCATTTTTTCCCACAGGCGCACTGCGGCGCGCGGATCGAATCCGGCGCGGGCGGCGAGTTCGATGCCGTAGCGGTCGGCCTCGCTTTCGCCGGCGCGGCTGTTGGGCAGGGTCAGCGCAATGTCGGCCACCGGCGCCAGCACGCTGAGGTCGCGGCCGGCGACGATGGAACCGAGCGTCATGCCGCCCTGCATGGCGATGGCGCGCGACATGCGCTCGCGGCCATGGCCCAGCATGGCGTGGGCGATCTCGTGGCCCATGATCTGGGCGATTTCGTCGTCGGAGAGTTTCAGCTTGTGAATGATGCCGGTGTAGATCGCCATCTTGCCGCCCGGCATGCACCAGGCATTGAGCGTGGGCTCGTCGATCACCGCGACCGACCAGTTCCAGCTGCGGCTGGGCGCATACATGTTGCCCGCCTGCGCGATCAGGCGGTCGGTGATGCGCTTGACGCGGCTGTTCAGCGCCGCATCGGTGCTGAGCTTGCCTTTCTTCTGCGCCTCATTCAGCGTCTGCGCGTAGGCCTGCGCCGACGAAGACTGCGCCTGCTCCTCGGACACCAGCACCAGCTGCTTGCGGCCGGATACCGGGTTCTCCTGGCACGCCGTCAGGCCGACGGCGAGCAATGCGGTGACGACGAGGGTGCGTTTCATGGCGTCTCCTTTTTTCGAATCGATGAACCAGCCATGCCGCGGCCGGGGGTTCAGATCCCGCGCAGCAGTTCGTTGATGCCGACCTTGGACAGGGTCTTGGCATCGACTTTCTTCACGATCACCGCGCAGTACAGGCTGTAGCTGCCGTCCTTGGACGGCAGGTTGCCGGACACCACCACCGAGCCGGCGGGCACACGGCCGTAATGCACTTCGCCGGTTTCGCGGTCGTAGATCTTGGTGCTCTGGCCGATGTACACGCCCATCGAGATCACGCAGTTGTCCTCGACGATCACCCCCTCGACCACCTCGGAACGGGCGCCGACGAAGCAGTTGTCGCCGATGATGGTGGGATTGGCCTGCACCGGTTCGAGCACGCCGCCGATGCCGACGCCGCCGGAGAGGTGCACGTTCTTGCCGATCTGCGCGCAGGAGCCGACGGTGGCCCAGGTGTCGACCATGGTGCCTTCGTCGACGTAGGCGCCGATGTTGACGTAGCTCGGCATCAGCACCACGTTCTTGCC
Organism: Hydrogenophilales bacterium 17-64-11; assembly: GCA_002281975.1. Lineage (GTDB taxonomy): Bacteria > Pseudomonadota > Gammaproteobacteria > Burkholderiales > Thiobacillaceae > Thiobacillus. The sequence continues at coordinate 809 of NCIH01000025.1, read as the reverse complement.
GATGTAGGCGCCGCGCCGCGCCGCAGCGGGCGGCACCACGCGGAAGCCGCCTTCGCGGAAGTCGCGGCTGTTGTAGTCGGCGAACTTCGACGGCACCTTGTCGAAATAATTGGTGAAGCCGCCCTTGATGAAGGCGTTGTCTTCCAGGCGGAACGACAGCAGCACCGCCTTCTTGAGCCACTGGTGGGTGATCCAGTTCTGGCCTTCGGCACGCTCGGCCACGCGCAGCTCGCCGCGGTCGAGCATCTCGATCACCGACATGACGGCGTCCTTGACCTTGGCGTCGGCATTGCGCGGGGTGATGTCGGCACGGCGTTCGAAAGCGTCTTCGATGATGTTCTGCAACTCTTGCATGATGAATTCCTGTGGTTGAAGGTTGAAATTAAAGCGATGGAAATTGAATTAGGCGGCTTACGCCGTCTCGCCGACGTGGCTGGCCACGCGTCGGGCGGCTTCGACGCAGGCCTGCAGGCTGTCGACCAGGGCGATGCGGACGAAGCCCTTGCCCGGGTTGAGGCCGGCGGCGTCGCGCGCGAGGTAGCTGCCGGGCAGCACGGTGACGTGCTGTTTTTCATACAGTTCGCGCGCGAACGCGGCATCGTCGCCGCCCGGCACCCGCGCCCACAGATAGAAGGCAGCGTCGGGGGCGGCGAATTGCAGCACGCCTTTCAGCATAGGCATCACGGCGGCGAATTTCTCGGCGTACTGGCGGCGGTTCTCGACCACGTGCGCCTCGTCGTTCCAGGCCGCGGCGCTGGCGGCCTGCACCGCCGGGCTCATCGCGCTGCCGTGATAGGTGCGGTAGAGCA
>NCIH01000142.1:0-5597 GCA_002281975.1 Hydrogenophilales bacterium 17-64-11 | reverse complement strand
GGCGTGGATGGTGAAGTAGTCGACGCCCTGCTCGGCCTGCTCGATCAGCGTGTCGCGGAACATCTCCCAGGTCAGCTCTTCGGCCTTGCCGTCGACCTTCTCCAGCGCCTGGTAGATCGGCACAGTGCCGATCGGCACCGGCGAGTTGCGGATGATCCACTCGCGCGTTTCGTGGATGTTCTTGCCGGTCGACAGATCCATCACGGTGTCGCCGCCCCAGCGGATCGCCCAGGTCATCTTCTCGACTTCTTCCTGGATGCTGGAACCGAGCGCGGAGTTGCCGATGTTAGCGTTGATCTTCACCAGGAAGTTGCGGCCGATGATCATCGGCTCGGATTCCGGGTGGTTGATGTTGTTGGGGATGATGGCGCGGCCGCGCGCGACTTCGCTGCGCACGAACTCGGGGGTGATCTCGTTCTGCAGGCTGGCGCCGAAGTTCTGCCCGGGATGCTGGCGGTTCATCGTCGCGGCGAGCTTTTCGCCCAGCGGGCCGGTCTGCTTCAGCGATTCCAGGTAGGCGGCGCGGTTGTTGTTCTCGCGGATGGCGATGAATTCCATCTCCGGCGTGATGATGCCCTGTCGCGCGTAATGCATCTGGCTGACATTCATGCCCGCCCTGGCGCGGCGCGGGGTGCGGGCGAGGCCGGGAAAGCGCATCGCGGCGAGCGCCGGGTTGGCCGCCTGCTGGCGGCCGTATTCCGAACTCAGGTCGCCCAGCACCTCGGTGTCGCCGCGCGCCTCGATCCAGCGGGTGCGCAGCGCCGGCAGGCCGGTGCGGATGTCGATCTTCGCCGCCGGGTCGGAATAGGGGCCCGAGCAGTCGTAAACGAAAATCGGCGGGTTCTTCTCGCCGCCGAAGGCGGTGGGGGTATCGTCCTGGCTGATTTCGCGCATCGGCACGCGGATGTCGGGCTGGCTGCCCTCGACGTAGATCTTGCGCGAATTGGGCAGGGGGTGCACCGCGGCCTCGTCGACGTGGGCAGTGGCGGCGAGGAATTGGGCTGCTTGATTGGGTATGGCGGCGTTCATGTGGCGCTCCGGAAAACAGGAGGCGTCCGAATCGGCCTCGCTGGAATAACAATGGAGGCTGTGGATCAGCCTCGCTAAATTCAACGCAGAGGCTGTGAATCGGCCTCGCTGGTTCAACGAGGGAGGCTGTGCGTCAGCCTCCCTACGGCGGTCTCAACCGCATCAGGTTCGAAGGGTATGTCTCACTCCATCCGCTGCAACATCCGGCTGGAGACCCCTGGCAAGCGGTTCAAGGTAGCCGAAATGTGGAATAATTGCAAGGCAATACCCCATCTAACTTATTGATATTCAAGGGCACCGCATGGACATGGAACAGGCGCGCTACAACATGGTGGAACAGCAGATCCGCCCCTGGGATGTGCTGGATCAGGATGTGCTCGACCTCTTGTTCAAGATGCGCCGCGAGGATTTCGTGCCGCAGGCGCACCGTGCACTGGCCTTCGTCGACATGGAAATCCCGCTCGGCCACGGCCAGGCGATGTGGACGCCCAAGCTGGAAGCGCGCGCCATCCAGGAACTGGCAATCCGCGCCACCGACCGCGTGCTGGAAATCGGCACCGGCAGCGGCTACCTCACCGCCCTGCTGGCGGCCGAAGCCGCCGCGGTGGTGTCGGTCGACATCGTGCCGGAATTCACCGCCGCAGCGACGCAGAAGCTGCACGCGCACGGCTTCGGCAACGTGACGCTGCACACCGGCGACGCCGCCCGCGACTGGCCTGACGAAGCCGGTTTCGACGTGATCGTGCTGACCGGCTCGACCCCGCTGCTGGCGGACGCCTTCCGCCGCCGCCTGCGGGTCGGCGGGCGGCTGTTCGCGATTGTCGGCGAGGCGCCCGTCATGGAAGCGCAGCTCATCACCTGCACCGCGCCCGGCGCCAGCCGCAGCGTGACCCTGTTCGAAACCTGCGTGGCTTCCCTGCAAAACGCGCCGCGTCCGGCAGCTTTCGTGTTCTGAGCCATGCGCCAGTTGCGCCCCGCCGAACTCGCCGCCCACCTGCGGGCCGGGCACGCGCCGGTGCTGCTCGATGTGCGCGAGCCATGGGAATGGAATCTGTGCCATTTGCCAGACGCCATCCTGATTCCGATGCATGAGCTGCCCGCGCGCCTGCAGGAACTGGACAAAGACGCCGAAACCGTGGTCATCTGCCATCACGGCGTACGCAGCTATCACGCCGCCCGCTATCTGGAAACGCTGGGCTTCGGCGACGTGGTCAACCTGTCGGGCGGCGTGGCCGCCTGGGCCGACGAGGTCGATCCGGCCATGCCGCGCTACTGACCCCCACTATCAAGAACTGGATCCATCATGCAATTCAAACCCCTGTTTCTTGCCCTGACGCTGGCGCTGGCGCCCGCCGCCCACGCAGCGAACCTGTCCGACGTCTTCCGCGACGCGCAGGCCTACGACGCCCAATACGCCGCCGCCCGCGCCGCCTGGCAGGCCGGCCAGGAAAAGGCCGCGCAGGGCCGCGCCGGCCTGCTGCCCAACGTCAACCTGGGCGGCAACCTGCGCTACAACAATGTGGATTCCAGCCTCCCCGGCGGCGACGCCGATTTCGCCTCCAACGGCCTGTCGGTCAACGCCGCGCAGCCGCTGTTCCGCCGGCAGAATCAGGTGCTGTACGAACAGTCCAAGGGCCAGGTGAAAATCGCCGGAATGCAGTTTCAGGTGGCCGAACAGGATCTGATCCTGCGCGTCGCGCAGGCCTATTTCGACGTGCTGCAATCGCAGGACAACATCGACTTCATCAATGCGCAAAAGGCCGCCATCGCCGAACAGCTGGCCGCCGCCAAACGCAACTTCGAGGTCGGCACCGCCACCATCACCGACACCCATGAAGCGCAGGCACGCTACGACCTCGCGGTGGCGCAGGAAATCGCCGAACAGAACAGCCTCAACATCCGCCTGCGCACGCTGGAAAAGCTGGTCGGCAAGCCGGCCGGCGCGCTCGACGCGCTGATCGAACCGGCGCAGTTGAAAGCCGAATCCGGCAACATCGACGACTGGGCCGCGCGCGCCGCCGACGGCAACCTGCAGGCCGAGATCCAGCGCATCGCCAAGGCCATCGCCGACCAGGAAGTCGAGCGCAACCGCGCCGGCCACTACCCCACGCTCGATGCGGTGGCCGGCTACACCGTCAACAACAAGCAGAATTTCGGCACCACGCAGGTGGACACCCGCATCGCCAGCATCGGGCTGGAACTCAACCTGCCGATCTACCAGGGCGGGCTGACCAGTTCGCGCGTGCGCGAAGCCGTCGCCAACCAGGAAAAGGCGCGCCAGGATCTGGAAAACGCCACCCGCGAGGCCAGCCTGCAGGCCCGCCAGGCCTGGCTCAACGTCAGCAGCGGCGCCGCCCGCGTGCAGGCGCTGGAACAGGCGCTCACCTCCAGCAAGGCGCAGCTCGAATCCACCAAGCTCGGCCTGCAGGTCGGCGTGCGCACCAACCTCGACGTGCTCAACGCCGAGCAGCAGGTGCTGTCCGCGCGCCGCGACCTCGCTGGCGCGCGCTACGCCTATCTGCTGTCCGGGCTGTCGCTCAAGGCCGCCGTCGGCAGCCTCGGCCCGGCCGATCTGGCCGAAATCGACCGCCACCTGAAACCCGCGACGCCGCAATAAGCGGGCCGCTCTCGCCCCTGCCGGAGACCCGCCCCGGGCCGCTTGCGATCAGCGGGCCTTCAGCAGCGGCGCAACCAGCCCCGCCACCCGCACCGCCGCACCGCGATGGCGCGCAACGAACGCGAGGCCGGCCTCGCCCATGCAGGCGCGCGCCGCATCATCGTTCAGCAGCTGCAGCGCCTTCTCCAGCAGGCCGTCCGCCTCACTCACCCGCAGCGCCGCGCCGGCCTCGATCGCCCGCCGCGTCGCCTCCTCGAAGTTGAAGGTGTGCGGCCCCACCAGCACCGGCCGCCCCACGCTCGCCGCCTCGATCAGGTTCTGCCCGCCCAGCGGCACGAGGCTGCCGCCGACGAAGGCGACGTCGCACGCGGCGTAATAGGCGAACAGCTCGCCGAGGCTGTCGCCCAGCAGCACCCGCGTGCCGGCGTGTAGCTGCGCCCCGTCCAGCGCGCTGCGGCGCTGACATGACAACCCGGCGGACTCGATCAGTTCCGCCACCGCGTCGAAACGCTGCGGATGGCGCGGCACCAGAACCAGCAGCACCTCAGCCGGCGCGGCTTCGGCAAACGCGCGCAGCAACGGCGCCTCCTCGCCTTCGCGCGTGCTTGCCGCCAGCAGCACCGGACGCTGTCCCCATTGCGCCTTCCAGGCCGCGCCGCGTTCGAGCAGCGCGGGCGGCGGCGCGATGTCGAACTTGAGATTGCCGGTGACGTGCGCCGATGCGGCGCCCAGCTCGAGCAGGCGCGCGGCGTCGGCCTCGCTCTGCGCGGCGACGGTGGCGATGCGCGCGAGGCACGCCCGCGTCAGCGCAGGCAGCCGCGCGTAGCCGCGCGCCGAGCGCGCCGACAGCCGCGCGTTCGCCAGCACCATGGGAATCTTCTGGCGCGCCGCGGCATCGATCAGATTGGGCCACAGCTCGGTCTCCATCAGGATGCCGGCACGCGGCTGCACGCGGCGCAGGAAGCGCCGCACCAGCCAGGCGTAGTCGTAGGGCAGGTAGACGATGGTCGCGAAGCTGCCGTACAGCGCTTCGGCGGTGGCGCGTCCGGTCGGCGTCATGCAGGTGAGCAGCACGGGGGCATCCGGATGCGCGGCGCGCAGGGCGGCGACCAGCGGCTGCGCGGCGCGCATCTCGCCGACCGACACCGCATGAATCCACAGCGGGCCGGCAACCGGCGCGGGACCGCGCGCCAGCCGCTCGTTCCATTGCTGCAGATAACCGCGCTCGCGGCGGCCGCGCCACAACAGACGCAGCGGAATCAGCGGCGCTGCCAGCAGCAGGGCCAGCCGGTAGAGCGTCCAGTCGAATAGCAGGCGCAGGGTGGGCATCGCCGGATTGTAAAGGCGCCGATGCTAGAATCGATGCCACTTTGGAGGCCAAACAATGAAAATCCTGCTCACCGGCGCCGCCGGATTCATCGGCATGCACGTCGCGCAAATCCTGTTGAAGCGCGGCGACGAAGTGGTCGGCATCGACAGCCTCAACGACTACTACGACCCGGCGCTGAAGCTGGCGCGGCTGGAGCAGCTGAAGCCCTACCCCAACTTCCGCTTCCTCAAGGATGACATCTCCGACCGCATGACGATGGAGGACCTGTTCGAGAAAGGCCACTTCGACGCCGTCATCAACCTCGCCGCACAGGCCGGTGTGCGCTACTCGCTGAAGAATCCGCACGCCTACGTGCAGTCGAACATCGTCGGCTTTGCCAACCTGCTCGAAGGCTGCCGCCACCACGGCGTCAAGCACTTCGTCTACGCCAGCTCGTCGAGCGTGTACGGCGCCAACACCAAGATCCCGTTCTCCACCCACGACCCGGTCAACCACCCGGTTAGCCTGTACGCCGCCAGCAAGAAGGCCAACGAGCTGATGGCGCACACCTACTCGCACCTCTACGGCCTGCCCACCACCGGGCTGCGCTACTTCACCGTCTACGGCCCGTGGGGCCGCCCC
>NCIH01000141.1:0-9503 GCA_002281975.1 Hydrogenophilales bacterium 17-64-11 | reverse complement strand
CTTACGAATCCGGCGTGCCCCTTGCGGGTACAGCGGAGTCGTTGTCGCTTTAGCGGCTTACGAATCCGGCGTGCCCCTTGCGGGTACACTCTCGGCATTGCCGATTCCGACAACCAACGATGCTCTGGGAAACCATTTCGGTCGTGCGCGACCTGCCGCGATTGCATGAAATCGCCTCGGTGATGATTCGCTATGGCTGGGGCGATCTGGTGCGCCTGCTGGGTATCAGCGGCGTCCTGGAACGCGCCGGGCGGGTGCTGCACTGGCACAGCACCAGCGAAATCAGCCAGCTCGATGCGCCCGTGCGCATCCGCCGCGCGCTGGAAGAACTCGGCCCCACCTTCGTCAAACTCGGGCAACTGCTGGCGACCCGAGTGGACATGTTTCCGCCGCATTGGATTGCCGAATTCGAAAAACTGCATAGCCAGGTACCTGCGGTGCCCTATGAGATTCTGCATGCCGATCTGGTCGCAGCGCTCAAGGGCGAGCCCGCTGACGTGTTTGCCGGATTCGATCCGCTGCCGCTGGCGGCAGCGTCCATCGCGCAGGTGCACCGCGCCACGCTCAAGGACGGCACGCCGGTCGTCGTCAAAATCCGCCGTCCCGGCATCGAGGCGGTGATCCGGGCCGATCTGCGCATCCTCGAACATGCCGCCAGGCTGCTGGACAGCGAAGTGCCGGATTCCCGGCGCTACGATCCGGTGCATATGGTGTCGCAGTTCCGCCGCTCGTTGAACCGCGAACTCGATCTGGCCAAGGAGGCGCGCAACATCGACCAGTTCGCCCGCCACTTTGCCGACGATCCGCTGGTGAAGATTCCCCGGGTGTATTGGGAATTCACCAGCGACCGCGTCAACGTGCAGGAAGAAATCGTCGGCATGGCGGGCGTGGCGCCCGACAAGCTGCGCGCGCGCGGGCTCGACCCCGGGCTGCTGGCAGCGCGCGGCGCCGATACGGTGCTGCGCATGGTGCTGGAACACGGTTATTTTCATGCCGACCCCCATCCGGGCAATGTGCTGTTCCTGCCGGACAATCGCATCGGCATGATCGACTTCGGCATGGTGGGGATGCTGACCAATCCCCGCCGCAACCAGATTGTCGACCTGCTGCACGCGCTGACGCGCAAGGACGAGCAGGGTCTGCTGCAGATACTGCTGGACTGGAGCGGCGAGTCGGTGCTGGATGAGGATCGCCTGGCCTACGACGTCGCGGAACTGCTGCAAAGCTACGACGACCTGCAGCTCAAGGACGTCAAGATCGGAGCGTTGCTGAACGACATCACGGCGCTGATGCGCGACAACAACCTGATGCTGCCGGCCGATCTGACCCTGCTATTCAAGACCTTGATCACGCTGGAAGGGCTGGGGCAGCAGCTCGACCCCGAGTTCCACATGATCGACCACGTGACGCCATTCGTGGAACGCGTCATTCAGCGGCGCTACACCCCGCAGGCGCTGCTGGCGCGCGGGCGCAAAAGCATGCGCGAAACGCTGGACGTGCTGGCCGACTTGCCGCGCGACCTGCGCCATCTGCTGCGCGACATGCGGCGCGGGCGGGTGAAGGTCGATCTCGACCTGAAACGGCTGGACCAGTTCGGCCACCAGCTGGACCGCGCCAGCAACCGGCTGACCATGGGCATACTGACTGCCTCGCTGGTGGTCGGCTCCAGCATCATCATGACGGTGGAAGGCGGACCTCAGCTGTTCGGCCTGCCTTTTTTCGGATTGCTGGGATTCCTGATCGCGTTCTTCAACAGCCTGTGGATCATCTTTTCCATCTGGCGCTCAGGCAAACACTGAGCCGTCTTCGCCAAGCGGAGCAGGCGGCGCTCCCATGCCGGCGACACCGGGTTGGGCGGCCAGCTGCGACAGGGGGACGGGGCGCCCCAGCAAATAGCCCTGCACATGGGCAAAGCCCAGGCTTTCGACCTTCTGTAGCACGGTTTCGGTCTCCACGCCCTCGGCCACCAGCGCATAGCCGGCGTCCTTCATCATGCGGGCGAAATCGGCCACCACCTGGCCGGCGCGGTTGTCCTGCCCCAGCTTGTTCACCAGCGAAATGTCGAACTTGACCACATCCACCGGCAAATCCACCAGATAACGCAGCGGCGAATAACCGGTGCCGAAGTCGTCCATGGCGATGCGGTAATTGACTGTGTGCAGCAAATCGAGATAGGTGCGCACTTCGATCATCTGGGTGATCAGCGAGGTTTCCGTGATCTCCAGCATCAGGGGATGGCGTGCGCCGTGACGCGACAGTTCCAGCAGGTGCGACACGATTTCGGGACGTGAAATGCTTTGCGCCGACAGGTTGATCGAGACGCCGCTTCCCGGCGGAATTTGCTGCGACGAGAGATCGGCGTCGACCTGGTGCAGCACCGCCAGATCGAATTCGGTTTCCAGGCGGCGGCTGCTGACTACCGGCAGGAAGGCGCCCGGCATGATGAGTTCGCCGTTGTAGCGGATGCGCGCCAGCGCCTCGTAATACGCCACCTTGCGCCCGGGCAGGCCATGGATGGGCTGGTAATGCAGCTCGACCATGCCGGGGGTGGCCAGCGCCTGGAACAGTGCGCTGGTCTCGCGGCTTGCCACCAGCGCCTGCGCGGCACGCTCGGTATCCTCGCCGTACAGCGCGATGCGGTTGCGCCCCGGCTGCTTGGCGGTATACATGGCGATGTCGGCCTGTTTGGGCAGTTCGTCGATGTACTCCAGCTGATCGGCTGCGCAGAAAGCAATGCCGATGCTGATGCCGACCGGTTCGCTGATTCCCAGGTCGCTGAAGGCGGACGCTTCGAGCAGGCTCTGGCAGCGTTGGGCGATCTGCTTGGCCTGGGCAGGCGTGGTGTGCGACAGAAAGGTGGCGAATTCGTCGCCGCCGAGGCGATACAGGCGATCGTTGGCGCGCAGTGCCATCACCAGTGCATCGGCGACGATGGTGAGCACGCGGTCGCCCTTGGCATGACCGTAAGTGTCGTTGATGGTCTTGAAGCGGTCGCAATCGAACAACAGGAAAGCCACACCCTGCGGCGCGGCTTCCAGTTGCCGGCGGAAAACTTCCCAGTCTTCTTCGTAGGCGCGCCGGTTGTGGCAGCCGGTGAGCGCATCCTGCCGCGCCTGCGAGTGGAATTCGCGGTTCTGGTGCTCCAGCGAGCCATGCAGTTCGCGCAATTGCAGCTGGTAGTCGTGCAGCGAGCGGCGGATGTTTTCGAGTTCGCTGATGCGCATCGGCTGCGAGCGCGACGGATTGTGGTTGAAACGGCCGTGCTGCATGGCGTCGATGTCCTGCGTCAGCCGCCCCAGCGGGCGTATCAACAGACGGTTGTATGCCACGAAACCCAGCAGTGCGGCGGTTACCAGCAGCACAAACAAAGCGAGCAGGGTGCGCGACAGAATCGTCTGGAACCTGAGCTGATCGGGATCGGGGCGGGCGCTGAAACTCAGGCGCGAAAACAGCTGCGATGCGGCCAGCGTTTCGCCCGGCTCGAGTGCCAGTTTGACGCTCGGCGTATCCGTGAACTGGAATTTTGCCTGCCGCAGCAATGCCGGCATGAAATCGATCCGGATCAGGCCGTAGCCGAGCAGGGCTTGCCGACGCTCGTCGCCATAGACCGGAAATGCGTGATAGAGGGCAATGCTGCCTGCCTGGTTGCTCAGCCAGCTGGCGCTCTGCTGCAGCGGCAAAGCGGCGGGCAGCTTCGTCGGCAGGCCGCTTTTTTCCGGACTGGGGGCAAGCAGCGTGCCGGCGCGGGTATACAGTGCCGCCCGGGCAAAACGGCTGTTCAGCACGCCGCTTTCATATACCCGCTGGTCTCGCCAGTAGGTGTAATACTCGGGCGTCACCATTCCCAGTTGTGCTGTTCCAGGCTGCGCGTGACGGCGCGCGTCTGGTAGGCGGCAAAGCCGCCGATCAGGCTCACCAGCACCAGCAGCCCGGTGACGAAAGCGAGCGCGATCTGCTTGATGGAGATGGATTCAGACCATTTCATCGAGGCAGGGGCGGCTGAGCGGGTTCCATCGATTTGAGGGTGTGCTCCAGCAGATCGAACTCATGTTCGCCATCCATGAAATGGTTGGCGCCCTTCACGATCACCATGGGCGTTTGTACGTGCTGCAGTGCCTTGAGCCAGCCATGTCCGAGCATGTCGTCGGCGTCCCCCATGACGAGTTTTACGTTGACCGGCGATTGCTTCAATGCCGCCAGCGTGCGCGCCTGATCCCAGCGCACGTACGACAACAAGGCCTCCGGCGTCGAGCGGTATTTTCTGCAATAAGACACATGCTGGGTGACCAGGTCGCGCTGCCTGCGCTGCACGCGGCCTTCCAGCTGGGCGATGAGCGCTGCACGCGGGGTCGTGCCGATCTGAACTTCGATCAGCGAGGCGCCGATATAGCCTTTTACCGCTGCATTCGGCCCGGCGGCCAGATAGGCCAGCAACTGCATGCTGCCGAAACTGTGGCCGATCAAAACGATGGAACGGTGGCCACGCGATTTCAGCCAGTCCACCCAGCGCGCAATTTCGGCAACATCCTCGTCCAGACTGTGGTGGTGCACCGCTTCGCAGGCCAGGCTCTGTGCCCGGTTGGGAATGCCGAGGCTGAGCGTGGGGGTCAATACGGGATATCCCGCATCCTGCAGGCCGCGCGCCAGCGTGGCGACGGTGGGAAACTCGCGCGTCTGCAAAAAACCGTGCAGCAGCAGTACCGCGGGCTTGTTGCGCAGCCCCGCAAGATATTCGGCACTGGCATCAATCCCCGGGCGCATCTCCAATCGGACGATCGCAGCGTGGGCCGAGACCGAGGCCAGCGCTAGTGTCAGGCAGAGCAGGAATATGCGCATAAGCAGAATTGGGTAGGCAGCACCGGTGAAACTAACGGCAGCAATACGCGCAAACTTGAGGCGGCTGCAGCCGATGCAGCCTGTTCAGGGTGTTACACTGCGCGCCGAAGTCGATCTCGATATGCTTGATCTGGAAAACATTTTTTCATCCGCAGGGGCGTGTGCCGCCGTGCTGCAGGGCTGGCGTTCGCGTCCGCAGCAACTCGCCATGGCCGAAGCGGTCGAGCGCGCAATCGCCGGCAACAGCGTGCTGCTGGCCGAAGCCGGCACCGGCACCGGCAAGACCTTGGCGTACCTGGTTCCCGCGCTGCTGTCGGGCGGCAAGGTGGTGATTTCCACCGGCACCAAGGCCTTGCAGGACCAGTTGTTCCATCGCGACCTGCCGGCGGCGCGCCGCGCGCTCAAGTCGCCGGTCAAGGTGGCCTTGCTGAAGGGTCGCGCCAACTACGTCTGCCACCATCACCTGCGGCGCAATTTGAGCGACGGCCGTTTCGCGCACCGCGACGATGCCGCCTGGCTGGCCAGGATCGCCCGCTTTGCCGAAACCAGCGCCAGCGGAGACCGCGCCGAGGCCGACGGCATACCCGAAGACGCCACGGCCTGGCAGTACGCGGTTTCCAGCCGCGACAGCTGCCTCGGCAGCGAATGCAGCCACTTCAAGGATTGCTTCGTGATGGCGGCCCGCAAGGCCGCGCTCGACGCCGAAGTCGTGGTGGTCAACCACCACCTGTTCTTTGCCGACCTGTGGCTGAAGGACGAGGGCGTCGCCGAACTGCTGCCCGCCTGCAACACCGTGATTCTCGACGAAGCCCACCAGCTCGCCGAAACCGCCGCACAGTTCTTCGGCGAAACGCTGTCCACCGCGCAATTGCTCGATCTGGCGGGCGACACCAAGCGGCTGGCGGCGGTGAAGGCGGGCGATTTTCCGGCGCTGCGCCGCGCGGCGGAAGACCTGACCAAGGCCGCTCGCGATCTGCGCCTGGCGTTTCCGCAGAACCCAATCAAATCGACATTCGTAGAATTGACGCGCTACGACAAATGGCCTGATGCGCTGAAGACGCTGTCGGCGGCGCTGGACGAAACGGCCAGGCTGCTGGAAACCCAGGCCGAACGCGACGCCGATCTGAAGAACTGCTTCGAGCGCGCGCTGGGCGTGCAGGCCACCCTCGCCAGCTGGCAGCGCGACGACGATCCCGACACTCCGCGCGTGCGCTGGTTGGAAACCACGCTGAGTTCGCTGCTGCTGCACGCGACGCCCCTGTCGGTCGGCGCGATGTTCGGCGCCAAGCTGACGGAACGCGCGCAGGCGTGGATCCTCACCTCGGCCACGCTGTCGGTCGGCGGCGACTTCACCCACCTCAAAACCCGCCTGGGGATAGAGGCGGCGGAAACGCTGTGCGTCGACAGCCCCTTCGACTACCCGCGCCAGGGCGTGCTCTACGTGCCGCAGGGCTTGCCCGCGCCGAACACGCCGGAGTTCACCGAAGCCGTCGTCAACGCCGCCCTGCCGGTGCTGGAAGTCAGCCGCGGCCGTGCCTTCATCCTGTTCACCAGCCTGCGCGCGCTGGAGAAGGCGCGCGGCCTGTTGACCGATGCCTTCAAGTTTCGCGGCTGGGACTACCCCTTGCTGGTGCAGGGCGACGCGCCGAAGAACGAACTCCTCGCGCGCTTCCAGAAAGCCGGCAACGCCGTGCTGCTGGGGAGCCAAAGCTTCTGGGAGGGCGTCGACATGCCGGGCGAGGCGCTGTCGGTCGTCATCATCGACAAGCTGCCGTTCCAGCCGCCCGACGACCCGGTCGTCGCCGCACGCATCGCCCAGGCCGAGAAGAACGGCGGCAAGCCCTTCATGGATTACCAGTTGCCGCATGCGGCGATCAGCCTGAAGCAGGGCGCCGGGCGGCTGATCCGCACCGAGACCGATCGCGGGGTGCTGATGATCTGCGACACGCGGCTGGCGGACAAGCCGTATGGGCGCTTGTTGCTGAATGCGCTGCCGGCGATGACGCGGACGCGGAAGCTGGAGGTGGTGGAGCGGTTTTTTGCGGCGGAGAGTTTGCCCGTCATTGCGAGTTAGGCGCGGAGCACCACTGAGTAGTTGGGTTCGTCACCAAGCTGAGGTCTGTTGGCCGGGGGTTGCCCGGCAGCAAGTCACTTTCTTTGTCTCGCCAAAGAAAGTAACCAAAGAAAGGCGACCCCGACATACCCGAATTCTCGAAGATCAAGCGCGTCGGGTGGGCGGCAAAGAACTCGCCCCGCTTTTGCTGGGTTGATTTGATTTGGTGAGCGGAGCTCAAACACCTTTGCCACTGATCCACCCGATGCACTTGATCTTCGGCGGGTCTGTAAGGGGAGGAAAGTCAAAACCAGTTTGACGTTATGCTGCGCCACGAACCCGATCGAGGGGCCTCGCAGTGAAACTTGCACAAGAACGCAAACCGTCGCGCATCACCGGTCTGGCTCTGACTTTCAGCCCCTCTCAGTCCCGCCGGAAATCGAGCCTGCCGGGCGGATCAGCGGCAAAGGTGTCTGAGCCCCGCTCACCTTCGAAATACAAATAAAGCGGGGCGAGTTCTTTGCCGCCCGTCCGGCAGGCTCGGTTTCCGGGGTTTCGGGGATGAGCGGGGTCGCTTTTTCTTTGGTTACTTTCTTTTGGCGAGACAAAAGAAAGTGACTAGCCGCCGGGCTACCCCCGGCCAACGTTCAGCAGCCCTGCGAAAGCACCAACTACTCGGTAGTGCTCCGCGGTTAAGCTTAAACTGGATTGCTTCGGCGCTGCGTGCCCCGCAACGACGGCGGGGTGGCGTGCTTACAGCCCCTGCACAAACCCCAACACCTCCGCCGCATGCCCTGGCGCCTTCAATCCGCGCCAGCTCTTCGCCAGCTTGCCGTTCACGTCGAATACGAAGGTGCTGCGCTCGATGCCGCGCACCTGCTTGCCGTACATGTTTTTCAGCTTCATCACGCCGAACAGTTCGCAGGCTTTTTCATCGGTGTCGGCGAGCAGTTCGAACGGGAAGCCGTGCGCGGCCTTGAAGCCTTCGTGCGACTTGAGGCTGTCGCGCGAGACGCCGACGACGAGGGTGTTGGCCTTGCCGAAGTCGGCGTACAGGTCGCGGAACTCCTGGCCTTCGAGGGTGCAGCCGGAGGTGTTGTCCTTGGGGTAGAAATACACGACGACATTCCTGCCGCGCTGCTCGGACAGCTTGAAGGTCGTGCCGCCGGTGGACGGCAGTTCGAAATCGGTAATGACGGGTTCGCTCATGGCGGGCCTTTCTTCTTTAACGTGGCGAGGATTTGAGCAGCACGACAACGGCGCCGGCGCCGCCGTCTACGGTGCGCGCCTGGCAGAACGCGAGCACGTCTTCGCGCTGCGTCAGCCAGTGGCGCACCTTGTTCTTCAGCACCGGCAGGCGGTTTTTCGAGCCGTGGCCCTTGCCGTGGATGATGCGCACGCAGCGCCGGTCTTCGCGCATGCAGCGGTTGAGGAAGGCGGCCAGCGCGAGGCGCGCCTCGTCGCCGGTGTGGCCGTGCAGGTCGAGTTCGCCCTTGATGACCCAGCCGCCGCGGCGCAACTTTCTCAGCGCGGCGGCGGGCACGCCGGGGCGCACGAACAGCAGCTCGTCACCGGTGACGAGCGCGTCCTCCCAGTCCCACGGGTCGGCCAGGGCATCGATCAGGACCTGCCGCTCGTCGGCCCGTCTTTGGTGGGCGACGGGTTTGGGGCGCGGACGTGGTATTTCAGCGCGATTGGACGGGGGAAGCGGCACGGCGTCGGCGACGGCGCGGCGAAACAGCATGGTGCCGTCTGCCGGCGGCCTGGGTTTATGCGGCGCCTGATGGCACGCGCGCGGGACGGCGGCCTGCTCGCGCAACGCGCGGCGCACGCGCGTCAGCGCCTCAAGCGAGGCGGGTGGCAGCGCCGTGCCGCGGCCGCGCTTCATGGCTCAGCTCAAGCGGTCTTGCCGAGCGCGTCCAGATAGCGTTCGGCATCGAGCGCGGCCATGCAGCCGGTGCCGGCGCTGGTCACGGCCTGCTTGTAGATGTGGTCCTGCACGTCGCCGGCGGCGAACACGCCGTCGATGCTGGTGGCGGTGGCGTTGCCGACGCGGCCCGAGCGGGTGACGATGTAGCCGCCTTCCAGTTCGAGCTGGCCTTCGAAGATGCCGGTGTTCGGCTTGTGGCCGATGGCGATGAAGATGCCGGTCAGCGCGATGTCTTTGGTCGAGCCGTCCTTGGTGCTCTTGATGCGCATGCCGGTGACGCCGGTCTTGTCGCCCAGCACCTCGTCCAGCGTGCTGTCGAGGGCGAGGGTGATCTTGCCTTCCTTGACCTTGTCCATCAGGTGGTCGACGAGGATCTTTTCCGATTTGAAGGTGTCGCGGCGGTGCACCAGGGTGACGTGGCGCGCGATGTTGGCGAGATACAGCGCTTCCTCGACCGCGGTGTTGCCGCCGCCGACGACGGCGACGTCCTGGTTCTTGTAGAAGAAGCCGTCGCAGGTGGCGCAGCCCGACACGCCCTTGCCCATGAAGGCCTGCTCGGACGGCAGGCCGAGGTACATGGCCGAGGCGCCGGTGGCGATGATCAGCGCATCGCAGGTATAGGTGCCGGAATCGCCGACCAGGGTGAACGGTTTTTCGGTCAGTTTGGCGGTGTGGATCTGGTCG
>NCIH01000024.1:0-30028 GCA_002281975.1 Hydrogenophilales bacterium 17-64-11 | reverse complement strand
CCGCGCTGGGTGCTGACCAAGGACCGCATCCTCACCATCGCGTCGGAAGTTGGCGTGTGGCCGATCGACCCCGCCAACGTCGAACGCAAGGGCCGCGTCAAGCCCGGCCAGATGATCGCCGCCGACCTCGATACCGGACGCCTGTTGATGTCGGAAGACATCGACAACGAACTGAAGGGCGCGCAGCCCTACCGCGAATGGCTGAAATCCAGCGCGGTGAAGCTCGACCTGTCGATCGGCCAGGACGCCGATCTGGCGGTGATGGACGCGGCCAGCCTCTTGACGCACCAGAAGCTGTTCAACGTCAGCTTCGAGGAGCGCGACCAGATCATCCGCGTGCTCGCCGAGGACGGCGCCGAAGCGATCGGCTCGATGGGCGACGACACGCCGATGGCGGTTTTGAGCCAGAAAGTGCGCTCGCCGTTCGACTACCTGCGCCAGCAGTTCGCGCAGGTCACCAATCCGCCGATCGATCCGATCCGCGAAGCGATCGTGATGTCGCTCAACACCACCTTCGGCCCCGAGCGCAACCTGTTCGAGGAAAGCCCGGCACACGCGCACCGGGTGGAGGCGCACACCCCGCTGCTGTCGAAGGAGGCCTTCGACAAGCTGCTGAACCTGAACGACCCGGCCTTCGCCCCGGCCACGCTCGACCTGCACTACGACCCGGCGGCGACCACGCTGGAAGCCGCGCTGCAGGCGCTGACCGCGCGCGCGGTCGAGGCGGTGAAGGCCGGCAAGGTCATCCTCGTCCTGTCCGACCGCAACATCGCCAGGGACCGCCTGCCGATCCATGCGCTGTTCGCCACCGGCGCGGTGCACCACGCGCTGATCGACGCCGGCCTGCGCTGCAACGCCAACATCGTGGTGGAAACCGGCAGCGTGCGCGATTCGCACCATTACGCCTGCCTGATCGGCTACGGCGCCACCGCGGTGTATCCGTATCTCGCCTACCAGATCATCGGCGAATTCGTGAAGACCGGCGAAATCAAGCCCGGCCTCGACAAGGCGCTGGCCAACTTCCGCAAGGGCATGGACAAGGGCCTGTACAAGGTGCTGTCGAAGATGGGCATCTCGCTGGTGGCGAGCTACCGCGGCGCCCAGCTGTTCGAGGGCGTGGGCCTGCACGAGGATGTGGTCAGGCTGTGCCTGACGGGCACGGTGTCGCGTATTTCCGGCGCCAACTTCGACGATTTCGAAGCCGACCAGAAAGCTTTGCACCGCGCGGCGTTCAACCCGCTGAAGCCGCTGTCGGCCGGCGGCCTCCTGAAGTTCATGTTCGGCGAGGAATTCCACGCCTACAACCCGGACGTGGTGCAGCAACTGCAGAAAGCGGTGAAGACCGGCGACTACGCCGAGTTCAAGAAGTATTCCGCGATCGTCGACAGCCGTCCGGTGGCGATGCTGCGCGACCTGATGAAGCTGAAGGCCGGCGCGGCGCACGGGGTTCAACCCATTCCGCTGGAGGAAGTCGAACCGCTCGAAGCCATCCTCAAGCGCTTCGACTCCGCCGGCATGTCGCTGGGCGCCTTGTCGCCGGAAGCGCACGAGGCGCTCGCCGAAGGCATGAACCGCATCGGCGGCCGCTCCAACTCCGGCGAGGGCGGCGAGGACCCGGCACGCTACGGCACCGCGAAGATGTCCAAGATCAAGCAGGTCGCATCCGGCCGCTTCGGCGTCACCGCGACCTACCTGGTCAACGCCGAGGTGCTGCAGATCAAGATCGCCCAGGGCGCCAAGCCCGGCGAGGGCGGCCAGCTGCCGGGCGACAAGTGCTCGCCGCTGATCGCCTCCTTGCGCCACTGCAAGCCGGGCACGCCGCTGATCTCGCCGCCGCCGCACCACGACATCTATTCGATCGAGGACCTGGCGCAGCTGATTTACGACCTCAAGCAGGTCAACCCCGACGCGCTGGTGTCGGTGAAGCTGGTCGCCGAACCCGGCGTCGGTACCATCGCCGCCGGCGTCGCCAAGGCCTACGCCGACCTCATCACCATTTCCGGCTACGACGGCGGCACCGGCGCCAGCCCGCTCGCCAGCGTGAAATACGCCGGTTCGCCGTGGGAGCTCGGCTTGAGCGAAGCGCAGCAGGTGCTGCGCGCCAACGGTCTGCGCGGCCGCGTTCGCGTGCAGACCGACGGCGGTCTGAAGACGGGGCTGGACGTCGTCAAGGCGGCGATTCTCGGCGCCGAGTCGTTCGGCTTCGGCACCGGCCCGATGGTCGCGCTGGGCTGCAAGTTCCTGCGCATCTGCCACCTCAACAACTGCGCCACCGGCGTCGCCACGCAGAACGAGAAGCTGCGCCGCGAACACTTCATCGGCCTGCCCGAGATGGTGGTGAACTATTTCAGGTTCGTCGCCGAGGAAACGCGCGAGCTGATGGCGAGCCTCGGCATCAGGAAGCTGACCGACCTGATCGGCCGCACCGATCTGCTCGATCTCGCCGCCGGCGACACGCCGCGCCAGGGCCGCTTGAAGCTCGACGTGCTGCTCTCGCAGGGCGACATCCCCGCCGACGCGCCGCGCTTCGCGCAGCAGGAACGCAACCCCTCGTTCGACAAGGGCGAACTGGCCGAGCAGATGGTGGCCGACGCGCTGGCCGCGATCAAGGCCGGCAGGCCCGTTGAACTCGCCTACCCCGTGCGCAACGTCAACCGCTCGATCGGCGCCCGCCTGTCGGGCGAGATCGCCAAGGCGCACGGCGCCAAGGGTCTGCCGGACGACACCATTCGCATCGACCTCGCCGGCTCGGCCGGCCAGAGCCTCGGCGTGTGGAACCACAAGGGCCTGACGATCACGCTGGAAGGCGACGCCAACGACTACGTCGGCAAGGGCATGGGCGGCGGCCGCCTGGTGATCTATCCGCCGCGCGGCGCCACCTTCGACGCGCACCGCAACACCCTGATCGGCAACACCTGCCTGTACGGCGCCACCGGCGGCGAACTCTACGCCGCGGGCATGAGCGGCGAGCGCTTCGGCGTGCGCAACTCCGGTGCGCTGGCGGTGGTGGAGGGCGTCGGCGACCACGGCTGCGAATACATGACCGGCGGCACCGTCATCGTGCTGGGCGACACCGGCCTCAACTTCGGTGCCGGCATGAGCGGCGGCATGGCTTTCGTGGTCGACGACGCGGGCGACTTCGTCTCCAGGACCAACAAGGAAATGGTCGAGCTGACGCGCATCACCAGCGTCGAGACCGAGCCCTACCGGAACTTCCTCAAGGCGCAGATCGAGCGCCACCTGGCACTCACCGGCAGCGCTCACGCCAGGGCGCTGCTGGCCGACTTCGACGCCACCTTGTCTCGCGTCTGGCTGGTCAAGCCGAAGCGGATTTCGATTGAAGACCTGGTCGAGGACATCCCCGGCCAGTCACATGAAGTATTGGAAGCATAACGATGGGCGACGTATTCCAGTTTCTGAAGCAGGCGCGGCGCGACGGCGCAAAAACCCCCGCCGACGTCCGCAAGCACGAGTTCCGCGAAATCTACGCGCTGATGGACCCGGCGCACGCGCAGGAGCAGGCCGACCGCTGCCTCGGCTGCGGCAATCCATACTGCGAGTGGAAGTGCCCGGTGCACAACTACATTCCCAACTGGTTGAAGCTGGTGACCGAAGGCCGCCTGTTCGAAGCGGCCGAATTGAGCCACCAGACCAACAGCCTGCCCGAGGTGTGCGGCCGCGTCTGTCCACAGGACCGATTGTGCGAGGGCGCCTGCACCCTCAACACCGACGGCTTCGGCGAAGCCGTGGGCGGCGGTCCGAACAGCGGCGGCTTCGGCGCGGTGACCATCGGCCAGGTCGAGCGCTACATCTCCGAGGAGGCATTCAAGGCCGGCTGGCGTCCCGACATGTCGAACGTGGTGCCGACCGGCAAGAAGGTCGCGGTGATCGGCGCCGGGCCCGCGGGCCTCGGCTGCGCCGACGTGCTGGCGCGCAACGGCGTGAAGCCGGTGGTGTACGACCGCTACGACGAGATCGGCGGCCTGCTCACCTTCGGCATCCCCGAATTCAAGATGGAAAAATGGGTGATGACGCGCCGCCGCGAGGTGTTCGAAGGCATGGGCGTCGAATTCCGCCTCAACACCGACATCGGCCGCGACGTGCCGATGCAGAGTCTGCTCGACGAATACGACGCCGTGTTCATGGGCATGGGCACCTACACCTACATGAAGGGCGGCTTCCCCGGCGAGGATCTGCCCGGCGTTCTGGAAGCGCTGCCCTTCCTGATTTCCAACGTGCGCAAGTGCCTCGATCTGGCCAATCCCGACGAGGCCGCCGACCCCAACGAAAAATATCGCGACATGAAAGACCAGCGCGTGGTGGTGCTCGGCGGCGGCGACACCGCGATGGACTGCAACCGCACCAGCATCCGCCAGGGCGCTGCCAGCGTCATCTGCGCCTACCGCCGCGACGAGAAGAACATGCCCGGCTCCAAGCGCGAAGTCGGCAACGCCAGGGAAGAAGGCGTGCAATTCCTGTGGAACCGCCAGCCGGTCGAGATCGTGGGAAATGGAAAAGTCGAAGGCGTCAAGCTCGTCACCACCGAACTCGGCCCGGCGGATGCGCGCGGCCGCCGCACCCCGGTGGTGATCCCCGGCTCGGAGGAAATCGTGCCGGCCGACCGTGTGATCGTGGCCTTCGGTTTCCGCCCCAACCCGCAGCCGTGGTTTGCCGACCACGGCATCGCGACCGACCCGGGCGGCCGCGTCATCGCCCAGGGCCAGCAGCACGCCTTCCAGACCGCCAACCCGAAAATCTTCGCCGGCGGCGACATGGTGCGTGGCTCCGACCTGGTGGTCACCGCGGTGTGGGAAGGCCGCGAGGCGGCCAAGGGCATCCTCGGCTATCTCGATCTGCTGTAAATCCGCCGCATGCGCGACGGCAGCCGCCCTGCCGTCGCGCATGCCCAATCGGGGTATGCTGCGACTTTGCCGCTGCTCGCCGTCCGGATGCTTCCTGGCCCTTATTACCCCCGCTCGTTCACCATCCTGGTCATCGTCGCCATGAGCGTGCTGATCGTGCCGCTGGCGAGCGGCCTGATCAACGCGGTGCACGTGTTGCAGGGCGTGGTCGACACCCAGCGCCAGTTCACCCGCAACAGCCTCGCCATCACGCGCGACGTGCGGCAGATCGTCGAATCGGTCAGCCAGCTGCAGCGCGCCGCCGGGCAATACCATCTGCTGCAGGACGCCGAGTTCGGCCCCGCCCTGCGGATGCGCTTCAGCGAACTGCAAGCCCAGCTGGCGCAGCTCGATACGCAACTCGTCGACGCCGCGTCGCACGCCACGCTGGCCGCGCTGCGAACACGCAGCCGGACGCTGTATCGCCAGCTGCAACCGGGAGCGTTTCTCGACAGCACCCGCTTCCATGCGCTCGACCCCGCCTTCGATGCGCTGCATGTCAACGCGCGAACGCTGCTCGCCCAGGCCGACGCCGCCGTGCAGCGCGAGCTGCAGGCGCTGGAAACGGCGGTGCAGACCACCCGGCAGCGGCTGATCGTGCTGGCGCTGGCGCTGATTCCGCTGACGCTGCTGCTGGCCGCGGTGTTTTCCTGGATGATCAACCGCCCGATCAAGCAGCTCAAGGCCTCGATCCAGCAACTCGGCCGCGCCGACCTCTCCCCCTTGCCGGCGATCAGCGGACCGCAGGACATCGTCGAACTGGGGCGCGAGGTCGACTGGCTGCGCCAGCGCCTGCAGGCTCTGGAAGAGCAGAAACTGCGCTTCCTGCGCCACGTTTCGCACGAGCTGAAAACCCCGCTTGCCTCGCTGCGCGAGGGCGTGGCGCTGCTGGGCGACGAACTCGCAGGCAGTCTCAACCCGCGCCAGCGCAGCATCGTCGGCATCATGGACGGCGGCAGCCGCGAGCTGCAGAAGCGCATCGAAGACCTGATCCGCTACGGCGGCATGATGCGCGACGCCACCCTGCCGCCCGCCGTCCCGCAAGCGCTGGCCGATGCGCTCGCCAGCGTGCTGGCGCGGCAGCGGCTGGCACTCGACGCGCGCGGGATCCGGGTCGAGACGCAGCTGGCCGCAGCCACGCTGCGCGCCGATCGCAATCAACTGGAAACCGTGCTCGACAACCTGTTGTCCAATGCGATCAAATTCAGCCCCGAGGGCGGGCGCATCCTGGTGAAAAGCGCGCCCGCCGGGGATGCCGTCGCAGTATGGGTGTGCGACCAGGGCGGCGGCATCCCGCAGGCCGAGCGCAGCCGCGTTTTCGAGCCGTTTTTCCAGGGCGCGCGCCAGCCTGCCAGCACGATCAAGGGCAGCGGACTGGGACTGTCGATCGTGCGCGAATACCTGCTGTCCGCCGGCGGCGGCATCGAGGTGATCGATTGCCCGCCGTGGTCGACCTGCTTTAAATTAACCTGGCCCGCTTAACCTGGCCCTTGCCCCGCGATGACGCTTAAATCGGTTCTTCTTGCCGGCCTGCTGCTATTGAGCGCCTGTGCCGCCCCGCCCACCCCCGAGCGCCCGCCCTTCCGCGCCGCTCAGGCCGAACCGGGCGGGGCCGCCGCACTGTTGGGCGAACTGGCGCGGGTGGCGGCGCTGTCCGCCGAGCAGCGGCGGCGCGAACTGGCCGAACTGGAAGGCGAACGCCGCCACGACGACGCCCGCCGCTTTCAGCTGGCCGCCCTGCTGGAACGCGAGGACGGCGTGGAGGCGCTCGAACGCAGCCTCAAAATCCTCGGCGCACTCACCGAAGCCGATCCGCGCGCGCAACCGCTGCTCGATCTGATGAAAAAATCGCTCAGGGCGCGCATCGAACTCAGGCAGCAGACTGCGCGCACGCAGGAATTGCAGGACAAGCTGGAACAGATCAAGGCGCTGGAAAAATCCCTGCAACAGCGCACCATTCCCGCCAAAACGCCATGAAAAGACCGGGCATTCTGCTGGTGGACGACGACGCGGCGCTGCGCGAACTGATCACCCTGCGGCTGGAAGCCAATGGCTTCAGGGTGGACGCGGTCGACAGCGGCGAGGCGGCGCTGGCGCAGCTGGCGCTGGCCCGCCCCGACGCCGTGCTGACCGACATGCAGATGGCCGGCATGGACGGCATGGCGCTGTTTCGCGCCATCCATGCGCGCGACCCGGCGCTGCCGGTGATCGTGCTGACCGCGCACGGCACCATCCCCGACGCGGTGGCCGCCACCCAGCAGGGGCTGTTCGGTTACCTGACCAAGCCCTACGACGCGCCCACCCTGATCGACCTGCTGAAGCGCGCCACCCGGCTCGCCGGCAGCCGCGCCGATGCGGGCGACGACGACTGGCGCAGCGAGATCGTCACCGCCAGTCCGGCGCTGGACACGCTGCTGGCCGAAGCCCGGCTGGCCGCGCAGAGCGGGGCTTCCTTGCTGATCCGCGGCGAATCGGGCACCGGCAAGGAACTGCTGGCGCGCGCCATCCACCGCGCCAGCCCGCGCCACGGCAAGCCCTTCGTCGCGATCAACTGCGGCGCGATTCCGGCCGAACTGCTCGAATCGGAACTGTTCGGCCATGTCAAAGGCGCCTTCACCGGCGCCGGGCGCGACCATCCCGGGCTGTTCCTCGGCGCGCAGGGCGGCACCGTATTCCTCGACGAGATTGGCGACATGCCCGCGCCGCTGCAGGTCAAACTCCTGCGCGTGCTGCAGGAAGGCGAGGTGCGGCCGGTCGGCGCGACCGAGACGCGCGCGGTCGACGTGCGCATCCTGTCGGCCACCCACCGCGATCTGGAAGAGGCCATCGCCGGCGGCGAATTCCGCGAGGACCTCTACTACCGCCTCAACGTGGTCGGCCTCACGCTGCCGCCGCTGCGCGAGCGGCGCGAGGACATTCCGCTGCTGGCGCGGCATTTCCTGACTGCGCTGACAGAAAAATATCGCCGCCGCATCCACGGCTTCGCTCCCGACGCGCTCGACATGCTGACTGCGGCCGACTGGCCGGGCAACATCCGCCAACTGCAGAATGCGCTCGAGCAGTGCGTCGCCCTATGCACCACCTCGACCATCCCGGCCAGCCTGGTGGCGCGCGCGCTGCGCGACAAGCCGGCCGAGATCCAGCCGCTGGCGGAGGCGCGCGCCGCCTTCGAGCGCGACTACCTGATCACCCTGCTGAAGCTGACCCGCGGCCAGGTCAGTGAGGTGGCGCGGCTGGCCGGCCGCAACCGCACCGAAGTCTATCGGCTGCTGCAACGCCACGGCCTCAGCCCCGCCCTGTTCCAGGACCGCGACGAAACCGGCTGAACGTCGGGCGCGGGCGACAGCGGACTTCCACTGGCGCGCCCCGGCACTGGCACCGGCACGCCAGGCGCTTGATTCAAAAGCAGATCGTTCATCTGGCACATCCCCTGCAAGAGGCGGATACCGCCTTCGCGCGCCTTCATCAACCCTGAGAGGAGAACGCCATGTTCGGATGGGCCATTACATTTCTGATCGTCGCCATCGTCGCCGGAATTTTCGGCTTTGCCGGCGCGGCAGGCACTGCAGCCTGGATCGCCAAAGCGCTGTTCGCCATCGGTCTGGTGGTGTTTCTGGCATTGCTGGCCGCCGGCCGCCGGCCGCCGACGCCCTGAAACGTGCCGCATCGCATACCGGGGAGCCTGGCTCCCTTTTTTAGGCTTCCTGCCAGCCCTTTTCCCGGATGTCGCTGAATCCATACAGAAGAAACAAATAAAAACAAAGGCTTGAAAAAACACGTCGCCATCCGTCGCCGACAGGCGACAAATCAGCCCGGCTTTTCCGGGCTGCTCGCCCGTCCGGCCCGACAGAATTTTCTACCCGCATGATTTCATTAATGAAAACACAGCTGGCACGGTTGTCGCTGGATAGCGGCTTGAGTGCACCTGCATTCGAATCGACTTATTACAGGAGATAGACATGAAATCCTTTGACCAGCGCTTCCTTGATTTGACCCTTGCCGGCGTGCTGAGCGTCGTCGCCGCTGCGCCGGCCCTGGCCGCTCCGGCAGCGCCCAGCTTCAAGGCGTATGACGGCAACGGCGACGGCACCATCAGCCTGGAAGAATTCCTGGCTCAAGGCGGCCAGGAACAGGCTTTCCGCGAAGGCGACGCCAACCGCGACCAGCGCCTGAGCAGCGACGAATTCATCAAGGCCAGCGCCAACAACGACCGCATCAAGGCCGGCAAATATGTCGACGACGCCTGGATCACCGCCAAGGTGAAGGCGCTGCTGCTGAAGGACGAAGGCGCGAAGGGTCTGGGCGTCAACGTGGAAACCCACAAGGGCACGGTCCAATTGTCCGGCTGGGTGAAAAACGAATCGCAAATTGCCCAGGCCGAAAAAATCGCGCACAGCGTCGAGGGCGTGAAAGGCGTCAAGAACGACCTGCGGATCAAGCCTTGAGCGACGACCGCGGGATCAGGCCGGCGGCGTACCGCCGCCGGTTATCCGATGGAACCAGGAGAACCGCCCTATGCGCACGACCATGCAACACCTCAACGACGAACACATGCAGCTGTACGAATGGAGCGGGGCCGGGATCGCCTCCGCCATCCCGGCAAGATCCAAGCGCACCCATCCCTGGCACGCCTCCTATGGCGTGCTGGCGGTACTGACCAGCCAGCTGATCCTGAACGGCTGCGACAACGCCGGCACCGCCGAGCGGGCGGGCGAGCAGGTCGACCAGGCTGCGCAGACGCTCAAGGATGGGGCGGAGCCACGGGTCGACGCCGCCGCGGAAGAAAGCGGACGCGCGCCGGACGATGCCAGCGAACCGGCCGCCAAGAAACCCGAGTAGTGCGGCAAACCAGCCGGGCAGCCGGCTGGTTTGCCGCACCCGGCTCGTCGATCAGAATTTGTAGCTGTACATCAGCTGCCAGTTCAGCTGGCTGTGCTCGGTGGTCACGCCGCCGTTGCCTCCCATCGCTGGAGCGGCGCCGGTCCCCGTCACCGCAACCTCCGGCACGACGCTCAGGGCGAAGTTGAGCTCGGACTGCGTGTTGAACGCGTAGCCGAAGCCGACGGTGTAGTGGTCCTCGACGATCGCCGGCCACAGGTAGCTCACGTGCTGATCGGGGATGGGGTTCTTGCCATGGTTGTAGCCCACGCGGCCGGTGAATGCGTCGGTGACCTTGTAGGACAGGCCCAGCGACACCGCGATCTGGTCGTCCCAGTTCTGCGTGAACGGCGCCGTTCCAGCCCCCCCCGGATAATGGATGGTCACGGTATTCATGCTGTCGCCCCACAGCACGTCCTTAGACGTCGGCAGCGACCATCAGCCGGTCGTTCGCCTGCCAACTCACGCCGAGACCGACTATCGCCGGCATGTCGAAGCCTTCGACCCGGTAGCCGTCGCCCTTGAGGTCGGGCAGGTTGCCAGCGGTCTGGTAGACGCCGCCGACGGTCAGCGCGTCGCTGAGCTTGTAGGTGAAGCCGAGTTTGGCCGCCACGCTGTAGCCCTTGGCCGCGCCGCTGAAGTCGCTGTCGTCCTTGAAGTCGATGCCGAAACTCGTGACCACCATGTCCATCCCGGCCCAGACGACGTCGACGCTGCCGCCGATGTTGAAGCGCTCGTTGACGGCATAGGCCAGCGGGAAAATCACGCGGCCGACGCCCACCTGCGCCATGTCGCCACCGGCGTACTCGGTGCCCATGCCGCCCTGGCCGTAGATGCCGGCGCCCCAGGTCAGCTTGCCCTGCCTCTTCGCATAGCCGATCGCCGGCATGTAGAAGGCGTCGGCGCTGGATTTGCCGACGCCCGGGGTTGCGACGTCGGGACCGACGAAGCCCACCATCAGGTCGAGGCGGCTGCCTTCGGCCATCATCGCCAGCGTCGCGGGGTTGTTGGCCATCGCTGCGGTGCCGTTGTCGTACGCCATCGCCGCGCCGCCCATGCCTGCGGCGATGGGGCCGTAGCCTTCCATGAGCATGCCATTGGTGGCCGCGGCCAGGCCGGGCACGGTTAATCCCACCGCAGCCACGCTGGCCGCGAGTTTCTTCAGTTGCATCAGGGGTCTCCTACGACGCGGGTTGGTATCAGGCAAAACCGGAAATTCTAACTCAGTAAATAGGGCGCTTCTATGACCAGGCAGCCTGTCGACTGCGTTCAGCCCCCCATGAATCGGCAGATTCCGGCGAAACCTGACCCCCTGTCGCCGTTACATTGCGTTACACCCCGTTACCGGCCCCAAACATCCCGCTTACACGGCCCCCCTACAGTGCAGTTGTCCGCTGACGAAACACCCCGGCAGCGGCATCACCCAACCGAACAGGAGCCGCACCATGAAAAACACCCTGATGAAAACCGCCCTCGGCATTCTGGCGCTGGGCCTGACGGCAACCGGCGCGCAGGCTGGCTGGACGCACGGCCGCGACGGACCCACGCATGCCCATCAGCAGACCCGGGCGTACAGCCAGCAGATCGATGCGCGCCAGCAGCGGCAGATGGAACGCATCGAAAGCGGCCTGCGTGGCGGGCACCTGAGCCGCGCCGAATTCCGCGAGCTGATGCATGAGCAGCACACCATCCGTGCAATGGAACGCCGGTTCCGCGCGGACGGCGTGATCGACGCGCGTGAATTCAAGCGTCTGAACCATGCGTTGGACCTCGCCAGCCACAACATCAAGGCCGAAAAACATGACCGCCAGGCGCGTTATGCTCACGGCCGTCCCGCCCGCTTCAATTAAGCGGGCCGGCACGGCGCGCGGGCTGGCGCCTGCCGCTACAGCACGGCCGCGTTTCGCCGTTAACCCTCAATCGCATAAGCAAAGGAGCATCCCATGAAGGTATCCGTCACTCTGGCCCTGGCCGCACTGGTGGCCGCCGGCCCGGCGTTGGCCGACCCGCCCGGCCATGCGCCCGCGCACGGCTATCACAAGCAGCACCACGACCACGGCCACGACCGCAAGCATCATAAAAAAGCCAGGCATTACAAGGGCAAAAGCGGGGTGGCATATGTCCACGATTACGGCATTTCGTCCGGCCGCTGCAACCGCGACGAGATCGGGGCGGTGATCGGCGGGGTCGCCGGCGCCGTCATCGGCAGCCAGGTGGCCGGCCGCGACGACCGCGCGGTCGGCATGGTGGTCGGCGGCGTGCTCGGCGCGGTGCTGGGACACGCCGTCGGCGACAGCATGGACGAGCGCGACCGCGCCTGCATGGGCCACGCGCTGGAACTGGGCCGCCCCGGCGTCCCGGTGGCATGGCGCCACGAGGGCCGCGACTACCGCTTCACGCCGCACGGCGACGCACGCGACGGCTGCCGCCACGCCACGCTTGCCGTCAACGGCCGCACGCCGCGCGACGTGCTGGCGTGCCCGTCCGGACGCGGCGAATGGCGCTTCCGCCGCAGCTGACCGCCCGCGACTCAGGGCCGGGATGCCAAGCCTGCTAGAATGCCGGCTTTGCGTCCTGGCCATATCCTTGGCTACAGCCATGTCCGCTCTCAAGAACGATACTTTTCTGCGCGCGCTGCAGCGCCAGCCCACCGACTACACCCCGCTATGGCTGATGCGCCAAGCCGGGCGCTATCTGCCGGAATACAATGCCACGCGCGCGCGCGCCGGCGATTTCCTGACCCTGTGCAAGACGCCCGACCTGGCGACCGAGGTGACGCTGCAGCCGCTGGCGCGCTATCCGCTCGACGCCGCGATCCTGTTTTCCGACATCCTCACCGTGCCCGACGCCATGGGCCTCGGCCTGTATTTCGCGCAGGGCGAGGGCCCGCGCTTCGAGCGTCCGCTGCGCGACGAGTGGGAAATCCGCGACCTCTCCGCCCCCGATCCGACCGACAAGCTCGGCTACGTGATGGACGCGGTCAGAAGCATCCGCCGCGCGCTGGACGGCTCGGTGCCGCTGATCGGCTTTTCCGGCAGCCCCTACACGCTGGCCTGCTACATGATCGAAGGCGGCAGCTCGGACGACTACCGCCACATCAAAACCATGCTGTACAGCCGCCCCGACCTGCTGCACCGCATCCTGGAGGTCAATACCCGGGCGGTGATCGACTACCTCAACGCGCAGATCGAGGCCGGCGCCCAGGCGGTGATGATTTTCGATTCCTGGGGCGGCAGCCTCACCCCCCACGCGTACAAGGAATTCTCGCTCGACTACATGGAGCGCATCGTCGCCAGCCTGATCAAGGAGCGCGAAGGCCGCCGCGTCCCCAGCATCGTCTTCACCAAGGGCGGCGGCAACTGGCTGGAAGCCATGGCCGGCATCGGCGCCGATGCCGTCGGGCTCGACTGGACCGTCGATATCGGCGAAGCGCGCCGCCGGGTCGGCGATCAGGTGGCGCTACAGGGCAACCTCGACCCCAGCGCCCTGCACGGCACGCCCGACAGCATCCGCGCCGAGGCCCATCGCATCATCGACAGCTACGGCAACCACCCCGGCCACGTGTTCAACCTCGGCCACGGCATTTCGCAGTTCACCAACCCGGACAACGTCAGCGTGCTGGCCGAGGCCGTGCACAGCCGCAGCCGCGCCGTGCGTGCTGCGCCCGTTTCCGCATAGCGCCTGAGCGAACTTTTTCACCCTGCAGCGTCTTAAATTCCAGCCTTACATTTATCGGGACCTACCATGAAACGCATCTTGATCAGCCTGTTTGCTCTTTTCATCGGCTTCGGCTTCGTCGTGCACGACGCCGAAGCCAGGCGCATGGGCGGCGGCAAATCCTTCGGCATGCAGCGCAGCGCCCCCGCCAAACAGAATGCCGCGCCCACCCCGCAGCGCCAGCAGCCCGGCGCTGCGCCGACGGCCGCACCGAAGAAAAACTCCTGGATGGGCCCCATTGCCGGCCTCGCCGCAGGTCTGGGCTTGGCCGCGCTGTTCTCGCATCTGGGAATGGGCGAAGAAATGGCCAATTTCCTGATGCTGGCGCTGCTGGCGCTGGCCGCTTTCATGCTGTTCCGCTTCTTCATGCGCCGCAATGCCCCGGCCAGCGCACCCGCGATGCAGTACGCCGGCATGCCGCCCGGCGGGATGAATCCTGGCGCGCCCGCGGCATTTGACGCCAGCCCCGCCCCGTTGAGCGGCGCTGCTGCCGCGCATTCCTTCCCGCCCGGGTTCGACGCCGACGCCTTCGCGCGCGAAGCCAAGCTCAACTTCATCCGCCTGCAAGCCGCCTTCGACGCCGGCAATCTGGACGACCTGCGCGCCTTCACCTCGCCCGAAATATTTGCCGAACTGTCGATGCAGCTGGCCGAGCGCGGCGACGCCGCGCAAGCGACCGACGTGATGACGCTCAATGCCGAGGTGCTGGAAGCCGTCGACGAAAGCAACCGCCATCTCGTCAGCGTGCGCTTCACCGGCCTCGTTCGCGAGTCCGCCGACCAGGGCGCCATGCCGCTCGACGAAGTCTGGCACCTCACCAAACCGGCCAGCGGCCAGGGCGGCTGGGTGATTGCCGGCATTCAGCAGCAACAAAACTAGAATAAACAATGGCTTGCGCGTCAAAAAGGCGCGCAAGGAGGCGCCTTTTCGCTCAAAGCAGTATTACTTATGCACAGTTTTGACGTTGGAGGGATTTTTTTGTGTCAAACGCTTGACAGTCAAGCCTCGTTTATAAGTCCATGAAAATTAAAAACTTACTGAATTGCCTGCTTTTTAGACAGCGACGCCTACCCGCCTGAATGCGGGCGTTTGAGCGCGATCGACACGAATCACCCACACAATTATCCACAGCCTGCGTGGAAAATTCAAAATAAGTCTTTTATAACAGTCACCTAGTTAATTTTTACGAACATTCAACCAAGATTCGCCGCTAACTCATGCCGTCCATCCTTCAGGTCGCGCTCGATACGCCGCTCCACCGGTTGTTCGATTACCGCCTGCCGGATGGCCTTGATGCGGTGCCGCCAGGCAGTCTGGTCGAAGTTCCGTTCGGCCGCACCCGCCAAGTCGGCGTCGCGCTAGGCACGGCGGCAGACAGCGCGGTCGAGGCCGGCAAACTGCGCCATCTGATCCGCGTGCTGGACGATCGCCCCGCGCTGTCTCCCCACATCCTCCGCCTGGCGCAGTTTTGTGCTGATTATTACCACTACCCGCTGGGCCCGATCCTGCTGGCCGCACTGCCGCCGCGCCTGCGCAACGCCACACCGTTCGTTACCAGGACGCCCTGGCTGCTGCTGACCGATGCCGGGCGGGTGGCAGCGCCGCCCGCCCGTGCCAGGGCGCAACGCGCGCTGCTCGACGCCTTGCGCGCGGCACCGCAGACACGCGACCGCTTGCGCGCGCAGAAGCAAAGCCGCCACGCGGCCGCGCTGGTTGCCGCCGGCTGGGCCGCGTGGGCGCGGCTGCCGCCACAGGCGACAGGCGCCCCGGTGGACGGCCCGCTGCCGTGCGACGGCGCTTCCCCGGCACCCGCCGCGACCGTCGAGCAGCAAGCAGCGCTCGACCGCCTGCTGCCTGCGCTCGCGCAATTCGGCGTGCACCTGGTCCACGGTGTCACCGGCAGCGGCAAGACCGAGCTGTATATGCGCCTGATCGACACGATGCTGGCGGCAGATAAACAGGCATTGGTGCTGATTCCCGAAATCGCCCTCACCCCGCAACTGGAGCAACATTTCAGCCGCCGCTTTCCCGGACGCCATATCGCCGCCCTGCACAGTGGCCTCGGCGAAACCGCACGCACCGAAAACTGGCTCGCCGCGCCGGGTTGCGACCTGCTGCTCGGCACCCGGCTGTCGGTGTTCGCGCCCTTGCCGCGGCTGGGGCTGATCGTGGTGGACGAGGAGCACGACGGCTCGTTCAAACAGCAGGATGGACTGCGCTATTCGGCGCGCGATGTCGCCATCGCGCGCGGCAAACAGGCCGGCGTGCCAGTGGTGCTCGGCTCCGCCACGCCCTCGCTGGAAAGCTACGCCCAGGCCCTGAATGGGCGCTACCGGCTGATCGAACTGAAGCAGCGCGCCATCAGCCAGGCCCGGCTGCCGGACATCGAGCTGGTCGACCTGAAACATATCCCGCTCGACAACGGCCTCACCCGTCCCGCCTTGCAGGCGCTGGCCGACACGCTGGCGCGTGGCGAGCAAAGCCTGGTCTTCCTCAACCGGCGCGGCTACGCCCCGGCGCTGTACTGCCCGAGCTGCGCCTGGGTGTCGCCCTGCCCGCGCTGCTCGGCGCGGCTGGTACTGCACCGTACCGCGCACCGCCTGAAGTGCCACCACTGTGGATTCGAGACGCGCATCCCGGCCGAATGCCCGGGCTGCGGCAACCCCGACCTGAAACCGCTCGGCCAGGGCACGCAGCGGCTGGAGGAAACGCTGGCCGCCCTGCTGCCCGCCGCGCGCTTGCGCCGCATCGACCGCGACACCATGCGCCCGCGTGCCTGGGCCGAACTCGGCGAAGCGGTGCATGGCGGCGCAGTCGACATCCTGGTCGGCACCCAGATGCTGGCCAAGGGCCACGACTTCCCCAACATGACGCTGGCGCTGATCCTCGACACCGACGGCGCGCTCTACAGCCCGGACTTCCGCGCCACCGAACGTCTGTTCGCTCAGCTGATGCAGGTGGCGGGACGCGCCGGACGTGCCGACAAGCCCGGCCGCGTGCTGATCCAGACCGCCTTCCCCGATCACCCGCTGTTCCGCTACCTGCAGCGCCACGACTACGCCGGCTACGCGCGCGCGCTGCTGGCCGAACGCCGCCAGCTCGAGCTGCCGCCCGCCACCCGGCAGGTGTTGCTGCGCGCCGAGGCGACCACCATGGACGCCGCGCTCGCCTTCCTGCAGCGCGCCGCTGCGCTGGCACCCGTTATGGCCGACGTCAGCGTATTCGGCGCCACCCCCGCGGCGATGGCGCGCGTGGCCAACCTGGAACGCGCGCAACTGCTGATCCAGTCGGCCTCAAGACTGGCCCTGCAGGCCTTCGTGCGCGACTGGCGGCCGCAACTCGACGGCATCCGGCCGCGCGTGGCGCGCTGGTCGCTCGATGTCGATCCCTTGGTGTTTTGAGGCCTTGCACGCGGCGCTTATAATCGCCGGCTACCCATTTCCGAACACTGAGGATGCGAGGGTTGCTCCATCCTCTTTGTAAACATGTCCAACACCCTTCCGCTTAAAGAACAAATCGCCCGCCTGATCGGCGAGGCCCTCGAAACCGTGGCACCCGACGCCGCGGTCAGCCTCGAAATCGAGCGCCCGAAGAACCCCGCCCACGGCGACTTTTCCAGCAACGCCGCGATGCAACTGGCACGCCCGCTGAAGAAGAATCCGCGCGAGCTGGCGCAGCTGATCCTGACCGAACTGCCGGCCTCGCCGCTGATCGCCAGGACGGAAATCGCCGGCGCCGGCTTCATCAACTTCCACCTCGCGCCCGCTGCCTGGCACGGCGTCGTGCCGCAGACCCGCGCGGCCGGCGCGCAATTCGGCCGCGGCGACGCCGGCGCCGGCCATAAGGTGCTGGTCGAGTTCGTTTCCGCCAACCCGACCGGTCCGCTCCACGTCGGCCACGGCCGCCAGGCCGCGCTCGGCGACGCGATCTGCAACCTGTACGCGGCGCAGGGCTGGGAGGTGTACCGCGAGTTCTACTACAACGACGCCGGGGTGCAGATCGCCACGCTGGCCAACAGCGTGCAGGCGCGCGCCAAAGGGCTGAAACCGGGCGACGCCGCGTGGCCGGAAGCGGCCTACAACGGCGACTACATCGCCGACATCGCAGCCGACTTTCTGGCCGGGAAAACCGTCAAGTCTGACGATCGCGAATTCACCGCGTCGGGCGACGCCGACGACCTCGACTCGATCCGCCAGTTCGCCGTCGCCTATCTGCGCCACGAGCAGGATCTCGATCTCAAGGCCTTCGCGGTGCGCTTCGACCACTACTATCTGGAGTCGAGCCTGTACACCAGCGGGCGCGTCGAGGCGACGGTGCAGAAGCTGGTCGACGCCGGCAAGACCTACGCGCAGGACGGCGCGCTGTGGCTCAGGACCACCGACTACGGCGACGACAAGGACCGCGTGATGAAGAAATCCGACGGCAGCTACACCTATTTCGTGCCGGACGTCGCCTATCACATCGCCAAATGGGAGCGCGGCTACGAGCGCGCGATCAACATCCAGGGCACCGACCACCACGGCACCATCGCGCGGGTGCGCGCCGGCCTGCAGGCCGCCAACGTCGGCATTCCCGAGGGCTATCCCGACTATCTGCTGCATACGATGGTGCGCGTGATGCGCGGCGGCGAGGAGGTGAAAATCTCCAAGCGCGCCGGCAGCTACGTCACCCTGCGCGACCTCATCGAATGGACCAGCAAGGACGCGGTGCGCTTCTTCCTGCTCTCCCGCAAGGCCGACACCGAATACATCTTCGACGTCGACCTCGCGGTGGCAAAAAGTACCGACAACCCGGTGTACTACGTGCAGTACGCGCATGCGCGCATCTGCCGCGTGTTCGAGGAATGGGGCGGGCTACCCGCCACGCTCGACGGCGCCGACCTCGCACCGCTGACTGCGTCGCACGAACTCGCGCTGATGCAGCGCCTGGCCGAATATCCGGAAACCGTCGCCGCCGCCGCACGCGAACTGGCGCCGCACCTGCTGGTGCATTACCTGCAAACGCTGGCGGGCGATTTCCACGCCTGGTACAACGCCGAGAAATTCCTCGTCGACAATGAGGCGACGAAACTCGCCCGCCTCGCGCTGGCCGACGCCGCCCGCATTCCGATCGTCAACGGCCTGGCCTTGCTCGGCGTATCCGCCCCGGAGAAAATGTAAGCATGGCAAAACCTGCACCCCGCAAGTCCGGCCGCTCGGGCGGCAGTTCCATTTTCACCGGCGTGCTGATCGGCCTCATCGTCGGTGCGGTGCTTGCCGTGGGCGTGGCGCTGTGGGTCACCGGCAACAATCCTTTCAGGTTCGCCGCGCCGGAATCGGCGCCGGCCAGGCCGGCGCCCGCCGCGCCCGCCACACCGGAGACCGCGCCCAGCTTCGACTTCTACAAAGTGCTGCCCGGCGATGCGGCCACCGGCCCGCTGCCGCCCGCAGCGGATGCCGCAGCGGCCTCGCCCCTGTATTACCTGCAGGCCGGCGCATTCCAGAACCCGGCCGACGCCGACAACCTGAAAGCGCAACTGGCCCTGCTCGGCATCGAAACCGCCATCCAGACCAGCGACCTCGGCGACAAGGGCGTGTTCCACCGGGTGCGCGTCGGCCCCTTCCGTACCATGGACGAAGTCAACCGCACCCGTAGCCTGCTGACGCAGAACAATATTCCGGCCACACTGGTCAAAGAAGTTCCCACCACACAGGAGACGCCTTGATGTTTACCCGCGCATTGGCCATGCTGGCCGCCGCCGTATTGTCCTTGTCCGCCTTTGCCGCCCCGAATGCCGCCGTCGAGGGCCGCGATTACACCCGCTTGAGCAACGCGCAGCCGGTCGCCAGCGGCAGCAAAGTCGAGGTGCTGGAGTTCTTCTGGTACCGCTGCCCGCACTGCTTCCAGCTTGAGCCCGGCCTCACCGCCTGGCTGAAGACGCTGCCCAAGGATGCGCAGGTTCGCCGCGTGCCGGCGGTCTTCCGGGACGACTGGATGCCCGGCGCCAGGCTTTATTACACGATGGAGCAGATGGGCCTGCTGAACCGCCTGCACCACAAGGTGTTCGATGCCTACCACGTGGAAGGGATCAATCTCAACGACCCGGCGGTGTTGGGCGACTGGATGGCCAAGCAGGGGGTGGAGCGCAGCAAGTTCGAGGCGGTCTACAACTCCTTCTCCACGCAATCCAAGGCCACGCAGGGCGCGCGGCTTGCCGCCACCTACGGCATCAACGGCGTGCCGGCCTTCATCATCGACGGCAAATACGCCACCTCGCAGTCGATGGCCGGCAGCGAGCCGCGCCTGTTCGAAGTGCTCGACCAGCTCATCGTCAAGGCGCGCGCCGAGCGCAGCGGCAAGAAACCCGCCAGGTAGTGCTGGATGCGTGCGGGCGCCACGCGCCCGGGTTGAGTCTTTCGCAGGCGTGAATTCCCTGCCGTTACGGGTTTTCATCACCGGCGCCAGTTCCGGCCTCGGCGCGGCCCTGGCGCGGCACTACGGCGCGCTGGGCGCGCAACTGGGGCTGGCCGGGCGCCGGCTGGAAGGCTTGCAGGACACCGCCGCCGGGCTGGACGCACGGCTGTACCAGGCCGACGTTCGCGATGCCGCCGCCATGCAGGACGCGGCCGGGGCTTTTCTGAACGATATCGGCGTACCCGACATCGTGATTGCCGCAGCGGGCATCAGCATCGGCACCCTCACCGAGGAAGCCGCCGACGCGCCGGTATTCCGTGCCGTGATGGACGCCAACGTGCTGGGGCTGGTGCACACCTTCCAGCCCTTCATCGCCGCCATGCAATCGAACGGCGGCGTGCTGTGCGCCATTTCCAGCGTGGCCGGAGTGCGCGGCCTGCCGGGCGGCGGCGCCTACTCGGCATCGAAGGCCGCCGCCACGGTTTACCTCGAAGCGCTGCGGCTGGAACTGAAAGCGCGCGGCATCGCCGTCGTCACCGTTGCGCCCGGCTATATCGACACGCCGATGACGCGCGTCAATCCCTATGCCATGCCGTTCAAAATGAGCGCACCGACGGCGGCGGCCAGAGTGGCGCGCTGCATTGCGCGGCGGCGTTCCTACACCGTCATTCCCTGGCAGATGGCGTGGGCCGCCCGCGTGATGAAATGGCTACCGAACCCCGTCTATGATTTAATATTCGAGAAAGCCCCGCGCAAGCCGCGCAGCTTGCCGACATAATGACGAAGCGCTCGCCTGACGGCAGCCACTCACCATCTGCGGAGCACCGATGCCAGCCCCCTTGAACATCATCCTCATCGACGACCACCCGCTCCTGCGCATGGGCGTGGCAGGCTATATCCAGCAGGAACCGGACCTGACGCTGACCGCGCAGCTGGCCAATGCCGCAGAACTGCGCGCCTGGCTGGCGGCAGGCAACCGGGCCGATGCCGCGTTGCTCGACCGCTCGCTGCCCGATGCGGACGGGCTGGACCTCGTCTCCGACCTGCGCGACCTCGGCATCAAGGTCATCATGCTCACCATTGCCGATTCCGACGAGGAAATATCCGAAGCCATCTCGTCCGGCGTCGATGGCTACGTCATCAAATCCAGCGAACCCGACCAGGTGCTGGCGGCCCTTCGCAGCGTATGCGACGGCCAGAGCAGCTTCCCGCTCAACATCATGCAGAAGATGGCGCGCGGCGAGCTCAACAACAGCGCGCTGTCCGCGCTGACCGCGCGCGAAATGGAAATCGTCGACCACGTGAAGGAAGGACTGTCGAACAAGGCCATCGCCTACAAGATGACCCTGTCCGAAAATACCGTGCGCAATCACCTGCGCAACATCATGGAGAAGCTCGGCCTCAGAAACCGGGTCCAGGTCGCCACCCTGGCGCTGAAGGAAGACCACAAGCGGCACTGAGCCGCGCCGCCCGGTTCCGCGGCACGGATGTGCCGCGGTTCTATCGTCTCACTCCACGGTTACCGATTTCGCCAGGTTGCGCGGCTTGTCCACGTCGGTGCCCTTCTGCAGGGCGGCGTGATACGACAGCATCTGCAGCGTCACGGTATGCAGGATCGGCGACAGTGCGCCGTTGCTGCCGCCGGGCAGCTTGACAACGTGCACGAAGGCCGACTCCTCAAGGTGCACGTCGCCGTCGGCGAACACATACAGCTCGCCGCCGCGCGCGCGCACCTCCTGCAGGTTCGACTTCAGCTTTTCGATCAGCTGGTCGTTGGGGGCGATGGCGATCACCGGCATGTCCTCGTCCACCAGCGCCAGCGGGCCATGTTTCAGTTCGCCCGCCGGGTAGGCTTCGGCGTGGATGTAGGAAATCTCCTTCAGCTTCAGCGCGCCTTCGAGGGCAATCGGATAATGCACCCCGCGGCCGAGGAACAGCGCGTGATGCTTGTTGGCGAAGCGCTGCGACCAGGCTTCGACCTGCGGCTCCAGCGCCAGCACCTGCTGCACTTTATTCGGCAGGCTGCGCAGCGCCGCCAGGTGTGCGGCCTCCTGCTCGGCGGAGAGGCGGCCGCG
Source organism: Hydrogenophilales bacterium 17-64-11 (assembly GCA_002281975.1). Taxonomy (GTDB): domain Bacteria; phylum Pseudomonadota; class Gammaproteobacteria; order Burkholderiales; family Thiobacillaceae; genus Thiobacillus. The sequence goes on along the minus strand of NCIH01000024.1, from coordinate 8,064 downwards.
CAGTTTGGCCAGCACCAGGGTCAGCAGGAACAGGGCGGCGAGCTGGGTGGTGAAGGCCTTGGTCGAGGCGACGCCGATCTCGGGGCCGGCACGGGTGAGGAATTTCAGCCGCGATGCGCGGGTAAGCGCCGATTCGGGCACGTTGCAGATGGTCAGCGTCTTATCCTGGCCCAGTTCCCTGGCGTGGTTCAGCGCCGCCAGCGTGTCGGCGGTTTCGCCCGACTGCGAGATGGTGACGACGAGCGCATCGGGATTGGGCACCGAGGTGCGATAACGGTATTCGCTGGCGATTTCCGCATGCGCCGGAATCCCCGCAATCTCTTCCAGCCAGTACGTGGCCACCTTCGCCGCATGGAAGCTGGTGCCGCAGGCGAGGAAGGTCACCGCGTTCACCTTGGCCAGCACCTCGGCGGCGTCGAAGCCGAACCATTCGGGCTGGACGTGATCCTGCGCCACCGCGACCAGCAGGGTGTCGGTCAGCGCGCGCGGCTGCTCGTGGATTTCCTTCTGCATGAAATGGCGGTAATTGCCGAGTTCGGCCATGTCGGCCGACAACTCGGAGATGTGCACGCTACGGTCGGCCGGCTTGCCCGCCGCGTCGTACACCGTTAGCGCCAGCAGGCCGATATCGGCAACGTCGCCCTCTTCCAGGTACATCACGCGCTGGGTCACCGGCAGCAAGGCCGAGACGTCGGAGGCAATGAAGTTTTCCTCGATGCCGAGGCCGATCAGCAGCGGGCTGCCCTTGCGTGCGCACACCAGCCGATTGGGTGAGTCCTCACTTACCACGCCGATGGCGTATGCCCCTTCGAGTTCGGCCACGGCGGCACGGGTGGCGGCAAGCAGGTCTTGGCTCTGCTGGTAATACAGGTGGATCAGGTGCGCGATGACTTCGGTATCGGTTTCCGAGCTGAACACATACCCTGCCGCCCTGAGCCGGGTGCGCAGGGCTTCGTGGTTTTCGATAATGCCGTTGTGAACCACCGCCAGGCTGCCGCTGACATGCGGGTGCGCGTTGGCTTCGGATGGCGCACCGTGGGTGGCCCAGCGCGTATGCGCAATGCCGAGGTGGCCGTGCACCTGTTGCGCCACGCACTCTTCCGCCAGCGAAGCGACCCGGCCCACGCTGCGCACGCGCTTGAGACCGCCGTTGATGGTGACCAGGCCCGCCGAGTCGTAGCCGCGGTATTCGAGCCGCCGCAGTCCTTCAAGCAGGATGGGGACGACGTTACGTTGCGCAACTGCGCCGACTATGCCGCACATGTTCAGGCTTCCTTTTTCTGTTTGAGCGGCCGCTTCCAGCCGCTGAGGGTGAGCTGTTTCGCTCGCGCCAAGGTGAGTTCGCCGGCGGGCGCGTCTTTCGTCAGCGTGGTGCCGGCGCCCAGGGTCGCCCCCTTGCCAACGGTGATCGGCGCCACCAGTTGCGTATCGGAGCCGACAAAGACGTCGTCCTCAATGACGGTGCGGTGCTTGTTGGCGCCGTCGTAATTGCAGGTGATGGTGCCGGCGCCGATGTTGACCCTCTTGCCCATGCTGGTGTCGCCCACGTAGGACAGGTGGTTGATCTTGGAGCCGTCGTCGATCTGGCTGTTCTTGATCTCGACGAAGTTGCCGACGTGCACGTCGCGCGCAAGCCGGGTGCCGGGACGGATGCGCGAGAACGGCCCCAGCCGGTTGGCTTCGCCGATTGCCGCATCGTCGATCAGGGTGAAGGCGTCGATGCGCGTGCCGGCGGCAACCGTCGCGTTGCGCAGCACGCAGTTGGCGCCCACTTGCACGCCATCGCCCAGTTCCACACGTCCTTCGAACACGCAGTTGACATCGATCACCACGTCGCGCCCGCACTTCAGGATGCCGCGCACGTCGAGCCGCGCCGGGTCGAGCAGGGTCACGCCATCGTTCAGCAGCGCCTGTGCAATCTCGTTCTGGTGGATGCGTTCGAGTTCGGCCAGCTGCGCCTTGCTGTTCACGCCCAGCACTTCCCATTCGGCTGCGGGCTGATAGGTGTCCACGTCCACGCCGTCGCGCACCGCCAGCGCAATGATGTCGGTCAGGTAGTACTCGCCCTGGGCGTTGTCGTTTTTGAGTTCGTTGATCCAGCGTTTGAGATGGCGGGTCGCCACCGCCAGGATGCCGGTGTTGACCTCGCCGATCGCCCGCTCGGCGGTCGTCGCGTCCTTGTGCTCGACAATGCGCACAACCTTGCCGTTTTCGCGCACGATGCGGCCATAGCCGTCCGGATGGCCCAGATTCACCGTCAGCAGCCCCAGCCGGCCGGCCTGCGCGGCTTTCACCAATGGCTGCAGGGTCGCCGTGTGCGTCAGCGGCACATCGCCATACAACACCAGCGACACGCTGTCGTCCGCCAGTTTGGGCAGCGCCTGCTTCACCGCATGCCCCGTGCCGTGCTGTTCGGCCTGAAGCACGAACGTCAGCTTGTCGTCAGCCATCGCCTGCGGCACTGCCTCGCCGCCGAAGCCATACACCACACAGGTCTGCGCCGCGCCGAGTGCATGGGCCGTATCCACCACATGCCCGAGCAGGGATTTGCCCGCCAGCTTATGCAGCACCTTGGGCAAATCGGAGCGCATGCGGGTGCCCTTGCCCGCTGCGAGAATCAGGATTTCAAGCATGGAATGCATTCGTGTCGTCCGGGGGATGTATCGCGTCAGCAAAATGGGCAGCAAAACCCGCGCCAAGTATAAGGCCTGAGCGTGCCCGCCCGAATAATTAAGGCGGCCGATCACGGCTGCCCCACCGGGTCCCAGGGCGCCCCAGCCGGCATGGCGCCACCGTGACGGTAAAAAAAAACGGGGGCCGAAGCCCCCGTATTCAGCGTGTCCACGCCGGACAAAACGCAATTACTTTTGCGGCACCAGTTCGACGCGGCGGTTCTGGAAGCGGCCGTCCTCCGTCCCGTTATCGGCAACCGGCCGGGATTCGCCATAACCCTTGGCCGTCAGGCGGTCGGCCGAAACGCCTTTGTCGATCATGTAGCTGCGAACGGCTTCGGCGCGGCGCTGGGACAGCTTCATGTTGTAGCCGTCAGCGCCCCGGCTATCGGTATGACCCGCCACTTCCACCTTCACTTCACCCCATTCCTTCAGCGTCGCGGCGGCCTGGTCGAGGACAGCGAAGTCTTGCTGCCGCACAACAGCCTGGTCGTAATCGAAATTAACGCCTTCCAGCTTCAGTGTCTTCGGAACAGGAGCGGGCACCGGCGCGGGTGCAGGCGCGGGTTCCGCTACGGGCGCGACGGCGGCGGCCGGCGGCGGGCAGCCGTCGGCGGTTTTGGCATATACCGTGGGGCATTTGTCCTCGCCATCCACAATGCCGTCGCCGTCGCTGTCGAGTTCGCAGCCGTCGGCATTGACCTTGCGGCCGGCCGGTGTAGCGGGACATTTGTCCTTGCCGTCGACCACCCCGTCGCCGTCGCTGTCGAGTTCGCAGCCGTCGGCGTTGACCTTGCGGCCGGTCGGCGTGCCGGGACATTTGTCCTTGCCGTCGACCACCCCGTCGCCGTCGCTGTCAACAGGCTTGGGCTCCTGGCAAGGGGCATCGAGAAGCCCACGGCCAGGACAGCCGATCGTCTTGAAAAGCTCGTAGCCGATGGTTTTTCCGGTCGAGCTGGCGGCATTGGTCGGGTCGTAAAAAGGGCCTTCGGCCGCTTGTGCCCCGACAACCCCGGCAGAGATCAGGGTTGCACCAAGAACACTGAAAAGAAAAGGTGTTGCGCGCATGTTTAGGCTCCTGTGGATGAATTCCAGCAAATTCTTAATGTGTATTGAGGAAGTTATTGCATTGCAGACAGCCCGCCCTGTCCATAAATTGAGATCAAGGGCCAGCGAAACGGAACATCGTCAACAATGCCCGAAATGTATCCCATTCATGGCTCGTAAATTGGCTCCCCCTGTTTTTTTATCAAGTTTTTACAGTTTGGCCCTTAATCCGCTGGCCGGCTTTGCTTCCGCTCGATCATGAGCGCCGCATCAATACGGTTTATAGCCGCCTTTTTCACCCAGCTGGCGCATCGTGTTGCTTGCGAAGCATACAGAATCCAATTCCTTCACCATAATTTGCACCATAAAAAAAGCAACCCGAAGGTTGCTTTTTTATGGCGCCGCCAGGCGATCAGGTCAGCTTGCGCAATTTCTTGATTGCAGCCAGTTGCGCCACGGCCTGAGCGAGCTCGGCCTGGGCTTGCGCATAGTCGAGCGTGGCCGCCTTGTCTCTCATTGCTTCTTCGGCAGCGCGTTTGGCTTCGAGGACCTTGGCTTCGTCAAGGTCGGCGCCACGAATCGCAGAGTCGGACAAGATCGTAACAACGTTGGGCTGCACCTCGAGGATGCCGCCGGATACGTAGACCAGTTCCTCTTCGGCCTGGCCGGGCACCTTGATGCGTACCGAACCGGGCTTCAGCGCGGTCAACAACGGGGTGTGGCGCGGGTAGATGCCAAGCTCGCCGCGCATACCGGGGGCGATCACCACTTCGGCGGTGCCGGAGTAGAGCGATTTTTCTGCGCTGACGATGTCGACGTGTAGGGTCATGGCCATTTTAGAACCTCGTGAGGCGTAAGGCGTGAGACGTGAGGTGCGGCTTTTTCGCCTGACGCCTCACCCCTCACCCCTCACTGCTTTATTGAATCGTCTTCGCCTTTTCGACCGCTTCTTCGATCGGGCCGACCATGTAGAAGGCCTGCTCGGGAAGATGGTCGTATTCGCCGTCGACGATCGCCTTGAAGCCGGCGATGGTCTCTTTCAGCGTGACGTACTTGCCCGGCGCGCCGGTAAACACTTCGGCGACGAAGAAGGGCTGCGACAGGAAGCGCTGGATCTTGCGCGCACGGGCCACCGCCAGCTTGTCTTCGGGCGACAGTTCATCCATGCCCAGAATCGCGATGATGTCGCGCAGTTCCTTGTACTTCTGCAGCGTGCCCTGCACTGCACGGGCGACGTTGTAGTGCTCTTCGCCGACGACCTGCGGGTCGAGAATACGCGAAGTCGAATCGAGCGGATCCACCGCGGGGTAGATGCCCAGTTCGGCGATCTGACGGCTCAGCACCAGGGTCGCGTCGAGGTGGGCGAAGGTGGTGGCGGGCGACGGGTCGGTCAAGTCGTCCGCCGGCACGTACACGGCCTGGAACGAGGTGATCGAGCCGGTGCGGGTGGAGGTGATGCGCTCCTGCAGGCGGCCCATTTCGTCGGCCAGCGTCGGCTGGTAACCCACCGCGGACGGCATCCGGCCCAAGAGCGCGGACACTTCGGTGCCGGCCAGGGTATAGCGGTAGATGTTGTCGACGAACAGCAGCACGTCGCGGCCTTCGTCGCGGAAGTATTCGGCCATGGTCAGGCCGGTCAGCGCGACGCGCAGGCGGTTGCCCGGCGGCTCGTTCATCTGGCCGTAGACCAGCGCCACTTTGTCCAGCACGCCGCCTTCCTTCATCTCGTGATAGAAGTCGTTGCCTTCGCGGGTGCGTTCGCCGACGCCGGCGAACACCGAGAAGCCCGAGTGGGCCACGGCGATGTTGCGGATCAGCTCCATCAGGGTCACGGTCTTGCCCACGCCGGCGCCACCGAACAGGCCGACCTTGCCGCCCTTGGCGATCGGCATGATGAGGTCGATGACCTTGATGCCGGTTTCGAGAATTTCCACCGTGGCGGCCTGGTCTGCGTAGGCAGGCGGCTTGCGGTGAATCGGCATGTGGGTGTCGGTATTCACCGGGCCCATCTCATCGATGGGGGTGCCGAGCACGTTCATGATGCGGCCCAGGGTCGCCTGGCCGACCGGCACCATGATCGGGTTGCCGGTGGCGAGCACTTCCATGCCGCGGCGCAAGCCGTCGGTGGAACCCATCGCAATGGCGCGCACCACGCCGTCGCCCAGCTGCTGCTGGACTTCCAGCGTCAGCTCCGGGGACTGCATTTTCAGCGCTTCGAAGACCCTGGGCATGGAATCACGTGAAAACTCCACGTCCACCACGGCGCCGATGATCTGAACAATTTTTCCGTTGCTCATGTTGATTTCCTAATCTATTGAATTCTGTATGCGCGTCAAACCGCTGCTGCGCCTGCCACGATTTCCGACAGTTCCTTGGTGATCGCGGCCTGGCGGGTTTTGTTGTAAACCAGCTTGAGTTCGCCGATCACGTCCTTGGCGTTGTCCGACGCGGCCTTCATCGCCACCATCCGCGCCGACTGTTCGCACGCGATGTTCTCGGCCACGCCCTGATACACCAGCGATTCGATGTAGCGCATCAGCATGCTGTCGACCACCGGCTTGGCATCGGGTTCGTAGATATAGTCCCAGTGCGTTTTCAGGCTGGCTTCCTCGGCGTCTTCCATCTGCGCCAACGGCAGCAGCTGGGTCAGCGTCGGTTCCTGCTTCATCGTATTGATGAAACGGTTGTAGACGATGTAGAGGGCGTCGATCCGGCCTTCCATGTAGGCATTCAGCATGACATTGACCGGGCCGATCAGCTTGTCCATGTGCGGGGTGTCGCCCAGGCCGGTAAGCTGCGATACCACATTGGCGCCGAGGCGCTGCATGAAACCCAGCCCCTTGTTGCCGATCGCGGTGACGTCGATGCCGACGCCGGCGGCTTCCCACTGCTTCATCTGGCCCACCATCACGCGGAAGGCGTTGGTGTTGAGGCCGCCGCACAAGCCCTTGTCGGAGCTGATGACGATGAGGCCAACGCGCTTGACGTTGTCGCGCGCGATCACGAACGGATGCTTGTATTCCGTGTGGGCGTACGCCAAGTGGGCGGCTACGCGGGCAATTTTTTCGGCGTACGGGCGCGCGGCTTTCATACGCTCCTGCGCCTTGCGCATTTTGGACGCCGCCACCATCTCCATCGCCTTGGTGATCTTGCGCGTGTTTTCCACGCTCTTGATCTTGGTCCGTATCTCTTTTCCGGCTGCCATTATTGGCTCCTAATCAGCGCGGTCTATCAATAGACGCCGGTTTTCTTGAACTCTTCCGCCGCGGCGGTGAGCGCCGTCTCGGTGGCCTCATCCAGGTTGCCGCTGGTTTCGATGGTGTCCATGATGCCGGCGTGCTTCGACTTGACGAACGCCAGCAGCGCGGATTCGAACGGCAGGATCTTGTTCACTTCGACGTCGTCCATGTAGCCCTTGTTGACCGCGAACAGGGACAGCGCCATCTGCGACACCGACATCGGCGAGTACTGCGCCTGCTTCATCAGTTCGGTGACGCGGCGGCCGCGCTCGAGCTGCTTGCGGGTGGCTTCGTCGAGGTCGGAGGCGAACTGGGCGAAGGCCGCGAGTTCGCGGTACTGCGCCAGCGCCAGACGGATACCGCCGCCGAGCTTCTTGATGACCTTGGTCTGCGCGGCACCGCCAACGCGGGACACCGACAGGCCGGCGTTGATCGCGGGACGGATACCGGCGTTGAAGAGATCGGTTTCCAGGAAGATCTGGCCGTCGGTGATCGAGATCACGTTGGTCGGCACGAAGGCGGAGACGTCGCCGGCCTGCGTTTCGATGATCGGCAGCGCGGTCAGCGAGCCGGTCTTGCCCTTGACGGCGCCGTTGGTGATCTTCTCGACGTAGTCGGCGTTGACGCGCGCGGCGCGCTCAAGCAGGCGCGAGTGCAGGTAGAACACGTCGCCCGGGTAGGCTTCGCGGCCCGGCGGACGGCGCAGCAGCAGCGACACCTGACGGTAGGCCCAGGCCTGCTTGGTCAGGTCGTCGTACACGATCAGCGCATCTTCGCCGATGTCGCGGAAGAATTCGCCCATGGTGCAGCCGGAGTACGGTGCGATGTACTGCATCGCGGCGGCGTCGGCAGCGGTCGCGGCGACGACGATGGTGTGGTCCATCGCGCCGTGCTCTTCCAGCTTGCGCACCACGTTGGCCACCGAAGAAGCCTTCTGGCCGATGGCGACGTAGATGCACTTCACGCCGGTGCCCTTCTGGTTGATGATGGCGTCGATCGCAACCGCAGTCTTGCCGGTCTGGCGGTCGCCGATGATCAGTTCGCGCTGGCCGCGGCCGACCGGCACCATGGCGTCGATCGACTTCAAGCCGGTCTGCACCGGCTGG
>NCIH01000023.1:0-30108 GCA_002281975.1 Hydrogenophilales bacterium 17-64-11 | reverse complement strand
GTCGCCGGTGGCGGCGCAGGAACTGGCCGAGCCGCCGGTGCGCGACATGGACGAGGCGATGGAGATGTTCGGCCCGTCGATGGATGGCGTCGAGCCCTTGATGAATCCCGGCCCGCAGGTGTCGGTAGTGCAGATGCCGGCCTCGCGCCGGCAGGCCACCCCTGCCCAAACGCATTGATTACAGGAGGATCGGAAAATGTCCTACTCGCAATATTTCCTGTTCGGGATCTACCCGTATATCGCTCTGGCGATATTCCTGCTCGGCAGCCTGATCCGCTTCGACCGCGAGCAGTACACCTGGAAGAGCGATTCGTCGCAGATGCTCAAGCGCGGCCAGTTGCGGCTGGGCAGCAACCTGTTCCACATCGGGGTGCTGTTCCTGTTCTTCGGCCACTTTGTCGGCATGCTGACGCCGCATTTCCTCTACGAGCCTTTCATCAGCTCCGGCGCCAAGCAGATCCTGGCGATGGTCTCGGGTGGCATTGCAGGCGTGCTGGCGTTCATCGGCGTTTCCCTGCTGCTGCACCGCCGGCTGACCGAGCCACGCATCCGCGCCACCTCCAAACCCAGCGACGTCCTGATCCTGCTGCTGCTGTGGCTGCAGCTTGCGCTTGGCCTCGCCACCATCCCGCTGTCGGCGCAGCATCTGGACGGCAGCATGATGATCCGGCTGGCCGAATGGGCCCAGCACATCGTCACCTTCCGCAGCGGTGCGGTCGAGATGCTGGCAGGCGCAGGCTGGGTATTCAAGACGCACCTGTTCCTCGGCATGACGATTTTCCTCGTCTTTCCGTTCACGCGTCTGGTGCACGTCTGGAGCGGCTTTGCCGCAACGACTTACACAGCCCGTGCCTGGCAGCTTGTACGACCGCGGGGCTGAAGGCACTCGCGCCAACTCCCCCCAAACGTGGCGCTACGCGCGCCCAAACCGATATAGGAGACTGAAATGACGCATGTTGTCATCCTGGGTGCCGGCATCGCGGGCGTGTCTGCGGCCTATGCATTGAAAGCGCAACTGGGCCCTCACGACGAAGTGACCGTGGTATCCGACAAACCCTACTTCCATTTCGTGCCGTCCAATCCATGGATCGCCATGGGCTGGCGCGAGCGTTCCGACATCGCCTTCCCCATCGCGCCCTATTTCGAGGCGCGTGGCATCAAGTTCATCCACAGCGGGGTCAAGCGCATCCAGCCCGACGTCATCCAGGTCGACCTGGAAAACGGCGACGTGCTGTTCTACGACTATCTGCTGATCGCCACCGGTGTGACCGGCATGTCCGACGACATCCCCGGCCTTGCCGAGCACACCCAGTCGGTGATCCACATCGATCAGGCCGAGCGCGCCCTGGCGGCCTACCGCGAATTCGTCCGCCACCCCGGCCCCATCGTGGCGGGGGCGGCCGAGGGGGCGAGCGTGCTGGGACCGATCTACGAATATGCCTTCCTGGTCGACGCCGATCTCAAGCGTCGCAATATCCGCGAGCGGGTTTCGATCACCCTGGTGACGCCCGAACCCTGGCCCGGTCATCTCGGCGTGGGCGGCGAAGGCGGCAGCCGCGGCGCGGTGACCGCGGCGCTGGTCGACACCCGCATCAGCGTGATCTGCAACGCGCGTACCGTGCGGGTTGACAAGGATACGATTCACGTGGTGGAGCTCGACGCCGCCGGCAACGAAAAACAGACGCATGCCCTGCCCTACGCCTATTCGGTGTACTGGCCCGCCTTCGGCGGCGTGCCGGGGGTGCGCAATGCGCGCGGGCTGGTAAACGAGCGCGGGCTGGTGGTGGTGGACGAATACCTGCGCAACCCGGACTATCCCAACGTCTTCGCCATCGGCGCCTGCGTGGCGCAGCCGCCGGTGGAAAAAACGCCCGTCGCGGTCGGCGCGCCGGATTCGGTGTATTCGATCCAGAAGGCCAGCGAGATCGCGGTGCAGAACCTCCTCGCCCTCATCCGTGACGAAGCGCTGACGAGCCATGTGCCGCAGCGCGCCACGTGGCTGACCGACATGGGCAGCACCGGCGCGACTTATCTGTCGGAGCCGCAGGTACCCTTGCGCGACATCAACTGGATGCGCCAGGGACGCTGGGTGCACCAGGCCAAGGTCGACTTCGAGAAGTATTTCGTCAACAAGATCCGGCTCAGACCGGCCGGGCCGGCGCCTTCGGTCGCCTCCCGGATCGCCGAGGTGATGAGCCGGCTGCAGGCCGGACAAAGCAGTGAGCCGACGCCTTCGCCGCAGACCGGCGGCGGGAAACCGCTGGAAATCCGCCTGGCACAGGATCCCTGCTTCGAACTGCGGGCGCTGGCCAAATCCGTGGGCCACGATCCCGGCGTGCTGGCAGCCGAATTGCTGGCAGCAGCAGTCACCGATGCCAAGTCGTATCTGAACGAGACCGGCGTCGACGCGCTGGCGCACAGCCGGCGCGAGCTGCTGGTGGAGGAATTACCAGAACGCCAGCCTGGGGTCGAGTTCCACGGTGGCGGAACTTGATGCGATAAAGATGTATCATGGATGCTTCTTTAACTGAAGCAGAAAGGAGAACCGGAAGATGGCTATCGATTTGCCCGAACGCGATGCGGAAGGATATTTGATCGAACCCGGCGACTGGAATGAGGACGTGGCGCGGGCGCTGGCGGAGGACGAAAATATCCAGCTCAACGACGACCACTGGGATGCCATCCGCTTCATGCGCGAGTATTACGAGGAACACCAGATTGCAGCGGATGCCCGTTTCGTCATCAAGCATCTGGCCGAGCGCATGGGCAAGGATGCCCAGAAGAAACTATTCGAACTGTTCCCGTACGGCTACGTGAAGCAGGCCTGCAAAATTGCCGGCATGCGGCGCCCGCGTGCCTGGAGCACGGGCTGACCGCAGCCCGGCTCGCGCTTGCCCATGCCGACATGGCATGGGCCTGATCGGCTTATACTTCCGGGGCCAGGCATCCTTGGCCCTTTTCTATTTCTCAGCCAAACGTAATGAGCCCTTCCCCGCCCCGTATTGAAACTACGCGCAAGCCTTCGCCTGCTGCCGGCTATACGCTATTTGCCCTCGGTTTCCGGCCGTTTTTCCTGGCGGCAGGCATCTATGCCGTACTGCTGATGGGACTCTGGCTGGCAGTGCTGCAGGGAGGCATTGATCTCGGCGCATGGCGCCCTTCCATCTGGCACGGCCATGAAATGCTGTTCGGTTTTGCCGTGGCGGTAATCGCGGGATTTTTACTCACGGCGGCGCAGAACTGGACCGGCCTTGCCATGCCGTCGGGCCGGCCGCTGGCTGCGCTGTTCCTGCTATGGCTGGCGGGGCGGGCAGGATTCCTGATTCCCGGCCTGCCGCCGGGACTGATCGCGGTTGTCGACCTGTCGTTCCTGCCGCTGCTGGCGCTTGCGCTCGCGCTGCCCATCCACAAGGCAAAGCAGCTGCACAACTATCCTTTCCCCGTTTTGCTGCTGGCGCTGACGGCGGCCAACGCGCTGGTGCATCTGGAAGCGCTCGGCTGGACCCGCGCCAGTGCCAGCCTTGGCCTGTATCTGGCGACTTATGCGGTGGTGATGATCATGGTTGTGATGGGAGGGCGGGTGATTCCCAGTTTCACTGACAACAAGCTGGGCACCCGCGCCCGCCGCTGGAACCTCATCGAACGGCTGTTGCCGGCTGCCACCCTTGGCGCGCTGCTCGCCGCCCTGATCGCCCCCGTTTCACCGGTCACCGCGCTGCTCGCCGCCATCGCGGCGGCGGCCCACGCCATCCGGCTGGCAGGCTGGTACACGCGCAAGTTCTGGGCGGTGCCGCTGCTGTGGATACTGCATCTGGGATATGCCTGGATCGCGCTCGGCTTCGCGCTGCTTGCGCTGTCGGCGGCGGGCGTGGGCGCAGCGGCGGTCAGCGCGCTGCACGCGTTCACTGCCGGCGGTATCGGCGTGCTGACGCTGGGCATGATGGCACGCGTGTCGCTCGGCCACACCGGTCGCCTGCTGGAGCCTGCCCCGGTGATGACGCTGGCTTTCGTGGTGGTCAATCTCGCGGCGCTGATCCGGGTGCTGCTGCCGCTGTTGTTTCCGGCGGCCTATGCGCACGGAATGGCCGCCGCCGGACTGGTGTGGGTGGCGGCATTCGGCGTGTTCGTGGCGGTATACGCCCCCATGCTGCTGCGCCCGCGGGTCGACGGCAAGCCGGGCTGAACCGTCCGGACCTCAGGCGTGGGTCAGGCGCGTCACGAGCCCCATGCGCCTGATGACCAGTTTTTCCAGTTCCGCCACACCGAATACCAGCAGCCCGGCACCCGCGACCTTGAGCCATTCGAGTGCCGACAGGCCGGCCGAGCCGAACACCACCTGCATCGCTGGAAGATAGGTGAATGCCAGCTGCAGGGGGATGCAGGCGGCGATGGCCAGCAGGACATAGTGGTTTCCGGTCAGCCCGGCCCGATTGAGGACCGAGGCAAAGATGGAGCGGCTGTTGATCAGGTAGAACATCTCGGCGGCCACGACGGCATTGACCGCCATCGTGCGCGCGGTTTCGATGCTGGTGCCGATCTGCAGCTCCCACAGAAAAAGGCCGAGCGCGCCGGTCATCATCAGGATGGAAACCATCAGCACCCGCCAGATGAAGAAGCCCGACAACAGGGCTTCGCCTGGCGGCCGGGGACGGCGCGACATGATGTCGCGTTCGGCGGGCTCGAAAGCGAGCGCCAGCCCGAGCGTGCTCGACGTGACCATGTTGATCCATAAAACCTGGGCGGGCGTAAGCGGCAGCGTGAGTTCGAACAGGATTGCGGCAATCACCACCAGGGCCTCGCCGCCATTGGTCGGCAGCATGAAGAGGATGAATTTCTTCAGGTTGTCGTAGACTGCCCGCCCCTCCCGCACGGCGATGGCGATGGTGGCGAAGTTGTCGTCGGCGAGCACCATGTCGGCGGCTTCCTTGGCCGCCTCGGTGCCTTTCATTCCCATCGCCACGCCGACGTCGGCACGCTTGAGCGCAGGGGCGTCGTTCACGCCGTCCCCGGTCATCGCCACCACCTGGCCGTCGTCCTGCAGGGCCTGGACCAGGCGCAGCTTGTGTTCCGGGCTGGCGCGAGCAAAGACGTCCACCTCCGTCACCACGCGGCGCAGCACCGCATCGTCCATCGTCGCGACCTCGGCGCCGGTGACGGCCGGCTTGCCGATACCGATGGCAAGCTGCGCACCGATGGCACGCGCCGTTTCGACGTGATCGCCGGTGATCATCTTGATGCGGATGCCAGCGCGATAGCACTCGCCCACGGCACGGATCGCCTCCTCGCGCGGCGGGTCGATGATGCCGACGAAGGCGAGCAGGGTATAGCCGGCCTCGACATCTCCGAAAGCCAGACGTTCGCCCGCAGGGACGGCACGCTTGCAGGCGAGTGCGAGCAGGCGCAGGCCCTGGGCGGCGGTGTCGGTGGCCATGCGGCGCCAGTAATCGGCATCGATCAGGTGTTCGCCGTCGTGGTTGAACTGCCGATCGCAGATATCGAGGATGCGCTCGGGTGCACCCTTGACGAAAATCCACGGCTCGCCATCGGCATCGCGGTGGTAAGTGGCCATGAAACGGTGTTCGGACTCGAACGGGATGGAGTCGACACGGGGATAGGCCGCATCGCCGGCATGCTGGGTGAAACCGGCCTTGTCGCCGAGAACGAGCAAGGCGCCCTCGGTGGGATCGCCCTCCATCCGCCACAACCCCTCTTCCTGGCGCAGGCGGGCATCGTTGCACAGCACGCCGGCGCGCACCGCCAGGGCCAGGGCGGGATAACGCTCGGTGTCGACGATGCGCCCGTCGATGCTGAAATCGCCGACCGGCGCATAGCCGATGCCGCCGACGGCGAACTCGTGGCCGGCGCAGATCACACGCTGAACGGTCATTTCGTTGCGCGTCAGGGTGCCGGTCTTGTCGGAACAGATCACCGTGACCGAACCCAGAGTCTCGACGGCAGGCAGGCGCCGGATGATGGCATTGCGCCGCGCCATGCGCTGGACCCCGAGGGCGAGTGTGACCGTCATGATCGCCGGCAGCCCCTCCGGAATGGCCGAAGCCGCCAGAGCCACGACCATCATGAACATTTCTGCGGCGGAATGATCGCGCAACAGCGTACCGAGCAGGAAGGTCACGGCGGCCATGGCGAGAATCGCCATGGCCAGGATGCGGCCGAAACGGTCGATCTGGCGCAGCAGCGGCGTGGTCAGGCTCCGGATGTCGGCGAGCATCCGGTTGATCCTGCCCAGTTCGGTGGCACTGCCGGTGGCGACGACAATACCGCTGGCCTGGCCATGGACGGCGAGTGTGCCCGAATAGGCCATCCCGCAGCGGTCGCCGAGCGGCGCGTCGACCGCGACCGCCGTGTCCGTCTTGTCGGATGGCAGCGACTCACCGGTCAAGGCGGCCTCCTCGACGCGCAGTTCCTTTACCGAGATCAGGCGCAAATCCGCCGGAACGCGATCGCCGGAGGCGAGCAGGACCAGATCGCCCGGCACCAGCCCGGCGGCATCGATCTCACGCCGGCTGCCGTCGCGGATCACGGTGGCATGCGGCGAAAGCATGGCGCGTATGGCGTCCAGCGCGGCTTCGGCCTTGCCTTCCTGGAGAAAGCCGATGATCGCGTTGATCACTACCGCGGCGAACAGCACGCCGGTATCGATCCAGTGGCCGAGAAAAGCCGTGATCACTGCGGCACCCAGCATCACGTAGAGCAGGATATTGTGGAACTGCATCAGCAGACGCAGCAGTGCGCTTCGGCGCTTCGGCGCTGCCAGCCGGTTCGCTCCGTACTGCTGAAGGCGACGCCGGGCCTCGGTTTCACCGAGGCCGTTCGGCCCTGTCTGCCACCGTTGCTGGACCGCCTCTCCAGAGAGGGTGTGCCAATGTTCCATAGGCACAGGAGATTGCGGGGCGGCCGAGTGATCGATCATCCGGATGAATCCTGTGGGTGCATGGAGATGCGTGCATCTCCATTTTCAATATGAATGGGCGTGTGGGTGGATTTTATCGGAACTGCCGGCATGGCTCAGCAATCCGGCGCCGGCAGGCTGTCCTGGCAGTAAGAGCGGTGCCAAGTCGGGGTTTGAACGGGGAAAGGCCCCGGAAATACGCCGGATAAATGGGCAAATCCTATTTCCTTGACTCCGCTCCTGTTTTTTCGGTGCGGCAGGCCGTTACTATATTGGGAAAAAAGATTTGGGGAAGCGGCCAGGTGCGATCGACAAGGAATTTGAGCTTTTCTGGTTTCGCCTTGATGCTGGGGCTGATGGTGGCACTCGTGGTGGCGGGGTTGAGCCTCATGAGCGTCATGAATGAAAACCTGGAAGCGATCGTCAGGACGCACAATGCCAAGATGGCGCTGGTCTGGGAAATGCGCCATGCCGCGCGCGAGCGGGCCATGATCCTGCATCACATGGCGCATGCCGCCGATCCCTTCGACCGGGACGAGCTCCGGCAGCGTTTCAGCGAGCACGCGGGCATGTTCATCCAGGCCCGAACCGGCCTCATGGCGAGCGGGTTGAGCCGGCAGGAACGGGTTTATCTGGACGACTCCCTGCTGTTGGCAAAGCAGGGAGAGAGAGCGCAGAACGCCGTCCTGAACTTGCTGGACGAAGGCAGGCTGGACGCCGCGCAGCATCTGCTCTATCACCAGGTCGTGCCGGTGCAGAACCAGGTCATGGCGCAGCTGACCCTGATGCTCGAATTCCAGCAAAAGGCCACCCGGATCGCGGAAGACAAGGCCAAGCGCGCCTTCCAGGACGCACTCCGCCTGATGCTGGTGTTCGGACTGCTCACCCTTCTGGTGGGCTGCCTGGTCGCTTTCTATGTGATCCGCCGGGCCTCCGCGATCGAAACCGAACTCCACCAGGAGAAGGAACGCGCTCAAATCACCCTCCGTTCCATCGGCGATGCGGTGATCAGCGCCGATGAGCGCGGCGCGGTGACTTTCCTCAACCCGGTCGCCGAGCGCATGACAGGCTGGACGGATGGCGATGCGCGGGGCAAGGCTTTGACGGATGTTCTGCACCTGAGCGCCGAGGATGGCGAGGACGCTATGGACACCGCCTTGGACCCCCTGCAGATCGGAGCCTGGGTCGAATCGTGCGGCGATTCCAGCCAGCTCACGGCGAGGAACGGGCGGCGCTATGCCGTAGAGCTGACGGCCAGCCCGATTCACGCACCCGACGGCCGGATCAGAGGCGCGACCCTGGTGCTGCGCGACGTCACCCGTTCCCGCGAGCTTTCGCGCCAGCTGAGTTGGGCAGCCAGCCACGATGCCCTGACCCGGCTCATCAACCGGACCGAGTTCGAGCGCAGGCTGGAATGGTTGCTGCAGGATGCCCGCACGCTGCGGCGCGAACACGCGCTGCTGTACCTGGACCTGGATCAGTTCAAGATCGTGAACGACACCTGCGGACACGTCGCAGGAGATGAATTGCTGCGCCAGTTGACAGCCAGGCTCGCCGAAAAAATGCGCAGCAGCGACAGCCTGGGCCGGCTGGGCGGCGACGAGTTCGGCCTGCTGCTGGAAAACTGCCCGCTGGACAAGGCGGCCGAAATGGCGGAAATGCTCAGAAGCACCGTCGCCCAATTCCGCTTCATGTGGGAAAACAAGCCCTTCGATGTCGGCGTCAGCATCGGCGTGGCGCCCATTACCGCCGATTCCGGCACTGCCACGCAATTGTTGAGCACGGTGGATGCCGCCTGCTATGTGGCCAAGGACAAGGGGCGCAACCAGGTGCACATATTCGAGCCGGACGACAAGGAAACCATGCAGCGCACCGGTGAAATGAACTGGTCCCAGCAGCTCTCGCAAGCCATCCAGGAAGACCGCCTGCTGCTGTATGCGCAAAGGATCATGCCTCTCGACGCGCACTCCGGGCAGAAGCCGCATCTGGAAATACTGGTGCGCATGGTTGGCGAGGCGGGCCGACTGGTACCGCCGATGTCCTTCATTCCCGCCGCCGAGCGTTACGGCATGATGCCCGCCCTGGATCGCTGGGTCATCCGCAAGGTACTGGCAAGGCTGTCCCGGCGCCAGGCGGTTTCCATGGAGTCCAGCTGCGCCATCAATCTGTCCGGCCAATCGCTCGGCGACAAGGCCATGCTGCCGTACATCCTGGCGCAGTTCGAGCAGACCGGGGTGCCGCCGCAGCATGTCTGCTTCGAGATCACCGAGACCGCCGCGGTGGCCAATCTGCGCGCGGCCGCCGAGTTCATACAGACCCTGCGCGAGCTGGGCTGCCATTTCTCGCTGGACGATTTCGGCAGCGGCATGTCCTCGTTCGGCTATCTGCGGCAGTTGAACGTGGATTACCTCAAGATCGACGGCGCGTTTGTGCGCAACATGCGCGATGATGCCACCGACCGCGCCATGGTGGAGGCGATCAACAATATCGGCCATGTCATGGGTCTGCGCACCGTCGCCGAATATGTGGAGGATGCCGCCACCGCTGAATTGCTGCTCGGCATGGGCGTCGATTATGCCCAGGGCTACGCAATCCACCGCCCCGAGCCGCTGACCGACGACTTCATCCTTCTGCTGGATGGCTGCCCGAGCGGAGCGGCCAGGCCGCTGCCCGCACCTGTTTGCGGTAACGGTTGAAGTCGCGCAGGAACATTTCGATGGCCGGCAATGCCGCCCGAGGGCCAGCGCCTGCTCGCCGACGAGCGGCGGCGTCGAAATGGCATAATCGAACCCTGCACGCACCGCGTCCCCATGATCCCCGACTTCCCCACCGCCGCCCTGCCCGACACCTTCGCCATGCACGAGGGTGAACTGATCGCCCTGCAAATGCGCGCCGCGCGCGCGCTGGGACTGCCCGACCCGCATTTCCGGGACAATTTGCCCGACGGAACGCCCGCGCCCGCGCTGATTGTCGTTCCCGCGGGCACATTCGAATATGGCGCCGCCGCCGAGGAAAATGCGCCGGCCCAGGAACGCCCGCGCCGCGCCGCCCCGATCGAACGCAGCTTCGCCATGGGCGTTTATCCGGTCACCACCGAAGAATTCGAAGCCTATGCCCGCGCCGCCGGCTGGCAGCAGCGCGCGGAGCTGCTGTGGCTGTCCGGCCGCAAGCCGGTCATCAACGTGCGGCAGAGCGATGCGCGCGATTATTGCGCCTGGCTTTCCCGGCAGACCGGACAGCGCTACCGCCTGCCTACCGAGCAGGAATGGGAATACGCCTACCGCGCCGGGGCCGCAAGCGCCTATCCGCAGGGCGACCGCATCACCCCGGCAGAGGCGCGCTACAACACCCGCCAGGGTTTCGACGCCGCGCGCCCCCGGCGTGCGCGCCTGCTATCGCGCTGTTTCGTCCGCTGCGGCGCCATGGAAGTCGGCAAATTGCGCCCCAACCGCTGGGGCCTGCACGATATGCCGGGCAACGTGTGGGAATTCACGGCCAGCCCCTGGACCCGCGACCATGCCAGCCCGCCGGAGCGCCCCCTGCCCGGCAAGCCGCAAGCCGTTGTCGCCAAGGGGGGATCGTGGTTCGACGGCCCCGAAGACTGCCGCGCCGCCGCACGGCGGCGGCGTCTGGAGAACGAGCTGGACATCAATCTTGGATTTCGCGTGGCACGCGATGTTTAGCCGGAGACCATCACGCCATGAATAAGCTGTTGAAACTCAAGGCCTAGCAACGCACCCATGCCAGTCCTCCCCTCCGAAACCGATATTTTCATCGCCGAACTCGATACCGCGGTCGAGGCGCACATGAACTGGACGCGCCGCATCCTGCGCTGCGTGGTGCTGCGCACGACCCCGGGCGAAGACGTGCTCGACCCGATGGCGCACACCCTTTGCCATTTCGGGAGCTGGTTCATGTCGAGCCGGGCCGAATTCGAGGCGCTCGATGCGCAAGCCGCGCAGCGCGTCGAGGCGGTGCACCAGGCGATGCATGACGCGATTCGTTCCATCTGCACCCGGGTGCTGGCCGAACAGCCGGGCAACCATGCCGATCTGGAGGCATTCGAGCAATCGCAATCCGAACTGCTCGTTCTGCTGGCCCGCTTCAAGACCTTGATTCTTACCAAGGCCGTGCGGCACGATCCGCTGACCGGGCTGCCCCTGCGCTACGGCATCGAAAACGATTTTTCCCTGTACCGCAAGAAGGCAGCCAGGTGCGACCGCACCCTGCTGTATGTCGCGATGATCGATGTGGATCATTTCAAGCCGATCAACGATACCCATGGCCACCTGGTGGGCGACCTGGTTTTGCGCCAGCTGGCCGACGTCCTGAAACAGACCCTGCGGAGCAACGAATCCTTGTATCGTTTCGGCGGAGAGGAATTTCTCTGGCTGCTGCAATGCCGTTCCGCCGCAGAGGCCGAGCAGTCCGCGCAACACCTTCTGGGTGCGGTCCGCACCGCCTCCGTGCCGATTCCCGATGGCGTCCCGCTGGCGCTGACCGTCACCCTCGGCCTGGCCCGGGTGCGCGAACAGGATGACCTGTCCAGTGCCATCATGCGTGCCGATCTGGCGCTTTACGAAGGCAAGAAAAGCGGGCGCGACCGTTACGTCATCGCCGATTTTTGAGGTGCCGCCGCGGCGGCTCAGATTGCCAGTTCTTCCTCGGCCTGGAGCAGCACCTGGGCCAGCCGCTGGCCGCTTTCCCAGGCGCGCTCGATTCCCGCGCCGGCGATGCTGTCGCCAATCAGGGCGACCCGGTTTTCGCGGTCGCCCAGCCAGTAGCCGCCGACCGGGGTTTGCGGCAAGGCGTAGCGCCACAGGTGGGTGGCCTCGACGTCGACCGGGCATGGCAAGCCGAGCAAACCCATCAAGGCCGAAGCGGCACGGGTGCCGGCCTCTTCGACCGAGGCTTCGAGGTAGGTTTCGGCGAATTCGTGGCTGCTGTATACCGCCCACAGGCCGGGGCCATTGAACGACTGGCGCACCGCCAGATTCAGCAAATGGTCGTCGAACTTGATGACATCCGCCGCCGGGCCGCCTTCCCAGCGCATCAGGAACGACCAGATCGGGCGATAGCGCACTTCGCCCAGGCGCTCGCGCAGCAGCGGCAGCGCATCGAGCATGGGGAGGGCTTGCGGGGCGGGGACGCTGCAGATGATGCAATCGTAATCGCCAAGAGTCTGGCCGTTTTCCAGGACGATGGTGCGCGGCTGCAACGCCGCGACCGGGCTCAGGGTGTGCAGGCGCGCATCGCCCAGCAAATGGTGCACCAGTTGCGAAGGCTCGATGGTGGGCCGGTAGTGGTTTTGCAGCTGCGCCTGCGCCCACGACACGGTGGCGCGCCCCTGCCAGATGTTGCCGCGCACCGGCGCGACCCAGCCCTGGCGCACCCAGTCGCGCAGCTGGCTGCGGAAGGGATCGCGCCGGGCCGAAAGAAACGGGCTCGCCAGCGATGCCCAGCCTTGTTCCATGCGCCTGGTCGACAAGCGCCCGCCGGCGCCGCGCGCCTTGTCGTAGACGTCGACATCCCAACCCGCCGCGGCGAGCCTTCCTGCACAGCTGGCGCCGGCGACACCCGCGCCGACAATGCCTGCTCTAAGTCTTGTCATGCTTTTTTTCCTTGTTGCGGCCGCATCGCGGCCGGCTTGTTGCTTGCCTTGCGGCTTTCAAATCCAATGACCGTGGCCACGGGCTATCGGTTCCGGCCGGCGCATGTTTTCTGCATGGAGACATGCGGTATGCCTGCTTCTTCGTATTCCTCGCCCACAGCGACGAAACCGGCCCGCGCGTAAAACCCGGCCGCATGGGTTTGCGCGCTGAGCCTGACGGTGTCGTGTCCGCGTGCCCGCGCCGCCCGCAGGGCCGCAGCCAGCAAAGCCTGGCCGACCCCGCGCCCGCGCCAGGCCGGCAGCACCGCCATGCGTCCGATATGGCCGTCGGGCAGCAGGCGGGCACAGCCGATCGGGAGCACGCCATCGGCGATGGCCAGCAGGTGCAGCGAACGAGCGTCGTGCGCGTCCCATTCCAGCGCTTCGGGCACGCCCTGCTCGTCGATGAAGACCGCACGGCGTACCGCGCTCAAGCGTTGCGCATCGTGTGCCCAATCGGTTTCGAGCAGCGTGAAGGCGGCCATGATTCAGCCGCCGTCGCGAGCAAACCGCCGCGCCGCGCGGTGGCCGCGCGCGGCCTGCACGCCGCGCAACGCCCACAGCCCGGCGACGAAATAGCTGCCGGTTACCAGTAAGGCCCGGCGATGGTCGCCCGCGCTGACCCAGCTGCTGACGCCGTAGGTCAGCGGGCCGATGATCGACGCCAGCTTCACCGCCAGCCCCCACAGGCCGAAGAATTCGGCCTGCTGCGCCGGCGGCGCCAGCAGCCCGATCATCGCGCGGCCCGCCGATTGCGAGGCGCCCATGCACAAGCCGGCCAGGTTGGCCGCCACCCAGAACATGCGTTCGTCGGGCGCGCTCCAGGCCAGCAGCACCATCGCGATCCAGCCGGCCAGCGTGAGCGCGATCGCCCGCACATGGCCGATGCGGTCCTGCACATGGCCGAAGACAAAAGCGCCGATCGCCGCCGTGATGTTGACCAGCAGCACCAGCAGGATGGTTTGCCGGGTATCGAAATGGAATGCCTGGCTGGCGTAAATCGCCGCCAGCACGATCACTGCCTGGATGCCGGCCTGGTACAGCACGGTGCAGATCAGAAAGCGCTTCAGGTCGGGCAGCTGGCGCAGATGGCTCAGGGTATGCCGTACCTGTTGCCAGGCGCTGCGCGCGCTGCGCCCGGCCTGCGGCGCAGCGCGTTCGCGCAGCAGCAGCAGCGTTGGCAAGCTGGCGAGCAGGAACAGGGCGGCCGTGATCAGCATGCTGACCGGAACAAAGTCGCTTGCCTGCTGCCCGCGTGCCTGCGCCCAGCCGATATAGGCCAGGCTCGCGCCGAGCGACACCAGTCCGCCGACGTAGCCGAGCGACCAGCCCCAGCCCGATACGCGGCCGAGCGCGCGCGGGCGTGCGAGCTCGGGCAGAAACGCCGCGATCAGGTTTTCGCCGGTGCCAAAAAAATAGTTGGACAGCACCAGCGCGGCGATGGCCCATGCCAGCGCGCCCGGCGCGGCGAAATAAAGCAGCGCGGTTGCGCCGACGCAGCCCAGCGTGGTCAGCCACAACAGTTTTTTCTTGCTGGCATGGGCGTCGGCCCAGGCGCCGACCAGGGGCGCGGTCAGCATCACCAGCGCGTAGGAAACGGACAGGGCAAGGGTCCAGACAAACGTCGCCCACGGCGCATTGCCGGCCACGCCGGCGACGAAATAGGCGCTGAACACTGCGGTAACGACCACCGTCGTGTAGCCCGAGTTGGCGAAATCGTACATCGCCCAGGCCCATACTTCGCGGCGCGTCACGCCCGGCTGCAGCAAGGGATTCATTGCGCTGCGTGGTCCTCGGCCTGCTGCTGCAGCGCCCACATGTGGGCATACACGCCGTTTTTCTCCAGCAGTTCGGGATGCCGCCCGCGCTCGACGATGCGCCCGCCCTCCATCACCAGGATCTCGTCGGCCTCGACCACGGTGGACAGGCGGTGCGCGATGATCAGGCTGGTGCGGCTCCTGGCGATTTCCAGCAGTTCGCCCTGGATGGCTTTTTCGGTCCGGGTGTCGAGCGCCGAGGTCGCCTCGTCGAGAATCAGGATCGTGGGGTTTTTCAGCAGGGTGCGGGCAATCGCCACCCGCTGCTTTTCGCCGCCCGAGAGCTTCAGCCCGCGCTCGCCCACCACCGTATCCCAGCCCTGCGGCAGGCTTTCGATGAAATGCAGGATGTGCGCGGCGCGTGCGGCCTCGATCACTTCCTCGCGGCTGGCGTCCGGGCGGCCGTAGGCGATGTTGTAGTAGATGCTGTCGTTGAACAGCACGGTGTCCTGCGGCACCACGCCGATGGCGGCGCGCAGGCTGTCCTGGGTGACGTGGCGGATGTCCTGGCCGTCGATGCGGATGCTGCCGGCGCCGACGTCGTAGAAGCGGAACAGCAGGCGCGCCAGCGTCGACTTGCCGGCGCCGCTGGAGCCCACCGCCGCCACCGTCCGGCCGGCGGGAATGGTGAAGCTGACGTCGTGCAGGATCGGCCGGTCGGCATTGTAGGCGAAGCTGACGCGATCGAACTTCACCTCGCCCGCCGCCACGTCGAGATCGCGCGCATCGGGCCTGTCCTCGACCTCGCGCGGCCGCTGCATCAGCGCGAACATGCGCTCGACGTCGGTGATCGATTCCTTGATCTGGCGGTACATCACGCCGAGAAAGCTGAGCGGCTGGAACATCTGCAGCAGGAAGGCGTTGACCATCACCAGGTCGCCCAGCGTCAGCGTGCCCTCGACCACGCCGGCGGCGGCGCGCAGCACCATGAGCGTCACGCCGATGGCGATCACCCCGGCCTGCGCCGTGTTGAGCAGGCCCAGCGAGCGCTGCGACTTCAGCGCCATGTCCTCCCACTCGATCAGGCTGGCGTCGTAGCGCCTGGCCTCGTATTTCTCGTTGCCGAAGTACTTGACCGTCTCGTAGTTCAAGAGGCTGTCGATGGCGCGCCCGTAGGCTTCGGAATCGAGCGTGTTGGCGCGGCGCACGAACTGGGTGCGCCATTCGGTGATGGTGACGGTGAAGCCGATGTAGGCGGCCAGGGTGACCAGCGTCAGCACCCCGAAAACCCAGTCGAGCTTGACGAACAGGATGCCGGCGACCATCAGGATTTCCAGCACCGTGGGAGTGATGCGGAACAACAGATAGCCGACCAGGCTGGAGAGCGCCTTGGAGCCGCGCTCGATGTCGCGGGTGATGCCGCCGGTCTGCCGCTCAAGATGGAAGCGCAGCGACAGCGCGTGCAGGTGCTTGAACACCGCCATGCTGATGCGCCGCATCGCGCGCTGGGTGACCTTGGCGAAGATCACGTCGCGCAGGTCGGCAAAGGTGGTGCTGGCGAAGCGCAACACGCCGTAGCCCAGGATCAGGGCCAGCGGGACCACCAGTTCGGGGCGCGGCCGGTCGAGCGCGTCGATGATTTCCTTCAGCACCAGCGGCACCGCCACCGACGCCAGCTTGGCGCCGATCAGCAGCGCCAGCGCCAGCAGCACGCGACCGCGGAATTCCCACAGATAGGGGAACAGCCGGCCAAGGGAGCGCAGACTGGGATCGCCGGGCGGTGGTGGTGCAGTGTGGGAATGAACGGCGGGATGCATCAGGTCGGGTAGAATCGTGGCTTGTTTTTCCCGATTTTACGTCCACGGGCGGCCGATTCCGACCCGGGCGACAGAAATAGCATGAAGCTCTACGGTATCCCCAACTGCTCCACCGTCAAAAAAGCCCGCACCTGGCTTGCCGATCACGCGCATGACCTCCCCTTTCACGACTTCAGGAAACAGGGCGTCGATGCCGCCTGGCTGCGCGAGGTCGTGGCGCAAACCGGATGGCAGGCGCTGGTCAATACGCGCGGCACCACCTGGCGCAAGCTGACGGATGCGGAAAAAGCCGCCGTCACCGACGAAGCCGGCGCCATTGCCCTGATGCTGGCCCAGCCCAGCGTGATCAAGCGCCCGGTGCTGGAGCGGGATGGCAGTTATCATGTCGGCTTTGCCGAAGAACACTATCAAGCCCTGTTCGGAGAATAAGCCTACATGGCCAATGAAACTTTCGAGCTTGCAGTCGAACTGCTGAAGCGCAAATCGCTGACCCCGGATCACGCGGGCTGCCACGATCTCATCGCCGCCCGTCTGCAAAAACTCGGCTTCCGCATCGAGCGCCACTGCCACAACGGCGTCGACAACCTGTGGGCACGCAAAGGCGACGCCGCGCCGGTGGTCTGCTTCGCCGGCCATACCGACGTGGTGCCGACCGGGCCGCTGGAACAATGGCTGTCCGACCCGTTCGAGCCGACGGTGCGCGACGGCCAGCTCTACGCGCGCGGCGCCGCCGACATGAAGACCTCGGATGCCGCTTTCGTCACCGCCACCGAGCGCTTCGTCGCCGTGCATCCCGATCACCCCGGCTCGATCGCCTTCCTGCTCACCTCGGACGAGGAAGGCCCCGCCACCGACGGCACGGTACGCGTGGTCGAGGCGCTGAAAGCGCGCGGCGAAACGCTCGACTACTGCATCGTCGGCGAACCCACCAGCGCCGCCGAATTCGGTGACACCATCAAGAACGGCCGCCGCGGCTCGCTGTCGGGCGTGCTGCGCGTCAAGGGCGTGCAGGGCCATATCGCCTATCCGCATCTGGCGAAGAACCCGATCCATCTGGCCGCGCCGGCCATCGCCGAACTCGCCGACACCATGTGGGACGAGGGCAACGCCTATTTCCCGCCGACGACCTGGCAGATATCGAACATCCATGCCGGCGCCGGCGCCACCAACGTCATTCCCGGCGTGGTCGAGATCCAGTTCAATTTCCGCTTTTCCACCGCCAGCACGGCCGAAGGCCTGATGGACGCGATGCACGAAATCCTCGATAGCCACGGCCTCGATTACGAAATCGACTGGAGCCTGTCGGGCAATCCTTTCCTCACCCCGCGCGGGCCGCTGTGCGACAAATTGAGCGAGGCGATCCGCGAGGTCACCGGCCTCACCCCCGGACTGTCGACCTCCGGCGGCACCTCGGACGGCCGCTTCATTGCCGACATCTGCCGCGAAGTGGTCGAATTCGGCCCGCTCAACATGAGCATCCACAAGCTGAACGAGCACGTCGCGGTGGAGAACATCGAGCAGCTGGCAGCGATTTACCAGAAGACGCTGGAAAAACTGCTGGGCTAATCCTTATAAGAAATCGGCGCATGAAACATTTCGAAGACACCGAATCCCTCATCACCGTGCGCGACTGGCTGCGCTTCGCGGTGTCGCGCTTCAACGAGGCGCGGCTGTGCTTCGGCCACGGCTCCGACAACGCCTTCGACGAAGCGGCATACCTGATCCTGCACACCCTGCACCTGCCGCTCGACCGGCTCGAGCCGTTCCTCGATGCCAGCCTGACGCATGGCGAATCCGAACAGGTGCAGGCGGTGATCGAACGCCGCATCAAGGAACGCATTCCCGCGGCCTATCTCACGCGCGAAGCCTGGCTGGGCGAGCACCGCTTCTATGTCGACGAGCGCGTGATCGTGCCGCGCTCCTTCATCGCCGAGCTGCTGCACGAACAGTTGGCGCCGTGGGTCGAGGATCCGCATGCAGTGGGCAGTGCGCTCGACCTGTGTACCGGCTCCGGCTGCCTCGCCATCCTGGCGGCGCTGGCCTTCCCCGATTCCCGCGTCGATGCAGTCGATCTATCCGGGGATGCGCTGGCCGTCGCCGCGAAGAACGTCGCCGATTACGGCCTCGCGGATCGCGTCGAGCTGATCGAGTCCGATCTGTTCGCGGCGCTGAACGGCCGCACTTACGACGTGATCATCAGCAACCCGCCCTACGTGAACGCCGAATCGGTCGCCGCGCTGCCGCCGGAATACCGGGCGGAACCCGCGCTGGCGCTCGGTTCCGGAGAAGACGGCCTGGACGCCACCCGGCGGATTCTGGCTCAGGCCCAATCCCATCTCAACCCCGGCGGCCTGCTGCTGGTGGAAATCGGCCACAACCGCGACGCCCTCGAAGCCGCCTACCCCACCCTGCCCTTCACCTGGCTCGATACCGAGCGCGGCGATCAGTTCGTGTTCATGCTGCGGCGCGAGGATCTGTAAGCCGCCTCAGCCTCCCAGGCTGGCCGCGATGATCGCGGCCAGTTGCCGCGCGGCGGCCTGAATCTCGGGCCGCGGCGCGGCGCCCGGATGCGCCGCGGCGATTTCGATTCCGTACAGCTCCAGCCGCGACGGCAGGCCGTCGAGTTCGCGCGCCAGCGTCAGCGCTGCCAGCACACCGAAGCCATGGCTGGACAGGCCATGGCCGTACCGGGGCCAGTCCTTCTGATCGAATCGCGCCAGCCGGCCGGGCTGGCCATGGCTTTGCATGGCGTCGACCAGAATGACCCGGTCGGCGCCTCCCAGCAGGCCAATCAGGCCTGCGCCCGGGCGATCCAGTTTTTCGATGACGAGCGCCTCGCCGGCCCGCATGCCGCCGGCCAGCAAGGCATCGACGACCAGCCAGCCGGCCTGGTCGTCGCCCGACGGCGAGCCGATGCCGAGGATGCGCACCCCGCTCATGTCCGCTCCACCTTCAGGCGCAGGAAATGGGTGGCGCAGGAAATGCAGGGATCGTAGTTGCGGATGACTTTTTCGCAGTGCAGGCGCAGCGCATCGTCCGGGTGATCGAGACCGAAGTTGAGCAGCGACAGCCGCAAATCCTCTTCAATCCGTGCCTGGTTCTGGCTGGTCGGCGGCACGATGCGCGCGCTGACCACGCAGCCGTCGGCGTCCATCTCGTAGCGATGCCACAGCAGCCCGCGCGGCGCCTCGGTGCAGCCGGCGGCCACGCCGGCGCGCGGGGTGACCGGCACCCAGGGCGAGTCCGGCACGCGATAGCCGTCGAGCAGGCGCAACGCTTCGTGCAATGCCAGCAGGATTTCCACTGCGCGTGCCAGCAGGCTGTGAAACAGGTTGCGGCTGGGCAGCACGAGGCCGGCTTCGGCCAGCAGCGCCTTGATGCGCGCGGGCAGACGGTCGTGGTTGAGGTTCAGCCGCGCCAGCGGCCCGACCAGATAGGCGTGCCCCCGGTAGCTGCTGAACAATGCGGTGGAATGCGCTTCGTGGCGCTCGGCGAAATGCTCGTCGTAGGCCGCCGCGCCGATATGCAGGCCGTCGCTGGCGCCGATGTCGCCGCATTCGATGGCGTAGTCGAGCGGGTGCCGCATGGCGACGCAGACGAAGGCCTGATCGTCCTGCGGCACCGCAATGCCGGCCGCCCAGCGGATCAGCGCCTCGGCTTCCGGCAGCGCCGCGCGCAGCTTTTCCCGGATGTCGCCGATGCGCTCGACCGAAGGCGCGCCGTGAAACCCGCCGACGCGAATGCCGACCGGATGCACCGAACGTGCGCCGAACAGATCCATCAGTTCGTTGCCCAGCGCCTGGATGCGCAGGCCGCGGCGCACTTCTTCGGGGGCGATGCGCGCCAGTTCGATGACGCTGCTGCAGCCGAAGAAATCCGGCGCGGCCAGCAGATGGATGTGCAGGCTGTGGCTCTGGATCCATTCGCCGCAGTAGAACACCCGGCGCATCGCGCGCGCCCACGGGCCGAGCTCGACGCCGAACAACCGTTCCAGCGCCTGCGCGGCGGTGGCCTGGTAGGCCACCGGGCAGATGCCGCAGATGCGCGCCACCATGTCCGGGATTTCGGTGTAGCTGCGGCCTTCGAGGAATTTCTCGAAGAAGCGCGGCGGCTCGAAGATGCGCAGGCGCAGCTGGACGATCTCGCCGTTGTCGATGCGCAGGTCGAGCGCGCCCTCGCCTTCCACCCGGGTCAGCACGGGGACGTGAATGGCCACGCTGCGGCGCTGTTCACTCATCGCGTTTCATCCTTGCCTTGTCCGCCGCCGCCAGAAACACCGGCGCCTGGCTGTTGATCGACCGGAAGCGCCGGGCGACGGCCGGCGGATCGAGCCCCTGGCGGCCGAACTGCGCCGCCAGCGCGTCGGTGTTGGCGTTTTCCGCGGGGCCGTAGCAGCCGTAGCAGTCGCGACCCAGGCCGGGACACAGGGCGCCGCAGCCGGCCCGCGTCACCGGCCCCATGCAGGGGATGCCGCGGCTCACCATCACGCAGGTGAAGTTGCGCCGCTTGCATTCGGTGCACACCTTGTCGGCGTCGTCGCGCGGCACCACCCCCAGCAGCAGGGAATTCACCACCGCCAGTATCTGCGGGCCGTTGACCGGGCAGCCCCACAGCTCGAAGTCCACGGCCACGTGGCTGGAAATCGGCGTCGAGCGTTCGAGGCTGGCGACCGCATCGGGGCGGCCGTAGATCTGCGCGATCCATTGTGCGCCGTCGGCGCCGTTGCGCAGGGCCTGGATGCCGCCGGCGGTGGCGCAGGCGCCGATGGCGATCAGCATGCGGCTGTGGCGGCGAATGCGCTGGATGCGTTCGAGGTCTTCCGGTGTGGACACGCTGCCTTCGACGAACGCAAGGTCCACTTCGGCATCCGGGTCGAGCGGGCCGGCTTCGGCGAAGTGCACCAGTTCGACCCGTTCGGCCAGCGCGAGCAGATCCTCGCCGAGGTTGAGGAAGGCCAGCTGGCAGCCATCGCAGGAACTGAACTTGTGCACCGCCACGCGCGGTCTTGTCGGCGCGCGCATCAGAATCCCCGGTGCTCCAGCAAGGATTTGACCTGGCCCCAGTCGAACACCGGGCCGTCGCGGCAGACGAAGGCCCCGCCAAACTGGCAATGGCCGCAGCGGCCGACGGCACATTGCATGTTGCGTTCCATGCTCAGATGCAGGCGCGACTCGGGCAGGCCGCGCGCCAGCAGCTTTTCGGCAGCGGCACGCATCATGCCTTCCGGCCCGCACATCAGCGCCGCCGCGCGGCCGGGGTCGAACCGGGCTTGCTCGAACAGTTCCGTCACGCGTCCGACATGCCAGGGCCACAGCGCCCCGCCCTGGCTCGCCGCAAGCAGCACCTGGGTATCCGGCAGCGCGACCCAGCGGTCGTATTGCTCGCGCCAGATCAGGTCCTCGGCATGCTTCACCCCCTGGATGACGACGAGCTTGCCGTAGCATTCGCGGCGCCTGAGGATGTAGTGAATGACGGAGACGACCGGTGCGCAGCCGAGTCCGCCGGTCACCAGCACGACGTCGCGTCCTTCCATTTCCCGCAACGGCCAGCCGCGCCCGTACGGCCCGCGCAGCCCCAGGCTGTCGCCCGGCCGCAGCGCCGCCAGCCCCTGGGTGACGCGCCCCAGGGCCCGGATGGTGTGGCCGATGCCGTCGCGTTCTTGCGGATCGGACATGACCGAGATCGGCACCTCGCCCACCCCGGCCAGATACAGCATGTTGAACTGGCCGGGTGCGAACCGGTAGGCTGCCTGCGCCGCCGCATCGCTCAGGCGCAGCTGCAGGGTGAAGATGGTGGGCGACTCCTGCGTGCGTTCCACCACGATGGCTTCGAGCGGCTGGCGCGTGGTCATGACGGTTCCCGGTCTCCGGCCAGCACGGCGGCTTCCGCGGTGAGGTCGATTTCCGCCGGACACCAGGCTATGCAGCGCCCGCAGCCGACGCAGCCGCTGCGCCCGTATTGGTCGTGCCAGGTGGCGAGCTTGTGGGTCAGCCATTGGCGGTAGCGGCTGCGGGTATCGGGCCGCACGTTGAAGCCATGCAGATGGCCATGGCTCGCGCCAAAGCAGGAATCCCACATCCGCACATGCTCGTTTGTCTGGCCGTTCAGCGCAGGCTCGTCCATCTCGGCATGGCAGAAACAGGTCGGGCACACCGCGGTGCAGTTGCCGCAGGCGAGGCAGCGTGTCGCCACCTCGTCCCACCGCGGATGTTCCAGCCGGCCCATCAGCACATCGCGCAGGGCGCGGCCGGGCAGGCTGCGCGTCTGCCCGGCCGCCGCCGCCTGCCCCTGCTGGCGTGCCGCGGCCCTCTGCTGCGCGGAAGCGGGCGGCAGATTCAGCGTGTCCAGCAGCGCCGCCCCCTTCCGGCTTCCCGCCGCCGCGACGAAGCCGTCGGCCAGTTCCGCCAGCGCGATATCGTAGCCGGCGGTCGGAGTCGGGCCGTCGCCGGTGGACGCGCAAAAACAGGTGGATGCCGGCTCGGCGCACTGCACCGCCACCAGAAACAGCTGTTCACGGCGCCGCGCGTAATGGGTGTCGGGCGGGTCGCCTTGCAGGAAGTGGGCATCCTGCAAGGCCAGCGCGGCGAGGTCGCAGGCGCGCACGCCGATCAGCGCCAGCATCGGGGCGGGCGGCGCCACCGCCGTGAAGCGCAGCCGGCCCTGCTCATCCCGCTGCGCCCGCCATAGCGATTCGCGGGGCGCGAACAGATGCGGCTTGATCGCCTGCGGCCCGTTCGCCCAGGCGAAATAGCGCTGCTGCGGGTCCTGCTGCAAGCGGTAGCGCCCCGGCGCCTGCCCGGCCTGCAGGCCGCGCGGCAACGCATCGGGCGCAGCGAGTTCGCGCATGACGATGGCGCCGTTCTCCGCCGCCGGGCCGAGGCAGCGATAGCCCAGTTCCATGAGCCGCGCCACCAGCATGCTCAACTGGGCGAGAGGCAAAAAACCGGCTTCTTCAGGTGGGGGGGACATAGGCTGCGGCAAGGGTGTTTTCTGCAGTGTATGCAGAAAGCCCGGAGCGGAACAGGTCCTTTACCCCGCCCACCCCCTGCCGGCAAGCATAAAAGGCCATTGCGGAGCGTTCGTTATAATAGGCCTTTGAGTGGTAATGGAGGAGTGCCTCATGCAGCAGCAACTCGATGTGTTCGTCGCATCCCTAACTTCTTTCTGGACGCAAATGGCGGGGTTCGTGCCGCAGTTGCTGGCAGCCCTGCTGCTGCTGTTCGTCGGCTGGCTGCTGGCCAATCTGGTGCGCACCGGCGTCATGAAACTGCTCGACGTGCTGCGCTTCGACAGCCTTGCGGAAAAAACCGGCATCGAAGCCTTCCTCAAGCAGGGCAACCTGGATGTCTCGTTGTCGCGCCTGCTGGCCAAGCTGGCGTACTGGGTCATCATCTTCATCGTCATCGTCACCGTGGCCAACAGTCTCGGCCTGCACATGGTGGCCGACCTGTTCAACAAGATCGTGCTCTACATCCCCAACATCATCGTCGCCATCCTGGTGCTGGTGTTCGGCGTGCTGGTGGCGCGCTTCATCAATCGCCTGGTGTTCGCCTATCTCAACAATATCGGCGTGCAGGGTGCGCTCACCATCAGCACGCTGTCGGAATACGGCGTCATCATCTTCGTGGTGTTCGTGGCGCTGGAACAGCTGGCGATCGGCACCACGCTGCTGACCGCCGCGTTCCAGATCGGCTTCGGCGCGATCGGCTTGGCGCTGGCCCTGGCGTTTGGCCTGGGCGGCCGCGAATGGGCCGCCGGGGTGATCAAGAAACTGACCGAGAAGTGAATCGAATCCGGGCGGGCAAGACCTGTCCGGATTATTGAGGCGGCCCGGCAATGTTTGAACCCGGCAGCGTTTTTCGCGCCGTCATGAGCGGGACGGTTCGTTGAGCCGCGCTCAACAGAGCGCTGCTTCAAATGCTTACTGGTCCGGCCTCCCGCGCCGCCTCACGCAGTCCGGGCGAGCTGAGCTTCAATGCCGCTCAAGCTTCATCAGGCCGAATCGTTAACGCATGCGCGGCTTGCGGGTGTGCTTGTCCGGCACGCCGCGGGTTTGCCGGCGTGGACTGGGCGTCATTTCCGCCCATTCCAGCACGCGCGCAACCAGGTCGTCGTCGAGCTCCATCTTCTGCCCGCGGCGCAGTTGCGGCGGCAGCGCGATCGGGCCGAAACGGATCCGGGTGAGGCGCGACACCGTCAGGCCGAAATGCTCGAACAGCCGCCGCACCTCGCGCTTGCGGCCTTCCTTGATGATCACGCGATACCAGCGGTTGGCGCCCTCGCCGCCGGCGGCGAAGCAGCTTTGCAGCTGCGCCGGGCCGTCGTCGAGCTCCACCCCGGCCAGCAGTTGCGCGATCATGTCTTCGCTCAGTTCGCCCAGCACCCGCACCGCGTATTCGCGCTCGACCTCGAAGCGCGGGTGCATCAGGTTGTTGGCCAGTTCGCCCGAGGTGGTGAAGATCATCAGGCCGTCGGTGTTGTAGTCGAGCCGGCCGATGGCGATCCACTTGGCGCCGCGCAGCCTGGGCAGCGCGTCGAACACGGTGGCGCGGCCCTTGGGATCGTCGCGGCTGACGATCTCGCCCTCCGACTTGTGGTAGATCAGGATGCGCGTGCGCTTGTCCTCGAAGCGCAGATACACGCGGCGGCCGCTGACCTTGACCACGTCGCGCGGCCCGACCTTGCTGCCGATGGCGGCGGTCTCGCCGTTGACCTGCACCCGGCCCTCGGCGATCCATTCCTCCATTTCGCGGCGCGAGCCGAGGCCGGCCGAGGCCAGCGCCTTCTGCAGGCGCTCGCTGGGCGCTTCGGGCGCAGTCGCCTGCTGTAGACGGCTCGCGGCGCGCCCCATGGGAGCGGTGGGCGAACGGCGGATGGGGGATGGGCGAGTGGCCATATCAAAGAATCTCGGTAGCAACGCTGACGCGGGCGGTTTCGATCACCGCGCCAAACGTCCGGGGAGCGTCATTGTCCGTCAATTCCGCGCGCAATTCAGGAATCAATGCAGTTTCATCCGGGGTGATGAGATTCCCCAGCTCTTCCAGCGGCGGCAGCTCGGACAGCGAGACGAGTCCCAGGTCGCTGAGGAAATGCCCGGTGGTGCCGAACAGCGCCGGGCGGCCGGGGACGTCGCGATGGCCGATGGCCTCGATCCAGCCGCGTTCTTCCAGCGTCTTGACGATGTTGGGATTGACCGACACGCCGCGGATGTCCTCGATGTCGCCGCGCGTCACCGGCTGCCGATAGGCGATGATGGCCAGCGTTTCCAGCACCGCGCGCGAGTAGCGCGGCGGCTTCTCGTTCTTCAGCCGCGACAGCCAGGGCTGCATCTCGGCGCGCGTCTGGAAGCGCCAGCCGTCCGCCACCTGCACCAGTTCGACGCCGCGGCCATGCCACTCTGCGCGCAGTTCGTCGAGCGCGCGGCGCAGCACGTCGCTGGACAGGTCATGCTCGAACATGCGCTTGAGATCGGCCAGCGTCAGCGGCTCGACCGCCGCCAGCAGCGCGGCTTCCAGCACGACCTTGAGGTCTTCGGGATTGTCATTCGGTTGCAGATTCATGCAGCCTCACGTAGATGGGGGCGAACGGCTCGGCCTGGGTCACGTCGAGCAGGGTTTCCTTGGTCAGCTCCAGCACCGCGAGGAAGGTGACCACCAGTTCGTGCACGGTCGAGGATTCAGGGAACAAGTCCTTGAATTCCATGAACTCGCCCGGCGTCAGCCGCTTCAGGATGCGGCTCATGTGCTCGCGGATCGACAGTTCCTGGCGGCCGATGCGGTGATGGGTGCGGTTCTTGGCGCGCGACAGGATCGCCAGCCAGGCGGCGGCGAGTTCCTCCGGATGCAGACTGGGCAGGCGCTTCGCCGCCGCCGGCAGGAACACGCTCACCGTGTCGAAGTCGCGTCCCGCCTGCGGCAGCGCGTCGAGATGCTGGCCGGCCAGCTTCATCTGCTCGTATTCCAGCAGGCGGCGCACCAGCTCGGCGCGCGGGTCCTCGCCCTCGCCGGCCTCCTCGGCCTGCTCGCGGCGCGGCAGCAGCATGCGCGACTTGATGTCGATCAGCATCGCCGCCATCAAGAGGTATTCCGCCGCCAGTTCCAGCCGCGTCGCGCGTGCCGCCTCGACGTAGGCCATGTACTGCCGGGTCAGCGCCGCCATCGGGATGTCCAGCACGTCGAGGTTCTGGCGGCGGATCAGGTAGAGCAGCAGGTCGAGCGGGCCCTCGAAGGCTTCGAGGAAGACTTCCAGGGCGTCGGGCGGAATGTAGAGATCCTGCGGCAGCTCCGTCAGCGGCTCGCCGCGCACCTTAATGACGGCTGCGGCGGGCGCGGCTTCCGGGGCAGGATCGAGGAGCATGGCTTCGGTCATGGGCGGCATTTTACCCGAGGGCGGGGATGGACGGCTTACGCTGTCGTGCCCGCCGCCGACAAGCCTTTCCGCAGACGAACGGCTTGGAGAACGGCTATTCAGCCATTTCGCCCCAAGGCCAGTTTTCAGGGGTGCTTCTTGGGTGCTGGTATCCGGACTTTTTCACGTCCTGCGATCCTCGAAGGCCGCAGCAACTGCTCCAAGCGCATCACATACAGGATGTAGACCCGCTCACCGTCGTAACGGTAGAACACCCGGCACGGCGGCTCGACGATCTGCCGGTAGCGCGAGCGTTTCAGCTCCGGCGGGCGGCTACCGCTTTCGGGGTACGACTGCAGATGCTCGACATGCTCGAACACCCGCTTGACCAGAGCTGACGCCGCATCGGGTTTGTCGAGCGCAATGTAATCGGCAATGGCATCCAGATCGGCGAGCGCCGGCTCGGTCCAGATTATTTCAGCCATCGGGCCATGCGGGCCTTGGCCTCGGCATGCGTCACCACCCTGCCCTCGGCCACCGCCATTTCACCGCGCGCGATGCCTTCCAGCACCGCCATGCGCTGCTGCAGCAGTTCGAAGGTTTCGACGTCCACCAGGTACGCGCTCGGCAACCCGTGCTGCGTGATGAGAATGGGCTGCTTGTCCCGCTCGATGTCAGAGAGGAGTTCGGTTGCCTGGCGTTTGAGGGTGGTGACGAGTTCGGTGCGCATGAGTGGCACTATAGTGGCACTTTCAGCGCGGAGCAAGGCATGGGGAAAAACCGCCCTTTATCGCCAGAAAAATTTCCAAAATCCCTGATCAGGACCGAAAATGCCTCGACTACCCATCCGCAGGAAGAGCGCGCATAATGCACTGAATTCTGTACATTCACACATTGGAGGCTGCCATGGCATTTTCGACCCGGGACGTTATTCCCCTCTCCCAGGCACGCGCCAACCTCTCCGAACTTGCCGACCAGGTCAAGGCGGGCGCCGAGAAAATCGTCACCAAGAACGGCGAAAGCTATGTCGCGCTGATCGACGCTGCGCGCCTCGACTACTACCATCAGCTCGAACGCGAACGCATCCACCTGCTGATCCTTGAAGACGCGCGCCGTGGCCTCGAGGACATCGCAGCCGGCCACGTCGAAAACGCCGACGCCGCCCTGGCACGCCTGCAGAGCACCCGCCCAGCGAAATCCCGCAGCAAGCGTGGCTGAAACGCGCTACACGGTCGAGCTGGCCGCCCATTTCCTGGCCGGCCTCGATTCGATCAACCGCTTTCTGCAGGAAGCCGATGCAGGCTTCGCCTACGACGATCTGCTCGCCCAACTGCGTGCGGAACTCATCCCCAATCTGAGCCGCTTTCCCGGCATGGGCCGGCGGTATCTGGACAACCCGCCGCGTTCGGTGGAAGGGCTGGGCGTGCTTGCCACGCTGCCGCCGGGCGCTGCCGATCGATTGCGGCTGATCCTGCTGGGTGATTACCTCGTGCTCTACGTCGAGGACGAGCGCAAACGCACCGTCACCCTGTTATCGATTCGCCACCACCGGCAATTGTCGTTCGACTTTGTGCGCATGTGGAGCGACGAATGACCTTCCCGCGCAGAGCATGGGCTGCCCCATTGACGGCTTGGGCGACTGAAAGAAATATTGCTTTGCAAGACCTGGCCCCGATGCTCGAGCGGAACCCATTTTAGAGGTTAGAACTCATACGCGATCAAGCCAGGCCAAATCAAAGAGAACTGGTTTGGCAGCAGACTGAATCGACGCAAAGTGGGCAAAATCATCTGCCGGGCAAAACACAAAGAGTAGCTCAGCCGGAGTGAAGGCGAGATCGCCGGGCACCCGCCATTCGCGTTCGTGCGTTGCGTCGAAACTTTCGTGGATGATGTTCACGAAGGGATGCAACTGGTGAGGAATGAAGTTGAATACCGAGCGTGAATACATTTCCCCATTGCAGGTGAATGATGCCTTTAGCAACGACTCGCGTACATTGAGGCAAGGATTGGCGCCCTTTGTAAAGAGAAGATCTCTATCGAATGCGACGCCATACTTGGCGTTGAAAATGTCTCTATGTGCCTTTAGTCCTGCGAGCGTACTCTCGGTGAAGCAAACCGCCTTGTCATTGCTTGGGCCGTCGAAGTCGCGGGTAACCGGATTGAAGATATTGGGCGACGTCGTGCCATACCAGCCTGAGCTGGACGCCTTCAGCAAGGGTTGCGGTGGCGCACCTGCAAGATTGAGAATTTGAGAAAGAATATTCTTCGCATCAGCATCACTCTTCTCGTCGTTCTGCCGTATCAAATGGGTCAGTAGAAATGAGCAATCAGAACTGAGACGCGCAAGTTCCTTTGCGACTTCTGCGGTTGTCTTTGGCATATGGAATGAGCCTGTGCGCTGTAGTTGTTTGATTTTGCGCGACTCTACCCCCCGTCCAGCCATATACGCAAACCTAGAAATCAGGGATGACAGTTCGCGCAACGCTTTAACTCGCAGCCCCCCTCACCCAAACACCACCTCCGCCACATCCTGATACCGCTTTGCAAAATGCACCGTCAGCCCGGCGCGGATGTGGTCGGGCAGCTTGTCGAAATCGCGCCGGTTGGCGTCGGGCAGGATCAGTTCGCTGATGCCGACCCGGCGCGCGGCGATGACTTTTTCACGGATGCCGCCTACCGGCAGCACCTGGCCGGTCAGGGTGAGTTCGCCGGTCATCGCCAGCGGGCGGCTGATTTTGCGGTTTTTCGCCAGCGACAGCAGCGCCGTCGCCATGGTGACGCCGGCGCTGGGGCCGTCCTTCGGGGTGGCGCCTTCCGGCACGTGCAGGTGGACGAAGCTGGTGTCGTAGAACTTCGCGTCGGCGCCGTAGGTTTTCAGGTGCGAGGCGATATAGCTGTAGGCGATCTCGGCCGATTCCTTCATCACCTCGCCGAGCTTGCCGGTGAGCTTGAAACCGCGGTTGAGGGTATGCACGCGGGTCGCTTCGACCGGCAGCGTGGCGCCGCCCATCGCGGTCCACGCCAGGCCGGTGACCACCCCTACCCCGCTCATCGGTTTTTCGCGGCTGAACACGGGCTTGTCGAGATAGGCCTCGACTTCCTTGACGCCGATCTTGATCGGCGTGGTTGCACCGCCGAGGATTTTCACCACGGCCTTGCGCGCCACCCGGCCCAGCTGCTTTTCCAGGTTGCGCACGCCGGCTTCGCGCGCGTAGCCCTCGATCACGTGGCGCAGCGCGCCTTCGCTGATGGCCAGCTGGCTCTTTTTCAGCCCTGCCCGCTGCAGCACGCGCGGCCACAGGTGGTGTTTGGCGATGGCGACCTTTTCCTCGGTAATGTAGCCCGACAGGCGGATGACTTCCATGCGGTCGAGCAGCGCCGACGGAATGGAGAAATCGTTTGCGGTGCAGATGAACAGCGCCTTCGACAGATCGAAGCGCACGTCGAGATAATGGTCGAGGAAATCGGCGTTCTGCTCGGGGTCGAGCACTTCCAGCAAGGCGGATGCCGGGTCGCCCTGGTAGCTGGCACCGATCTTGTCGACCTCGTCGAGCATGATGACCGGGTTGGCCGATTCCACCTCTTTCAGCGCCTGCACGAACTTGCCCGGCATGGCGCCGATGTAGG
>NCIH01000140.1:0-5793 GCA_002281975.1 Hydrogenophilales bacterium 17-64-11 | reverse complement strand
GGGGTGGTCTCCGCATACTTGCCGACCAAGGCTTTCATGTCGTCCAGCATCGAGGCTTCGAAACGCTCGCCGTAGGCGTTGGTGGCCAGGGCCTTGAGCAGCAGGAACCAGGCGCCGACCGGGCCGTAACCGTCCTTGAAGCGGGCGAGCACGATGCGGTTCTCCATCTGGATCATCTGGGCGCCGGCGCGCAGGACCAGGCCGTAGGCCGATGCGCTGCTCCACGTCCATCGGGTTCCACGGCAAATCAAAATTGAACAGGATGCGCGCAAACTGGAGGTTAATGCCCTCCCGTCCAGCGGCGGTGCAAACCAGTACGCGCGGGCCGTCCTTTTGGCGGAAGCGGCGCTCGGCTGCCAACTTTGCGCCGTGATCACCACCGCGCAGCACCGCCACCCCTTGACCAGGAAACGTCTGTTCAATTTCACGGGCAATCAAATCCACTGTGCCAAGGTAGGTCGCAAACACCACGATTTTTTCGTTGGGGTTTTGTCGCCACAGGGTACCGAGGCCGTCGAGCAGTTTCTGTGCCTTGGTCTCTCGCTGCTGCGGGAAGACCCTGAGGAGATCGCCAATGCGGAGGCGCTCTTCCGGTAGATGCAGCTCAACAACTGCCGATGCGGCCTCTTCCGCATGCGCGGCCGAGTATTCACTGCCATAGGGATCGGAAGCCAGCTCCAGCGCTTCTTCGTCGAGTTTTTTGACCAGCCGGTATTTAAGATCGGCCAGCACGCGATCCACCTCACTGCGACCAATACTGTCGCGCGATAGGTTGAACTCTTGGTGGATCAGCTCGCGCGCTTCATCGGTCAGTCGCTCGCGCCCCTCAATGTCCAAATCCTTGTCGCGCAAAAAAGCCTCATGCAACGTCAACATCAACAGTCGGCGCTTTAGCGTCCTGCGCACGGCCGCAAAACTCGACGCAGCAATCTTCTGAAAAATCGCCATCAAGAAACCGAGAGCGCGTCCTTTGCCACCTTGCCTTTGCGCTAGATTAAATCCGTCTTCAAGATATTCGCGCAGCTTTTCGTAGAAGCGCCGTTCCTCCTCGCCCATCACGAACGATTCGGTATGCACCCAACGACGCGCAAACAGCGGCGAGCCATCAGGCTGACAGGCATCAGCTTTGGTGCGACGGAACATCACTGTGTTGAGGCGATGGCGGTGTTCCAGCATTTCCTCCGGGCTACCAAACAGCGTGGGGTTCAATAGCTGTATCAGCATCCAGAATTGAAAGTGATTACCTTGGTGTGGAGTCGCCGAGAGCAGCATCAGGTCACGCGCATGATCCTTCAGCGCTTCAACCAGCTTGTAGTTTTCGGTTTTTCTGACCTTGCCGCCCGTGCGGTAGGCGGTCAAGTGATGCGCTTCGTCGAACACCACCAAATCCCAACGCGGCGCAGCCAGTAGGCGTTTGATACGTGCTGGGCGCTTGAGGGTGTCGATGCTGGCAATCAGCCGGTCATGCTTGGCGAAGGCATTCGTCTTGCGGTCGGTGATGTCGCCTTCAGAGCCAAACACCTCGAAATCGAGATTGAAAACTTCGTTCAGTTCGCGGTGCCAGTTGTTCACGAGGCCCGCAGGCACCACCATCAGCGCCCGTTTCAGTTCGCCCCGGCTCGCGAGTTCGCGCAGGATTAGCGCGGTCTCGATAGTCTTGCCCAGCCCCACCTCATCGGCGATCAGGTAGCGGCGTGGTGATGCGGTGGCAATGCGGTGTGTCAGCACCACCTGGTGCGGTAGCAGATCGATCTTGGCGGAGGTCAGCGCCGAAGCGCTTTCCATCACCGGCAAAGCGTGAGCTTCGTAGGACAACCATGCCTTGCGTGCCCGTTCAGCACCGCCATCGACGGCACGCAAGATGCGTTCGGTGCGGGATAGCTCGCGACGAATCGAGGCTAGTGGAACTCGGCGCTCGCCGACACCGAAGAACGCTCGCAGATACCCTTCGTGCGGCACATCGAGTACGACGCCTTGGCCGAACTCGTTATGGGTAATCCGCTCGCCAGGCTGGAATTGAATCTCTGTATCCACGAACCAGCCTCAGGTAATGCGCAGGTGAAATAGCCCAGCAGGCTTGGCACCCTCGTGTAGTAATATTTCCTGGGGATACTCTCGCGCTTCTCCCCATAACAACCGGCCGAAATCCAGTTGCTGCCCCGAATGGGGGGCAGCACAGCGCCAACCCACAGCGTCCGTTGCTGAATTGACCGTGATTCGTCCCGCACCGGAAGGAAGCCAAAAGATCAGCGATGCCTCGCCGCTGTAAAAATCTTGAAAAGACAGAATCGCGTCTTTGATTTCTGCGCTCAGCCAGTTTTCAGCGTCAGATGGAGCGAGCAAATCCAGGCAGCCATCCAGCCCAGCCACGACCAGAGTAGCCCCATTATTGCTGGGCAGGTCTTCCGGCCAGTGCTCTACGGCCAGCAGAAATTGTCGCAGGCTCCACACCTCTGAAGCCGCGCATACCTGTGTCAGTGCCTCGGCATCCCATATCCAACTGGTACCACGTCGCTGCCAGACAGAATCCCGTAGCTGCTTCATAGCTCGTACTCCTCAAACAGCGAGCCTTGCTGCGGCTTCGCTGTCTGCGTCGCTGCCCAAGCGTTGTAGATGGATACCGCCCGCGAGGCGGCATTGCGCGTTGGCTGGTCTGCGCCACGTTTTTGCAGCCATTCAAGCAGCGGCTTCAAAGCAACATGAGGTTTGAAGTTGTCGTTCTTCAACGTGTCGGCAGCATTGATGCCGCTGCCGTCGAAGCAAGCGCCGATGAACACCAATGCCTGATCCAGATCGGCGGTGAGCCTGCGCTTTTGCCGCCCGTGCCAGTCGCGCGCGAAGGTTAGCGGATCGACAAGTGTGAACACCTTGTTCTTCTCGCTGCACCAGCCGTGTTGCTCGAACTCATCCGGCGCACTGCCCGATCCCTTCATGAACTTCTGCATCTGGTCGCGCGCAATCTCAGTCTTACCATCGAAGATGCGTAAAAATTGGCGCGTGATCGGCTCAGCGTTGACCGGCGGCGGCTCCTGTCCGCCTTTGCTGTCCTCGTCGATAAGCTGATTGATACCCACCAGCGCATCCTTGACGGAAATGGTGCGGCCCTCGTCCACGAACACCTTGCCGTAGTGGCGTGAGAAATATTCCAGCGCCTTGCCGCGCCGGATCACCTGAATGTCCGCTGCAGGCAAGCCTTCCTTCGCGTGGTTTTCCAGCATTGCCTGCAATTGGCGCACATCGGCCATCACCTCGCGGCGCATCCGGCCCCAGCTCACCGCCTTGGGCTCTTCAGTGCGCTTACGGCAGACGTGGATGATGTCGTACTCGATGGTCTTGGAGCCGAACTCGCCTTCGCCCTTGGTTTCGTCCGAGCGAATCGGATACGTCGCTTCGAGGTAATAACCCGCATCGAACAAGGATTCCAACACGGCCACCCATGGTTCGTCTTCGCTGTGGTGAAAGGTGAATGCAAGGATGCCGCTCGGTTTCAAGATGCGATGTGCCTCACGCCAGCATTGCGTGAGTAAGCGTTGGTAGAAGCCATCGGCATCTTCAGGTTCGCGCGCTCGATTGGCCACGACCTCCATCGCCTTCGGTGTGAACTCAGCTCCGAAGACACCAGGGTATTTCGATTTCAAAACGAGACGAAGCCAAACGTAGAAGAAGTCTGAAAGCTCGGAGTAGTGCAGCAACCCGCCGAATGGCGGATCTGTGATGACCAAGTCAATGGAGCCGTCCTGCAGCTGTGTCAGTTCGGTAGATGACCCTTGGAACACTGTCGCAGGAACCAGCGGGTCGCCCGGCATGACCTTTTCGCTTTTGCCCGAGCATTCAGCACCAAGCGGAGGGTTGGTTCGTCGCAGCGCCTCGACACTGACCGTTTCCCAAGGTTCAACTGCCCATTCGCGCCCCTCAATGATGCCTTCGATGCAAGACGCCCAGTTACCTCTCCCAAGATTTGCGAAAACGCAGTTCTCAATTACTGTCGATTTTGGATGATAGTTGTTGTTCGCAAACATCGGCTCAAGCTTGTCGGCCTTGACATTCCAGAGTGTGAATAGGCTTTGATTTCTGAGGTACTGTTGGAATGCCCCAAGAACATACTCGCGTGATTCCCACGAATAGTTGCCCAATGTGGTAATGGCCTTCAGCAACTGAGTATGAACCAGCAATTGCCGGGGATTGAACATAGTCCACCAATGGGTGAAGCCATGATTCGGCACCCCGCCTTGCAGGTGATGCGTCATGAACGCATACGGCAATTCGCTCTTGGGCCAGTATGGGGATAGGTCTGCATCTTTGCGCTCATCCCACTCTTTTTGAGCTGCGTCATACTGAGCCGCAAGT
Source organism: Hydrogenophilales bacterium 17-64-11 (assembly GCA_002281975.1). Lineage (GTDB taxonomy): Bacteria > Pseudomonadota > Gammaproteobacteria > Burkholderiales > Thiobacillaceae > Thiobacillus. The sequence goes on along the minus strand of NCIH01000140.1, from coordinate 1,446 downwards.
TTCTCGTCAAAGGGTGCGCAGAAGCGACCGTTGTAGGCATCGCCCTTGTTGGCTGCTTTCGGCGAATAGCCCTGAACGGCATATCCGGCCATCGGCCCGGTTTTTCCGGTAGCCTTTACCGTCGTAAGAACATCCTGCACCGTTCCGCACGCGCCGCATGCATAGCTCGATTTCTTTGGTACCGTCCCGCCTTCCTTGCCGGTACTGAATGTTACTTTCGTTTCGGGGCATGTTACCGAATCCGGCAGCGTCCCTCTTACCTCCAGCAGGCGAATTTTATGGGCACGTTCTTGATTCCAGCGAGCGGACGATGCGGCATCGTCCTGCGCCGACCCACCAAACGGCTGACCGTTTTCGTCGTTCTTCGGGCTACCCGCCAGCCACTGAGGATGTACCAACAGTGACATTTCGACCTTTTTGTTCTTGCCCTTGCCCAACTTGACCATCGCTGCATGGCCGCAATGCGGACAAACGACGCCACGCTTGGGGTCTAGGGTTGAGAACGGATATTCATCCGGCGCGACGTATAGCGGCACATCGGGAGCCATCCGTGCATTGTTTTCCTCGACGTGGAAGTCACTCCCGCATTTGCCACAGGTGTGCTCCCAATGTTTGACGGTGAGCGTTTTGATCGCCATCACCGGGCTGGTCATGATTGGCGTGCGGTGGCCGCAGCCCGTCACCTGACAAGGGCCGTGCTTGGCCCAAAAGGTGTAGATGATCTCTGGGCCTTCGTAGCGATATTCGCGCCGCTGCTCCTGCGTGAGGCTGAGCGGGTCAAAATCGGCGGGCATCACCTGCTTGCTGGGCAGGTGTGTCCACTTACCTTTCTCGCCGTTGGGGCCATCGCAGTAGTAGTAGGGCATGATCTGCGGCTTGACCTCGGCCTCGATGTCGGCGAGCAGACGCTTTACCTCATCCAGATCGACATTGGCCAGCTCCTGCTTGACCACAAACCACGCCACCGGATTTAGGTCGTTGCCGACCATCTGCATGCCGAGGCGCGAGCCTTCCACCAGCGTGGTGCCGCCGCCCATGAAAATGTCGGCCACCTTCAGATTCTTGAACGCGCCTTTCTTCTGGTGGTTGGCGTAGTAGTTATCCCACACCAGCTTGGCCGCGTGCGATTTGTCTTCCGGCGCTTTGGTCGCAGCCGCGATCAGCATCGAGCGGAACACACTGGAGCGACGCCGCGCCCACCACTTCGACATCTGGTAGATGGGCTTGCCTGCGTTGCCTTCGATGATCGCCACCTGATTGACGGGCAGGATCGGGAAGTCCACCTCCAGACAAGTCTTGGGGCGGTTTGGGTCGTTGAAGTCCACGGTTTCCATCGCGACTGCCTTGCCTGCGCCCACGGCCTTGGCGACTTCTATCGCCAGTTGTTCTTTTTTGGTTGCCATTCTGCGGGTTCCCTGATTGGAGTTCAGTCGCGCGACTGGCGAC
>NCIH01000139.1:0-5990 GCA_002281975.1 Hydrogenophilales bacterium 17-64-11 | reverse complement strand
TGCACGGCGTGGCGGGTCGAAACAAGCTTGACATCGCCCCAGTGGGGGGCGTCTAATACGCGGTTTTTCAACAAATTTTTTTGTGTTTGGCCGTCCTGCCTCAGGCGGGCGGGCCAGCGCCAGCCTGAAAGGATATGTCATGAAACGCACTTATCAGCCCTCCACCGTCCGTCGCAAGCGTACCCACGGTTTCCGTGCCCGCATGAAAACCAAGGCTGGCCGTGCCGTGATCAATGCGCGCCGCGCCAAGGGCCGCACCCGTCTGGCCGTCTAATCGACGCGCACCCAAACAAAGCGGGTGGCGTGCGCCTCCGCGATGCGCGCCTGGTCGACAAAGCCGATTTCGACCGGGTGTTTGCCGACAATCAGCGCGCCCGAACGGATTACGTGATGGTGATGGCGCGCCCCAACCAGGTGGGCCACCCGCGGCTGGGGATGGTGATTGCCAAACGCCTGCTGGCGCGTGCGGTGGATCGCAACCGCGTCAAGCGGTGCGTGCGAGAAAGCTTCCGGCAGGTCCTGCCGGAGCTGCCTGCCTGTGATTTTGTCGTGCGCCTGATTGCCAAGCCGGTTCCCGGGAAAGAGGCACGCGATCTGCCGCGTACCTTCCAGCGCGCCGGCCACCGGGCCATGGCAAAATGGCCGACCGCTCCGGCAGGCGAAGCAGCGCCGGAATTCTCTTCCAACTAAACGCGTCTCGTCTCATGGATAACCAGCGGCTGATCCTTTTCATTGTTTTTTCCTTCTCGCTGCTCTTGTTATGGGAAACCTGGCAGGACAAACACGCGCCCGTCCCGGTTGCGCCAGCCTCGGTCAGTGCGCCCACTCCCAGCCAGGCGCTGAACGCACCGGCAGCCGCGGCACCGGCGCAGGCCGGTTTTGCCAAGGGGCAGCGCGCGCAGGTGGAAACCGACGTGCTGCGCGCCACCATCGACGCCAACGGCGGCGACCTGCGTCAACTGCAGTTGTTGCCGTACCGCGAGACGGAAGACAAGAACCAGGTCTTCACCCTGTTCGAGGACGACAGGACACGGCCGTATCTGGCGCAAAGCGGCCTGGTGGGGAAAGACCTGCCGACGCACCGCAGCGTGTTCCAGCTCAATCCCGGTATTTACCGCCTCGCCGGCGGCGCCGCCCAACTGGAAGTGCCGCTGGTATGGAATGATCCGGCCACCGGCGTGCGCGTTGAAAAAACCTATGTTTTCAAGCGCGGAAGCTATCAGATCGCCGTCAGAACCCGGGTCAGCAACAACGGGTCGCAGCCCATCGAACTGACCCCGTATTACCAGTTCACCCGCCATGCCGAGGCGCCGCGCGGCTCGTCCTTTTTCCTGCATACCTACACCGGCCCGGCCTTCTATACGGATGCGATGAAATTCCAGAAAGTCGCGTTCAATGACATTCAGGCAGGCAAGGCCGAATTCGAGAAAACCGCCAATAACGGCTGGGTGGGGATGGTGCAGCACCATTTCGTGTCGGCCTGGCTGCCGGAGGATAGCGTCAAGCGCGAGTACTACACGCGTGCGCTGGGCGACGGCCTGTATTCCGCCGGGGTGATTCTGGCCGAAGGCACGCTCGCGCCCGGCCAGCAAAAGACATTCACCGTGCCCTTGTATGCCGGGCCGCAAACCCAGAGCGTATTGGAGAAAACCGCCCCCGGCCTGGAGCACGCGCGCGATTACGGCTGGCTGACGCCGCTGGCTTACCCCATCTTCTGGTCGCTGGAAAAAATCGAGCGCCTGGTGGGCAACTGGGGCTGGGCCATCATCATTCTGACCATACTCCTCAAGCTGGCGCTGTACCCGTTGTCGGCAGCGGGCTACAAGTCGATGGCCAAGATGAAGAAGCTGACCCCGCGCCTGCAGCAGTTGAAGGAAACCTTTGGCGACGACCGCGCCAAGCTGCATCAGGCGATGGCGGAGATGTACAAGACCGAGAAGATCAACCCGCTCGGCGGCTGCCTGCCGATCCTGATCCAGATTCCGGTGTTCATCGCGCTGTACTGGGTGCTGCTCGCCGCGGTCGAGATGCGCGGTGCGCCCTGGCTCGGCTGGATCACCGACCTGACCGCGCCCGATCCCTGGTTCATCCTGCCGATCATCATGGGCGTCACCTCGATCCTGCAGGTCAAGCTCAACCCGCAGCCGATGGATCCGATGCAGGCCAAGATCATGATGATCATGCCGGTGGCGTTTACCGTGATGTTCGTGTTCTTCCCGGCGGGCCTGGTGCTGTACTGGGTCGCCAACAACATCCTGTCGATCGCGCAGCAGTGGGCGATCAACAAGCAGGTCGAGGGCGGTGGCAAAACCGCTTCCGGCAAAGCCTGACCTGATCGCCGCCATCGCCACCGCGCCCGGCCGCGGCGGGGTGGGGGTGGTGCGGGTGTCGGGGGCGGACGTCGTCCCGCTTGCTGCAGCGGTTCTCGGACGCGTTCCGGAAGCGCGGCACGCGACCTTCGCCCGTTTCATCGATGGCGGCGGCGGGGTGATCGACGAGGGCATCGCGCTTTATTTTGCCGCGCCACATTCGTTTACCGGCGAGCACGTGCTGGAGTTGCAAGGGCACGGCGGACCGGCTGTCCTCGATCTGATCCTGCAACGCTGCGTCGAGCTGGGCGCGCGGCTGGCCGGGCCGGGCGAATTCACCCGGCGCGCCTACCTCAACGGCAAGCTCGATCTGGCGCAGGCCGAGGCGGTGGCCGACCTGATCGATGCCGCCTCGGGCGAGGCGGCGCGCTCGGCCATGCGTTCGCTTTCGGGTGCGTTTTCCGCGCGGGTAGCCGAACTGGTCGAGGCGCTCACCCGCCTGCGCATGCTGGTCGAAGCCACGCTCGACTTTCCCGAAGAAGAAATCGATTTTCTGCAGCAGGCGGATGCCTTCGGCCGCCTCGACCGCATCGACGCCAGCCTCGCCGCGGTGCGCGCGCAGGCGAAGCAGGGCGCGCTGCTGCGCGAAGGCCTGACGGCAGTGCTGATCGGCCAGCCGAACGTCGGCAAGTCGAGCCTGTTGAACCAGCTGGCCGGATTCGAGGCGGCGATCGTCACCGAAATCGCCGGCACCACGCGCGATACCGTGCGCGAAGCGATCCAGATCCGCGGGGTGCCGCTGCACATCGTCGATACGGCAGGCCTGCGCGATACCGACGATCCGGTGGAACAACTCGGCATTGCGCGTACCTGGGCCGCCGTGGAAAAAGCCGACGTGGCGCTGCTGCTGGTGGATGCGGCGCATGGCCTGGGCGAACGCGAGGCGGCGATTCTGGCGCGCCTGCCCGAGGTGGCGCGGCTGACCATCCACAACAAGATCGACGTAACCGCCGAGGCGCCGCGCGCGGCGGGCGGCGAGATCTGGCTTTCCGCCAAAACCGGAGCCGGCATCGAACTGCTGCGCGGCAAGCTGCTCGAGGCGGCGGGCTGGCAGTCGGCGGGCGAAGGCGCGTTCATGGCGCGCGCGCGGCATCTGGATGCGCTCGCCCGCGCCGCCGCGCACCTGGCGGCGGCGCGCCGGGCGGCAACGCAGCTGGAACTGTTTGCCGAAGAACTGCGGTTGGCGCAGGCCGCCCTGTCGGACATCGCCGGCGAATTCACCGCCGACGATTTGCTGGGCGAAATCTTCAGCAAGTTCTGCATCGGCAAGTGAGCGACCCCCCGGCCTTTTGCCGGGACGTGCCAGCGCTTATGCTTGAAACGTGTTCCTTCCCTCAGGGTTGCCCGTCATGCTGACCTGGCGCAGTATCGCCGACGAACTCAAAACCCATCGCGCGCGGCTGCTGCAGGGCAACCTCGCCGCCTTGCTGGCGGTGGCGGCTGCGGTGCCGGTGCCGCTGCTGCTGCCATTGATGGTGGACGAAGTGCTGCTGCATCACCCGGGCAGGATGGTCGCCGCCTTCGGCACGTGGTTTCCGGCCGCTTGGCACGGCCCACTGCTGTTCATCGGCATGGCGTTGCTGCTGACGGTGGGACTGCGGCTGATATCGATCCTGCTCAACGTGTGGCAGGGGCGGACGTTTTCGCTGCTGGCCAAGGACGTTGTGTACCGCATCCGGGTGCGGATGCTCTCCCGGCTGTCGCGCATTGCGCTGTCGGAATTCGAGACGGTGGGCGCAGGCCGGGTCGCCTCGCATTTCGTGACCGATCTCAACGCCATCGACAGCTTTCTTGGCTCGTCGATTTCGGGCCTGGTGGTGTCGGTGCTGACGCTGGTGGGGGTAGCGGCCGTGCTGTTCTGGATGCACTGGCAACTGGCGCTGTTCATTCTGCTGCTGAATCCGGTCGTGATCCTGTTTTCCGTCCGGCTCGGCAAGCGGGTGAAGGATCTGAAAAAGCACGAGAACCGCGCCTTCGAGGTGTTTCAGGAGACGCTGTCCGAGACGCTCGATGCCTTGACGCAGATCCGCGCGATGAACCGCGAACAGCATTACCTGGCGCGGGTGACCGCCAAGGCGGCCGATATCCGCCGGCACGCGGCGGCGTTCGCCTGGAAGTCGGATGCGATGAGCCGGATTTCCTTCTTCGTTTTCCTTGCCGGCTTCGATGCCTTCCGTGCCGGCGCGATGTTGATGGTGGTGTTTTCCGACCTGTCCATCGGCGAGATGCTGGCGGTGTTCGGCTACCTGTGGTTCATGATGACCCCGGTGCAGGAACTGGTGAACATGCAGTACGCGTGGTTTGCCGCCAATGCCGCGCTGGGACGGATCAATGCCCTGCTCGGCCTGCACAGCGAACCGCAGCACCCCGCGCTGCGCGATCCGTTCGCCGGCCAGCCCACCGTCGGTATTGCGCTCGACCACGTCAGTTTCGCCTATGCGGACGGCGAGACGGTGCTGGACGACGTCAGCCTCACGGTGGCGGCGGGCGAGAAGGTGGCGCTGGTGGGGGCTTCCGGCGGCGGCAAGTCGACCCTGGTGCAGGCCTTGCTGGGATTGTATCCGGTCCGCGCCGGGCGGATCCTGTATGGCGACACCGCGGTTACCGAGATAGGCTGGGAAAGCGTGCGCGAGCATGTCGGCGTGGTACTGCAGCATCCGGTGCTGTTCAACGACAGCGTGCGTGCCAATCTGACCCTGGGGCGCGAAACCGGCGACGCCGCGCTGTGGCAGGCGCTGGAGATCGCCCAACTGAAGGACGCCATCGCCGCGCTGCCGCACGCGCTGGATACGGTGGTGGGGCGGCAGGGCGTGCGCCTGTCCGGCGGGCAGCGGCAACGCCTGGCGATTGCGCGCATGATCGTCGCCAAACCCCAGATCGTCATCCTCGACGAAGCCACCTCCGCGCTCGACACCGATACCGAACGGCGGCTGCACCAGGCGCTGAGCGGGTTTCTGAGCGGGCGCACCACCCTCATCATCGCCCATCGGCTGTCCGCCGTGAGGCAGGCCGACCGCATTCTGGTGTTCGAAAACGGCCGGGTGGCGGAGCAGGGCGGCCACGATGAGTTGATCGAGCGCGGCGGGCTCTACCACAAGCTTTACCATCACGCATAAAAAACGCTCGGGAAAATCAGCGTTTTCTGATAGACTCCGTCGAGTTGTGCATACAGCAGTGGGCAGATCTGGCTTTTGCCGCCGTGCCTCGGGACTGTTCTCACAGCCCCATCGTCTTCGACCTCTCTTTTGTGCCGCCGGTCAGTTTCCGCAACCGGCAGCGACAAGTCTTGTGGTTGGCGCCGATGTGATCGACGCGACCCGTTGGGCGTTTTCAAAACGCCGCTTCTATCCGGTTCGTATTTTCTGACCTGTCTGGTTCTGAACCGGGCGCAGGTTTGTTTTGCGCGTTTGAGCGCACTGAAAAAGGTATTGCCATGAGCTTTTCCGAACTGGGGCTTGATCCCCTCATCCTTAAATCCGTGCTGGCCGCGGGCTACGAAAACGCCACCCCGGTTCAAACGCTGGCGATTCCCGCCGCGCTGACCGGCCGCGATCTGCTGGTGTCGTCGCATACCGGCAGCGGCAAGACGGCGGCGTTTCTGCTGCCGTCGATCCAGCGCCT
>NCIH01000138.1:0-6031 GCA_002281975.1 Hydrogenophilales bacterium 17-64-11 | reverse complement strand
CAGCATGTGCACTTCGTCGATGATGTAGACCTTGTAGCGCCCCACCGTCGGCGCGTACTGCGCGTTGTCGAGCACCTCGCGCATGTTGTCGACGCCGGTATTCGACGCCGCGTCCAGTTCCAGCAGATCGACGAAGCGGCCGGCGTCGATCTGGGTACAGGACGAACACGCGCCGCAGGGCGTTGCGGTGACGCCGGTTTCGCAATTGAGGCACTTGGCGAGGATGCGCGCCAGCGTGGTCTTGCCCACCCCGCGGGTGCCGGTCAGCAGATAGGCATGGTGCAAACGTCCCTGCGTCAGCGCGTTGGACAGCGCCTGCACCGCATGCTCCTGCCCCTTGAGGTCGGCGAACGCGCGCGGCCGCCATTTGCGCGCCAGCGCAAGTGCGGGAGATGCGGTGTCGCCGAAAAGATCAGTCATGGGCTTAGGGGCCAGGATCTAGGGGCTAGGATCTAGGTGAATGCGAAGCCGGCATTCGTGGGGTACTCCCACGAACCCTAACCTCTAAATCCTAGCCCCTGAAGAATTAAGTGGCGAGCCAGAACCCCGGCACTGGCATCGGTCGCTGTGGCTGCTTCCTTCCGGACCTGACCCGATTCACGACTTAGCCATGCGGGGAGGCCCGCCACGCGCATTTTAACCCGGAAGCGCGCTTATTCCTCATCCGCCGGCGCGCTGAGGCGGCGTTTTTTCACCGCGTCGGCCAGCATCCGCAGCAGCGGAACGGTGTCGTCCCAGCCGATGCAGGCATCGGTGATCGACTTGGCGTATTCCAGCGGCTGGCCTGCGACCAGGTCCTGGCGGCCGGCATTCAGATGGCTCTCGACCATGGCGCCGATGATGCGGGTGTCGCCGCCGGCCACCTGTGCTGCGACTTCGGCGGCAACGTCGATCTGGCGCTGGTACTGTTTGCTCGAATTGGCGTGCGAGAAGTCGATCATCAGCTGCTGGCGCAAACCGGCCGAGGCCAGCTCGCCGCACGCCAGGCTGACGCTCGCCGCATCGTAGTTGGGCGCCTTGCCGCCGCGCAGGATCACATGCGTGTCTTCGTTGCCGGAGGTGCTGAACACGCCGACATGGCCCGACTTGGTGATGGAGATGAAATGGTGGCGCGCGGCGGCCGCCTTGATCGCATCGACCGCGATGCGCAGGCTGCCGTCGGTGCCGTTCTTGAAGCCGACCGGACACGACAGGCCGGACGCCAGCTGGCGGTGCGACTGCGATTCGGTGGTGCGGGCGCCGATGGCGCCCCAGCCCACCAGATCGGCAATGTATTGCGGCGAGATCAGATCGAGGAACTCGGTCGCGCAGGGCAGGCCGATTTCGTTGATTTCCAGCAGCAGTTTGCGCGCCAGCCGCAGCCCTTCGTTGATGTCGAAGCTCTCGTCCAGGTGCGGGTCGTTGATGAGGCCTTTCCAGCCCACGGTGGTACGCGGCTTTTCGAAATACACGCGCATGACGACGATAAGCTCGTGCGCCAGCTCGTCGGCCAGCGGCTTCAGTTTGCGCGCATAATCGAGCGCGGCGGCCGGGTCGTGGATGGAACACGGGCCGACGACGACGAACATGCGGTCGTCCGCCCCGCGCAGCACGTCATGGATGGCACTGCGGGCTTGCGCCACGCGCGCCAGCACGGTTTCGCTGGCGCGCAATTCGCGCATGATCTGCATTGGAGCGAGCAGTTCGCCGCTTTGCTCGATGCGGGTATCGTCGGTTCGGGTGGCAGACATGTTCAGGCTCCGTTGATTTAGGTTGATCCGTGCCGGCGGCGTAAACAAAAAAACCGCCAGCGGACTGGCGGTTTCGTTGAGGCGCGCCGTTCGTTTCAGCGCCTCCCGACCGCCTGCGGCGTGGGATAAAAGCGGCTAAAAAAGAACACTGCGGCACGAATCATGCATGGCAGTCTACCAAAACTGGAGGGGGCTCGCCAAGCGCCCGCGAGCCGGCCGGATTCAGACGGCACAGGGATGGCCCATCGGGCAAACGGAATAAACAAAAGGGAATGGTGTGGAAATGTTGGCTAACGCGACAGAGATTCGGCATCCCGCGCAGGAACTGCGGCGCGACAAGCGCTTTCAGGTTTCGCAGGCAGCCATCATCACCCAGCCGGGGCATACCGAAATCGCCTGCGAGATCCGCGATTTCTGCCTGGGCGGGCTGTTCCTCAAGTTCACCAACCCCGAAGCGGCGATCGCCTCGCTGGCCAGGCGCGCGGACGCCGAGGTGGAAATCGTCTTCACCCCGGCCTCGCTCAATACCAGCCAGACCTTCCGCGTGCCGGCGCAGCTCAAGCGCCTGAGCCCGCTCGGCGTCGGCGTCGCGTTTGTCCGGCAGCCGGTCGATGCGCTGCGCGCGCTGCAAAAACTGCGCATGGCCGGGCACCGGCAAAAGCTCGCCGCCCTGCCCGCGTCCCACGCGCACCCCCAGCTACGCGAAGCCAGCAGCGCGCTGCTGAGCGAAACCCTGCTGCAGGTGCACGACCAGATGATGCGCATGCTGGGCGACAAGCTGAGCACGGCGGCGATGCACGCCTCCGGCATTGCCGAACACAGCGGGCTGCTGAACGCCGTCCACGAATTCGGCAAACACGCGGCTGCCGTGCAAACCCGCTTTGTGCAGCAGGTGCTGGATGCGCTGCGGCAGGCCCGCCCGGTGCAAACCCAGGCCACCCACGACACGCTGGACGGCGGGCTGGCCCTGGTCGACGAACTGGATTTCGAGGACTGGCTGGCCACCTCGTCCGAAGCCAACAAACTGGAGGAGCTGTTCCACGAACAGCTCGCCGACATCGAACCGCGCATCGGCCAATTGTTCGACTTTGCCTGCGACCACAGCAACAACCCGTTCGGGCCCGCCGTCATCGGCCACGCCTACCGCAGCGCGCTGCAGGACGTGCCGGTTCCGGCACGCGCACGGCAGGTCGCGTATGCCGCGTTGCGCGACGTGCTGTCCGAGCAGCTGGCGCCACTGTATGCCGAGTTGCTGGCGCTGTTGCCGGTCTCGCAGGCCGAGATCGCGCAGCCGCCTGTTGCGCCGCCGCAACCCCGGCACGCCGTTCCACCGGCGGCAGCGCCCACCGCCGCCCCCGCGCCAGCCGAATCCCCGGCCCCTGCGGCGGCGGCGCCACAGGGCGCCCTCGGCCGCCTGACCGGCTCGCTGCTGGATTTTTTCCGTGGCCAGCCGGCCGCCCCCGCAGCCCTGCCTCCCTCGGGCGCAGCGCCCGCCGCCGCGGCAGGCCATGCCATGCCGGGTTATGCCGCGCAGGGTGCGGCGGCCGGCGGCCAACCCGCGATGGCGAGCGCGCCCGGCGTGGCCCGCTCGCCGGTGCTGCAGCGCCTGGCCGCCGCCGGCGCGCTGCCGTCCGCCGTCAGCCACGAAATGCAGCGCTCGGTCGACATGTTCGGCGCGCTGTTCGACACCATGCACGCCGAGAAATCGGTCAGCGAGGGAATGCGTCCGTTCTTCCAGCAACTGGAAACCAGCCTCATCAAGCTGGCGATGTCCGACCCGCAATTCCTGAATTCGCCTGCCCACCCGGCGCACAAGGTATTGAACACGCTCGACCGCATCAGCATGGTGGCCGGCGACGACGGCAAGATCACCGACCAGCGCCTGCTGCGGCTGATGAGCCGCTGGACCGACCGCATCAACGCCGAGGCCGACAAGAATCCCGGCGTGTTCGAAGAAGCGCGCACCCAGCTCGAACGCGTGGTCAAGCCGCTGCTGAACGAGCGTGCCGCGCGCGTGTTCCGCCTGCAGGAAATGTGCGAAGGCCGCCAGCGCGCCGAAGTCGTCAAGCAGCGCATCCTGCGCGAGCTGCTGGCGCGGCTGGGCGAACGCCAGGTACCCAATGCCGTGATCGAGCTCCTCAATGGCGGCTGGCGCAATGTTCTACTGATGGCCGAGGTACGCCACGGCGCCGACAGCGACGAGGCGCGCGAGGCCTGGCAGGTGCTGCAGCAGCTGTGCGCCTGGCTCGACCCCGAGCAGTCCGCCCCCCCGGCTGCGGCGGACATCCAGACGCTGCTGCAGCGCATCGATCAGGCGCTCACCCGGGTGTGCGCCGACAAGTTCGCGCAGGATCGTATCGTCGACCAACTCGCCGCCGCGCTGTTCGACGAAGACAAGTCGCAGCATCAACATACTTCGGTCGCCGCCCGCCTCGACGAGGCCGCCAGCGAACCCTTGAGCGAAGCGCAGGACAACCTGGCCGAACGGCTGCGGGTGGGCGACTGGCTGCAGTTCAAGTCGCTCGACACCCCGCTCAATCTGATCTGGATCGGCGACCAGCCGCCGGTGTACGTGTTCGCCAACTACCGCGGGATCAAGAAGCTCGACCTCAAGCGCCAGGACCTGCTGCAATCGCTGGAAGACGGCACGGCGCAATGGACCGAAGACCTGGAATTGCCATTGATGGACCGCTCCTACAGCGCGATGATCCAGAAAATGCAGCGCGACCTGCTGTGGCAGGCCTCGCACGACGCCGCCACCGGGCTCGCCAACCGCAAGACCTTCTTCCGCGCCATCCGCCGCAACTGGCTGCGCAGCGAGACCGTGGATGGCGGCTACGCCGTCGGCGTGATCCAGCTCGACATCGGCAACCCTGCAGGTGAGACCGCAGGGGTCGAAATCCGCACCCCCATCCTGCGCGAATTCGCCCGGCTGCTGCCCGCAGCCCTGCCGGCCGACGCGCTGTTTGCGCGTGCCGGCGAATCCGGCATTGCGTTCTGGGCGGGGGCCGCCGACAGCGCCGCTGCCGAGGCGCAAGCCGGCGCCCTGCTGCGAGCCATTTCCGAGCAGCCGCAGGAAATCGACGGCACCCGCTACCGCGTGCAGGCCGCGGCCGGCCTGATGTGGGCACGCGACTGCCTCAGCCCGGAAGCGTATTACGACAACGCCAACGCTGCCTGCGCCCGCGCCCGCGAGTCGGGCGTGCCCATCGTGTCGTACGACAGCGAAGCCGACGCCGCCGGCGTGCTGGCGCTGGCCGAATGGGCGCACGAACTGACTGCCATCCTCGCCAACAACCAGTTGAGCCTGAATTGCCAGCCTGTGGCCGCCGCGGCCGACTCCGCAGGAACTCCGCTGTATTACGAAGTCCTGCTGCACCCGGCCGCCCACGGCGAGCGCACCATCGCCACTCGCGACCTGATTGCGGTGGCCGAGCGCCTGCAGCGCATCACCGAAATCGACCGCTGGGTGGTGAAAACGGTCCTGCAGTGGATGCGCGACCATGCTGATCTCGCCGCCCGGATCGGCGGCTTCTCGATCAACCTGTCCGGCCAGTCCGTCACCAATCCCCTGTTCCTGAAGTTCCTTCTCGCCGAACTGGCGCGCGGCGACATTGCCGGCGACAAGCTGATTTTCGAGATCAGCGAAGCCGACGCCGTCGACGGCCATGCCCAGACCCAGCTCTTCATGCGCCAACTGCAGCGCCACGGCTGCCGCTTCACCCTCGACGACTTTGGCGTCGGCACCAGTTCCTACACCCGGTTGAAGAGCATGAAGCTCGATTACCTGAAGCTCGACCGCGCGCTGGTGCGCGAGATCGGCACCAGCATGATCGACGAGGCGCTGGTACGCTCGATCCTGGAGACGGGGAGTTTCCTGGGGATCAGGACGGTGGCGGGGTATGTCGAGGATGCGGAGACGCTGGCGAAGCTGGGGGAGATGGGGGTGGATTGCGTGCAGGGATATTTGATCGGGGAGCCGAGGCCGCTGGATACGCTGGCCTGACGGTTACGCCGTCATTTTCGCTGTAGTGAAGATGTTCGCAGGACTACCGACCGTTGGCCGGGGGTAGCCCGGCAGCTAGTTACTTTTCTTGTCTCGCCAAGAAAAGTAACCAAAAGAAGGCGACCCCGACATCCCCGAATTCCCGAAAACCGAGCCCACCGAGCGGGCGGCGAAGAACTCGCCCCGCCTTGCTATTTTTAAGGAAGCGCTGAACAATTCACTTTTGAGTACGTTTCAACGCGTTCCTGGATAAACGAACCGTCAAGCCGCCGGTTTTTCTGGTTATTCGGTGGAT
>NCIH01000137.1:0-6056 GCA_002281975.1 Hydrogenophilales bacterium 17-64-11 | reverse complement strand
ATCTCGCCTGCGGCGATGCCGCCGCAGCAACCCGTGTGTTCCTCCGCACCTTGAGCGGAACGACCGCGTGCCACGCGAAAGTAGTTATCCAGTGGATCGCCGTGGAACTCATGGGCGCGCTCGGGCAGATTGCCCAGCGTGAAGCTCATGTCGAGCACCTGGTCGTAGAAGGCGAAATCGCCTACCGGCACTTGGTCCAGGCCGGACTGCTCCTGCCAGTGGCGCTGACGCAGTTGGGTGCCGAGTGCTTTCAACTCGTCGCGGGAGAAATGGCCTTTCCAGTAAGACTCAAGGGCGAATTTCAGCTCACGCGTCGCGCCGATACGGGGAAAACCGAGATTGTGTGTGGTGACCATGCTTGCCTTTTCTTCGAATGAGGAGGGGAGTGGCAGCATGGTAAAAAAAACCTATCCATGAAGTAAAATGGAATTATTTCAACCATCAATCGATTTTGTTCATGGATTTGTATGATTGAAAGAATGCATTTGGCCATCATCCGTGAAGTTGATCGTCGAGGCTCCCTGACCGCCGCCGCAAGCGTGTTGTGCCTGACCCAGTCGGCCTTGAGCCATACGATGAAAAAGCTGGAGCAGGCGCTGGGCACCGACATCTGGCTACGCGAAGGGCGCAGCCTGCGGTTGACCCAGGCCGGCGAGTACCTGCTCGGGCTCGCTGACCGACTGTTGCCCCAGCTGGATCGGGCGGAAGAGCGCTTGCGTCAGTACGCCCTGGGAGAACGCGGCACCCTGCGTATCGGCATGGAGTGCCATCCCTGTTATCAATGGCTGCTCAAGGTGGTATCACCCTATCTGACCCGATGGCCGGACGTCGATGTGGACGTCAAGCAGAAATTCCAGTTCGGAGGAATTGGCGCATTGTTCGGTTATGAAATCGACCTGCTGGTGACGCCCGACCCCTTGTACAAGCCTGGGCTGCGCTTCGAGCCGGTATTCGATTATGAGCAGGTGCTGGTCGTGAGCGGCCACCATGCTTTGGCCACGGCGACACATGTCGAGCCGAAACAGCTGGGCAGCGAGGTACTGATCACTTACCCGGTGGAAACCGACCGGCTGGACATTTATAACCAGTTCCTCCAGCCGGCAGGGATCAGCCCCAAACACCACAAGGTCATTGAGACCACCGACATCATGTTGCAAATGGTCGCCAGTGGGCGGGGCGTGGCGGCGCTGCCGCGCTGGCTGGCGGAGGAATACGCCGACAAGATGAACGTGGTTCCAGTTCGCTTAGGGCCAACGGGCATCGCCAAGCAGATCTTTCTGGGCGCGCGCGAGACGGATACCGGTATTGACTACCTCCACGCCTTCATTGATCTGGCCCGCATGCCTCTGGCTACAGCCTTGGGGTAAAGGGTAGCGACTGAAGCGTTACGATGTTTCAAGGACATATGCTGACTATCGAAGCCATGATCAACAACCTATTGCAGCGAAGCACGGCGAGTGGCAGCGCAGTTGGTTGTAGCCGCCAAGACCCTGCGCGAGAACGGCAGACGAACTTGAACGGTTTGAACATGGCCATCCTTCAAAGCCTCGATAAAGAAATAATGCGCCACCGCTGCGCGTTTGTAACCACGTCCTTGCGATCAGTTCGCGCAGCCAGTAACTGGTGCGATCAATTGGTGCGATCCTGTTTGTCTTTGAGCGCGGCAAGTACGGTGCGCGTGCCGTGGATCAACAATTCATGACGGCTTCTCTCTCTCTCGATTGATCGGAACGACTCCATTCAATCTGGTACATCAGGTGCAGCCGGGGGCGGGGGAGTCCATTTCATTCGTGAGACCACCTGAGACTGGATGCTGATGATATCGATGGGAACGGGATGGAGCGCGGTCATTCAGGACCGATCCGTGGTCTGCAGCCGGTCCAGCCAGCCGCTGATCGCGCGCCGCGCCGCTTCCGCCAGCACCGCGCCATGCCGCCGGGCATCCTCGCGCACCTCGCGCGGGTCGATGCCGGCCTGGGCCAGCTCGCAGCAGTGGCCGACCAGCCACCGCTCGATCCGGCCGGCATCGGCCTCCAGGTGGAACTGCATGCCGAGCACCGTATCGCCGAGCGCAAAAGCCTGCTGCGCGCAGCGCGCCGTGCTCGCCAGCAAACGGCCACCGTCCGGCAGGTCGAAGCGGTCGCCGTGCCAGTGCAGCACCGGCACGCCGGCCAGCGGAGCCAGCACAGAGTCTTGTCCGTCCTCGGTCACCATCAGCTCGCTGAAGCCGATTTCCTTGTAACCCATCGGGGCCACCTTGGCACCCGAGAGGCGGGCGATCAGCTGCGCGCCCAGACAGATGCCCAGCAGCGGCCGGCCACTGGCCAAGCGCTGTTCGATCAGACGCAGTTCGGCGGCCAGGAAAGGGTGGATGGCCTCGTCGAAGGCGCCGATCGGGCCTCCGAGCGCGACGAGGAGATCGGCCGAGGCGGGATCCACCACCGACAGATCGTCCACGGTCGGGTCGAGATAGCGCACGTCGAAACCGCGCTCGCGCAGCAGGGGTTCCAGCGTGCCGAGGTCTTCGAAGTGGATGTGGCGCAGGGCCAAAGCGGTCTTCATGGCGTGTGCTCCTATGAGGTTGATGTCGGGTTCGGTGTTGGGTTGGCGTCCGGCCAGTAGTGGCTGTCGGGTACGGCCCGCGCACCGAAGATGGCCTGGCCGACGCGAACGACGGTGGCGCCTTCCTCGATGGCCAGCTCGAAATCGCCGGACAAGCCCATCGACAGTTCTTCCATGGCAATGCCGGCCGGCGCTTCCTGGCGCAGGCGCCCGCGCAATTCGCGCAGCCGGATGAAACAGGGACGCACCCGCGTCGGGTCGGCCGACAGCAGGGCCAACGTCATCAGGCCGCGCACGCGCAGCGAGGAGAACACGGGCAATTGACGCAGAAAGCCGGCCACGTCCTCGGGCGGCAGGCCGAACTTGCTGGCCTCGCCGGAGGTGTTGACCTGCACCAGCACGTCTAGCGCGCGCCCTTCGGCCTGCAGCCGGCGGTCCAGCGCCTCGGCCACGCGCAGGCTATCCAGCGCGTGGAACTCGCTGGCGAAGCGTGCCACGATCTTGGCTTTGTTGGTCTGCAGGTGGCCGATCACTGACCAGCGCAGATCGGGCAGATCCGCCATCGCTTCG
The DNA here is from genome assembly GCA_002281975.1 of Hydrogenophilales bacterium 17-64-11. GTDB lineage: Bacteria > Pseudomonadota > Gammaproteobacteria > Burkholderiales > Thiobacillaceae > Thiobacillus. The sequence goes on along the minus strand of NCIH01000137.1, from coordinate 2,924 downwards.
GCCTTGCTCAAGGCTTCCTGCGTTTTATTTTCACCGAACTCGCGGCAGCCTGCTGCGTAGGCCATGCGGATGCGCGCCTCGGGCACGGTCTTGCTGACCGGCAACAGGCGCACTTCAGCCGGATTGCGTCCGCTGCGAGCACAGGCGCTTGAGATGCGCGCATGCACTGCGGTCAGGTTGCGCCGGAAGTCCTCCACGCTATGCGCCGTGGGATAGTGATCGGAGTTTGAAGCATCCATGGACGGCAGGTATGCACACCGTTATATTTGACACAGGACACAGAATACATTGTCATAGGACAAATGAAAATAACCGGACGCACCGCATCTGAAATTTTCGAGAACATCCGCCGCGAGGCACACTCGGGACGGTTGTCCGCAGGCCAGGCGCTACCGCCGGTGCGCGAGCTGGCCGAGCGGCTCGCCATCAACCGCAACACGGTGGCCTCCGCTTACAAGAAGCTGGTGGCCGCCGGCATTGCCGAGACACTTGGCCGCAACGGCACTGTGATCCGGCCGCCGGCGCGCGCGGGCGAGCAGGAAGGCATGCCGCCCGGCTCGCCGCTGGTTGACCTGTCCGGAGGCAACCCGGATCCGGCCTGGCTGCCCGATCCGTTGCAGGCCCTGGCGGCCAGCGATTACAAGCCGACCCTGTATGGCGAGCCTGTGCTTGACCCTGAATTGGAGCGGCTCGCGCGCCAGTGGCTTGGACCAGACTGCTGTGACGACTACAGCCTGACGCTCGCTCACGGCGCGGTGGACGCCATCGAGCGTCTGTTCGCCGCGTATCTGGTCCCCGGTGACAAGGTGGCGGTGGAAGATCCGTGCTTTCTCGGCAGTCTGAACACGCTGCGCTCCGCCGGCCTGGAGGCGGCGCCCGTGGCGATGGACGCGCAGGGCATGCTTCCCGAGGCGCTGGAGACGGCGTTGGCCGACGGCGCCCAGGCGGTGCTGTGCACGCCGCGGGCACAGAACCCCACCGGCTGCGGCCTGAGCGAGAGGCGCGCGCGCGATCTGCGCCGCGTCCTGACCCGCCATCCGCACGTGCTGGTGATCGAGGACGACCACTTCGCCTTGCTGGCCCGGTCACCGTACTTCTCCATCGTGCCGCCCACGACCACGCGCTGGGCGCTGGTGCGCTCGGTGTCCAAGGGCTTCGGCCCCGACCTGCGCGTGGCCTTCGTCGCCAGCGACCAGGATACGGCCGCACGGCTCGGTATGCGGCTGGCGCCGGGAACCACCTGGGTCAGCCACCTGTTGCAGGCGGCGGTGCGCGAGCTGCTGGGTTCGGACGGTGCCATGGCGCGCATCCGCGCGGCTGGCGAGACCTACGCGCAGCGGCGAGAGGCTTTGATCGGTGCGCTGCGCGCCGAGGGGTTCGCCGCGCGGCAGCCGTGCGACGGCTTCAACGTCTGGGTGCCGCTGCCGGCGGACGCCGGCGCCGAGACAGTGGCGCACGCGCTGGCACGGCTGGGTTGGTGCGTGCGCACCGGCGAGGTCTTTGCGATCGCGTCCGACGTGCCGGCGCTGCGCATCACCACCTCGACGCTGGAACCGACCGATGCGGCGCGGCTCGCGTCGCATTTGAATCGCTGCGTGCGGGAAGCATGAGGCAGGGCGAGCGCATGCGCTGGATGACACTCTGCAAGGGCAGCCCGCCGATAGCACCCGGTTCTCGGAATCCCGAGGCCGGGAAATGCGCCGTTGCGGCTCCGCGCATATAGATTAAGGCCGTGTCGCCGAGATCGTGGCCGGGCGGCGAAATCGATGTCACGGGTGACGGGTGGCGCGGAGGCCTCCCTGGGGGGCGCACAACGGGAAGAGCCGCCTGGGCGGCTCTTCTCCACCACTCCGCACTTCTTACATCGCCAGCGCCTCTTCCTGATGCCTGAACCGAATTAATTCGTCGATGGTAATGACCGGCAGGTCATGCTCCAGGGCGAAGCGTTCGATATCCTCGCCCCGCGCCATCGTGCCGTCGGGGTTCATCAGCTCGCACAACACGGCGGCCGGCTGCAGACCCGCCAAGCGCGCCAGGTCGACCGCGCCCTCGGTGTGTCCGCGCCGTCCCAGGACGCCGTCGTCGTGAGCGCACAGCGGAAACACATGGCCGGGGCGCACCAGGTCGTCGGGTTTGGCGTCCTCCGCGATGGCTGCCCGGATGGTGGTGACCCGATCCTGAGCGGATACGCCCGTCGTGACGCTGTGACGGGCCTCGATCGACACGGTGAAGGCAGTGCTGAATCGGCTTTCGTTGCGCGTGACCATGGGCGGCAGTTCGAGCCTATGGATCGCGTCCCGACTCAGGCAGAGACAGACGATGCCGCTGCATTCCCGGATCAGAAGGGCCATGGTCGGCACCGTGAGCTTCTCGGCGGCCACGATGAGATCGGCTTCATTCTCCCGATCGGCATCGTCCATGAGGATGATCGGACGCCCATCGCGCATGGCTTGAAGGGCCTCCTGTAGGCGCGGACCGAGGTCCGCAGGGGGATGAACAACGTGGTTGACTGATTGAACGAACATGAAACGCTCCTCGCTGAGTTGGAAAGTGGCGAAAAACGTTCCAGGGCAAACGCAGACGCCCGTACACGAGCGCCGGCTTCCCGGTGCTCGAACGGGTATCAACATCTTCTCTCATCCGGACTGTAACCGTCGGCCCCGGCCTTTCACCGGGTCTGCTGACCCCGCATCGCTGCGGGCGCTCGCGGGCTCGTCCAGGAAGGACATACCGCCGGTGGGGAGTTTCACCCCGCCCTGAAGACGCGCGGTCAGTCTATCACGAGCGGGAGAGGCACTGATTGTCCCGGCGCTTCCTCTCGGCACTGAATCGCCCCGGCTTCAGTAGACACCTTTGAGCCTTAAACTTGAGGCAACGAAGGAGGCGTCATGAGCGGCAAGCGTTACACGGATGAATTCAAGATT
>NCIH01000136.1:0-6157 GCA_002281975.1 Hydrogenophilales bacterium 17-64-11 | reverse complement strand
ACGAGAAGGCGATCAACTCGGCGATCTTCCCCGGCCTGCAGGGCGGCCCGCTGATGCACGTCATCGCCGGCAAGGCGGTGGCGTTCAAGGAAGCGTCGACCAAGGAATTCAAGCACTACCAGGAGCAGGTCATCGCCAACGCGCTGGTGATGTGCAAGGTGCTGGTCGAGCGCGGCCTGCGCATCATCTCCGGCCGCACCGAAAGCCATCTCTTCCTGGTCGACCTGCGCGCCAAGAACCTCACCGGCAAGGAAGCCGAGGCGCTCTTGGGCCGCGCCCACATCACGGTCAACAAGAACGCCATCCCCAACGACCCGCAGAAACCCTTCGTCACCAGCGGCATCCGCATCGGCACCCCGGCGATGACCACGCGCGGCTTCATGGAACTGGAAGCCGAGCAGCTCGCCCACCTGATCGCCGACGTGCTCGACGCGCCGGCCGACGAGGCGGTGATCGAGCAGGTGAAGGGCGACGTGGCGAAGCTGACGGCGAAGTTTCCGGTGTATGGGTGAGGATCTAGGATCTAGGAGATAGGGGCTAGGGGATGTCGCTTCGCGCGTTGTTTAATTGCGCGGCCAAAGGCCGCGCATCCCCTAATCCCTAGCTCCTAGCCCCTAACCCCTATGAAGTGTCCCTTCTGCGGCTCCCTCGACACCCAGGTCATCGACTCCCGCGCCAATGAGGCGGGCGATGCGATCCGCCGCCGCCGCCGCTGCGCGGCGTGCGACAAGCGCTTCACCACCTGGGAAACCGCCGAGCTGCGGCCGCCGCAGATCGTCAAGACCAATGGCACCCGCGAGGATTTTTCCGAACCCAAGCTGCGCGAAGGCTTTCGCCGTGCGCTGCACAAGCGCCCGGTTTCCACCGAGCTGGTCGACGCCGCGGTCGACCGCATCCGCCAGCGCCTGCTGACGCTGGGCGAGCGCGAAATCCCCGCGCGCGCAGTCGGCGAACTGGTGATGAACGAACTGAAGAAGCTCGATAAGGTTGCCTACATCCGCTTTGCTTCGGTCTACCGCAGCTTCCAGGACGTCGAGGATTTTCGCGACGTCATCCGCGACATCGACCAGTAAATGCCCAGCGCCGACCGCTTCAGCGCCGCCGACCATGCCCACATGGCGCGCGCGCTGCAACTCGCGGCGCGCGGGCACTTCACCACCAGCCCCAATCCGCGCGTCGGCTGCGTCATCGTCAGGGACGGCCGCGTCGTCGGCGAAGGCTGGCATGCGCGCGCCGGGACCCCGCACGCCGAAATCCACGCGCTGAAAGCCGCCGGCGGCGCCGCACGCGGCGCGACGGTATACGTCACGCTGGAGCCCTGCTCGCACCACGGCCGCACTCCGCCGTGCGCCGAGGCGCTGATCCAGGCCGGCGTGGCGCGCGTGGTGGCAGCGATGAACGATCCCAATCCGCTGGTTGCGGGCGGCGGCATCGCCATGCTGACGCTGGCAGGCATCCAGGCCGAAGTGGGGCTGCTGGAGGCCGGCGCGCGCGCGCTCAACCCCGGCTTCGTTTCGCGCATGACGCGGCAGCGCCCATGGGTGCGCCTCAAGACCGCCTCCACCCTGGACGGCAAGACCGCGCTCGCCAACGGCGCCTCGCAGTGGATCACCGGCGCGGCGGCGCGTGCCGACGTGCAGACGCTGCGCGCGCGCGCCTGCGCGATCCTTACCGGCAGCGGCACCGTGCTCGCCGACAACCCGCGCATGAACGTGCGCGATTTCGACATCGGCCGGCAACCGCTCAGGGTGGTGGTGGATTCCGGATTGCGCACGCCGGCCGACGCGGCAATCCTGCCCGCGCTCATCGCCTGCCACCACGCCGCGACCGGTGCGCGCGCCGCGCTCGAACAGGCGGGCGCCGAGGTGGTCGCGTTGCCGGGGACGGATGGCCGCGTCGACCTCGCCGCGCTGCTCGCACTGCTGGCGCAGCGTGGCGTCAACGAACTGCACGTCGAAGCCGGCGCCGTGCTCAACGGCGCCCTGCTCGCCGCCGGGCTGGTCGACGAATGGGTGGCCTACCTGGCGCCGCTGGCAGTGGGCGACGACGCGCGCGGGCTGTTCGACCGCCCGCCGCTCGCCACGCTGGCCGACGCCGCACGTTTCAAGCTGGCCGACGTGCGGCAGGTCGGCGACGACCTGCGCCTGACGCTGCTGCCTGCGTGAGTGAATTCAAGGACCACTTCTCGTCGGCGTCCGGCCGCTACGCCGCCTATCGCCCGGACTATCCCGCCGCGCTGTTCGCCTGGCTTGCCGGCCAGTGCGCCGAACGCGACACGGCCTGGGATTGCGCCACCGGCAGCGGCCAGGCGGCGCTGGGGCTGGCGCCACATTTCCGCCGCGTTGTCGCCACCGACGCCTCGGCCGAACAGATCCGCCATGCCGGGCACCATCCCGCAATCGACTATCGGGTGGCGCCGGCTGAAGCCAGCGGCCTCGCCGACCGCTGCATCGATCTCGTCACCGTCGCGCAGGCGGCGCACTGGTTCGATCTGTCGGCTTTTTACGCCGAGGCGGCGCGCGTGTTGAAAGCCGGCGGAGCGATCGCCGTGTGGGGCTACGGCCGCATGCTGCTGCCGGGTGAAATGGATGCGCCGTTCCAGCGCTTCTATGCCGAAACCGTCGGCCCCTACTGGCCGGCCGAGCGCGCGCTGATCGACGACGCCTACCGCAGACTGGATTTTCCGTTTATGGAAATCGAGGCGCCGGCTTTTGCCATCGAGGTCGCGTGGACCCTGCCGCGGCTGCTGGACTACCTCTCCACCTGGTCGGCGGTGAAGCGATACCAGGCCGCGCGCGGGCACGATCCGCTGCCGCCGCTGCTGGCCGAACTGGCGCCCTTGTGGGGCGACCCGGAGACAGCCCGAGCGCTGCAATGGCCGCTCTTTTTGCGCGCGGGACGCGTCGCCTGAACTGCATTCAGGCCAGCGTGATCTCGCGCTCGCTGCGGCGGATGCGCCCCTGCCTATGCAGCGTCGACAGGGTGCGATACAAATGCTCGTGCGTCATGCCGAGCGCGCCGGCCCAGGTCTTGAGCGAGCAGCCTTGCCGTGCAAAGCGGCCATGCTCGCGCAGGTAATGCAGCACGCGATCCTCGGCGCGCGGCAGGCTCAGGCGCTCGCACTGCCCGCGCAGATCGCGGATGGTATGCGACAGCCACCTCGTGTAGGCGTGGCTTAAATCCGCCTCGCCCAGCGCGGCATGAAAATCCGCCAGCGGCAGCACCCACGCCAGGCTGTCCGCCGCCGCCTCGCCGTCGCAATGGTAGCGATCCGAAAACAGCGACGCCTCGGCCAGCGCGCCGCGCCAGCAGCGTTGCAGAATCACGCGTTCGCCCCGCGGCGTGTGGCGGACCAGTTGCAATTCTCCGGCCCTTACCCAGAACAGGCTGGCGGGCTTCTCGCCGCTGGCGAACACCCGCGTGCCTTTGGCGATCATGCGCGATTCGGCGCGGCGCGCGAGCCAGGTTTCGATATCGGTCGGGGCATCCTGTCGAAGCATGAGCGAAATCATACGCATACGCCGTGCCGCGTCCTACACTTCGTTCCGACCATCCATGGCGCACACGGAGCATGCATGAAAATCACCCTGCCCCTCGCACTCGGCCTGGCCATGACCACGGCCGTCTGGGCCGCCGCCGACCCTCACGCCGGCCATCATGCTGGCAGCCATCCCGGCGACGCACCGGCCGCGCGCAAGCCCGTAAGCTTTCCGCCCGCACTCAAGGCGGAAACGCTGGCCAACATGCGCGACCACCTGCTGGCGATCCAGGAAATCACCGCCCACCTCGCCGACAAGCAGTTCGATGCCGCCGCCGAGGTGGCCGAAACCCGCCTGGGGCTCAGTTCCCTGCAGCGCCACGGCGCACACGAAGTGGCCCAATACATGCCAGAGGGAATGCGCCAGCTCGGCCACGGCATGCATCAGGCCGCCAGCCGGTTTGCGGTGGCGGCACAGGAGGCCGGGGCTACCGGCGAAATCGGCCCCGCGCTGCGCGCGCTATCGCGGGTGCAGGCAAGTTGCGTGAGCTGCCACGCCGCCTATCGATTGCAATGATCGGCGTTAGCCTATCGGTATGCTGCGTCTTGCTTCGCCGCGCCCCTGCCGGCGGGCCGCAGCAACGGCATTCCGGATGCGGCTATCCGGACTACGCCACGCGCACCGAAAACGTCTCGAACAGCCCGGCCAGTTCCCCGCCCACATCCTGCAGGGGGCGCTCGCGCACCGGATTCCGGCACAGTTCGTCATTCCGGCAGCCCTGGCTGCGAAAGGCCTGGATGACATAGCGCCGGACGCCGCGCGCGGCCAGGTCGTGCGCAAGGCCGACCACCTCCGCATCGGCCAGTAGCGCCGGATGCACGGTGGTGCGGATTTCGTGCGCCACGCCCGAAGCGAGCACCAGCTCCAGGCTCTCGCGGGCGCGCGTTCCACTTTCCGCCACGCCGGTGATGCCGGCGTAATCGGCAAACGGCGCTTTCACGTCGAGCCCCACCCAGTCGACCAGCGGCAGCACGGCCGCCAGCCGCGCGGGGTACATGCCGCCGGTGTGCAGGCCGATCTTGAACCCGAGTCCGCGCGCCTCGCGCATCGCGTCCGGCAACGCTGCCTGCAGCGTCGGCTCGCCACCGGAAAACACCACGCCGTCGAGCAATCCCTGGCGGCGCCGCAGGAAGGCCAGCACCTCTTCCCAGGGAATTTCGCCGGCGCCGCGCGGCGGAATCAGATCGGGGTTATGGCAATAGCCGCAGCGCCAGGGGCAGCCCTGGCAGAACACCACCGCGGCCAGCAGACCGGGCCAGTCGGTGGTGGACAGCGGCGTCAGGCCACCTACGCGCAGCGTCATTTCTGGAGTTGGCGCAGCATGGCGAAATCAGCCCGCCGTGCAACGGCCTTCGACGAAGAACTGGCGCTCGCGATGCTCGCTCTGCTTGCCCTTGTTGAAGCTTGTCACCGGGCGATGGTAGCCCATCACGCGGGTCCACACTTCGCAGCGGGTGCGCTCCTCGTCCTTCAAGGCAACGGTCTGGATTTGGCTCGAAACACTCATGTCGTTCATATCGATCTCCTAGGGGTCAGGCTGTAACAGCACGTTTGCGGGACAGGGCCTCTTCGTCGCACGTGGGACAGAATTCGTGCTCGCCGGCGAGGTAGCCGTGTTTGGGGCAAATGGAAAAGGTCGGCGTGATGGTGATGTAGGGCAGACGGAAGCGCGTAAGCGCGCGGCGCACCAGGTTGCGGCAAGCGTCGACGGAGGAGATGCGCTCCGACATGTAGAGATGCAGCACGGTGCCGCCGGTGTATTTGCGCTGCAGGTCGTCCTGCCGTTCCAGCGCCTCGAAGGCGTCGTCGGTGAAGCCCACCGGCAGCTGCGTCGAGTTGGTGTAGTACGGCGCCTCGCCGCTGCCCGCCTGCAGGATGCCCGGGTAGCGCTTGGCATCCTCCTTGGCGAAGCGGTAGGTGGTGCCCTCGGCCGGCGTGGCCTCCAGGTTGTACATGTGGCCGGTCTCTTCCTGGAACGCGGCGATGCGTCCACGGATGTGATCGAGCAGCCGCACCGCGAAGTCGTGGCCCCATGCAGTGGTGATGTCGTGTTCGTCGCCGCTGAAGTTGCGGATCATCTCGTTGACGCCGTTGACGCCGACGGTCGAGAAGTGGTTGCGCAGCGTGCCGAGGTAGCGCTTGGTGTAGGGGAACAGGCCGTTGTCCATCAGGCGCTGGATTTCCTTGCGCTTGATTTCCAGCCCGTTCCTCGCCATGTCGAGCAGCGCGTCGAGGCGGCGCAGCAATCCGGCTTCGTCGCCCTTGTACTCGTGGCCCAGGCGCGCGCAGTTGACCGTCACCACGCCGACCGAGCCGGTCTGCTCGGCCGAGCCGAACAGGCCGTTGCCGCGCTTGAGCAGTTCGCGCAGGTCGAGCTGCAGGCGGCAGCACATCGAGCGGATGTGGTTTGGCTTCATCTCCGAATTGATGAAGTTCTGGAAATACGGCAGGCCGTAGCGCGCGGTCATGGCGAACAGCCGGTCGGCATTTTCCGACTCCCAGGGGAAATCCGGCGTCATGTTGTAGGTCGGGATGGGAAAGGTGAACACGCGGCCCTTGGCGTCGCCGGTGGTCATCACCTCGATGTAGGCGCGGTTGATCATGTCCATCTCGACCTG
>NCIH01000022.1:0-32081 GCA_002281975.1 Hydrogenophilales bacterium 17-64-11 | reverse complement strand
GCACAAGGACTACACCACGGCGATCGACGTCAACCCCAACTACATCACGCCCAAGATGCTGCAGTTCCGTCTGCAGAAAATCATGGACGAGTATGTTGCCGGCGTCGCGACCTACTACACGACCAACGCCAACATGCTGGGCGTGGCTGAAGACAAGCTGAACATGCTGAAGGAAGACGCAGAGAAAATGCGTGCGAAGGACCTGCACGAGCTGCTGCGCGCATGGGAAAACTACCATCGCATCCTGACGGCCGAAGCCCACATGAAGCACATCCAGTTCCGCGAAGAAAGCCGTTACCCCGGCTTCTACTACCGCATGGACAAGAACTTTGTCGATGAGGAAAACTGGCACTGCTTCGTGAACTCGGTGTACGACAAGAACTCCAAACAGTGGAACTGCTTCAAGCGCGCCCACGTGGATCTGGTCGACAAGTCCAAGCTGTTCAAGCCCGCCGCTCACTAATTCGCAAGAATCAGGTAGGCAGCAATCTCCGGGCGCCATCACGGCGCCCGGTTTTTTTCAAACGGACAAAACTGCAAGGCCAACAAGGTTTAGCATCCAGCCGAAAACGCGTACTCTATAAGGACTCCGATGCGCCGACGTGCGAATCACATCCGCTACGCATTCCCGACTGTGTGTTGATCGATTTTGAAGTGAGGAGCCAAGCTCCACGAGGTTGAACCATGAACGAAGCCGAATTTAAAGACTTGATCGAAGATTCCCCTTTCGCGGGCAGCCCGGTCAAACCCACCATGCTGGCGGAAAACGCCAAGCTGCAATTCCGCTGCCATCGCGACGTCAAGTGCTGGAATGCCTGCTGCAGCAACATCGACATCCCTTTGACCCCCTACGACGTACTGCGTCTGAAAAAGCGCCTCGACATGTCGTCAGGCGAATTTCTCAAGCAGTACTCGGTGCCGTTCGAAATGGACAAGGACGGCATGCCCGGCATCAAGCTGAAGCCGGTCGAGGGCGGCACCGCCTGCCAGTTCATGACGCCCGAGGGCTGCGGCGTCTACGAAGACCGCCCCACCGCCTGCCGCTATTACCCGGTCGCCCTCTTGACCATGCGTCGCTCCGACGAATACGTCGACCGCAGCGCCTACGCGATGGTGAAAGAACCCCACTGCCTCGGCCATTTCGAGGACAAGACGCAGACCATCGAGCAATACCGCGCCGAACAGGGCGTCGCCGAATACGACCAGAAAGCGCATGCCTGGCGCCAACTGGTGGTCAAGCGCAAATCGGCCGGCCCCGCCATCGGCAAACCGACGCCGGTGTCGAACCAGTTGTTCTTCATGGCAAGCTACGACGTCGACCGCTTCCGCGCCTTCGTCATGAGCCCGAGTTTCAACGATACCTACGACATCCCGGTCGAGATCATGGCGGCGCTCATCGCCGACGACGAAGCCCTGCTCGATTTCGGCCTGAACTTCCTGCGCCATGCGCTGTTCGGTGAAAAGTTCGTCGAGGAGCGGCCGGACGCCTACGAGAAGCGTCTCGCCCGTCGCCGCGCCCTGGCCGAGCAGGAGAAAGAAGCCGAGTTCCAGCAAAAGATGGCGCTCGAAGACGACAAGTATTCGGGCGATCATTGAGCCAATGCGCCGCCTGATCGCGCTGACCGGCATGACCGCGCTGGCACTGGCGGCCGGCACGCAAGCCGCTACGCTCAACAAGTGCATCGACGCGCAGGGCAAGGTCACCTATTCCAACCTGCCCTGCCGCAATGCCCGGGAAGCCCGTACAGTGGAAATCAATCCCGTACCGCTGCCTGACCCGGTACGTTCGCAGCCGGAGCGGATGCAAACAGCCAAACCTGCCGCCCCCGATGCCCGTTCCAACGAACCCGCCAGCCTCCACCTCGACACTCGGCGCACGACGGGCAAACCGGCAACGGGCGCCTCTGCGCGGCAGTGCGATGCAATCACCGACAAGCTGGGACGCATATTCGACAAAATGGACCAGGCGCGTCGCAAGGGTTACACGCAGCAGCAAATGGATGCGTGGAACCAGGAAGTCAAAGACCTCGAACGCAAAAAACAGCGGTCCAGCTGTTTCTGAGAATGCCCCTTCCAACCATGGCTGCCCGCACCCTCGACCCCACCCACCACCTGATCGAAAAAGAGCCCTACTACGAAGCCGTAGGCGATGAAATCCGGCTATTCGAAGCCGCCTACCGGCAACAGATCCCGGTCTTGCTGAAAGGCCCCACCGGCTGCGGCAAGACGCGCTTCATGGAACGCATGGCGTGGCGGCTCAAAAGACCGCTGATCACGGTGTCGTGCCACGACGATCTCACCGCGTCCGACCTGGTCGGCCGCTATCTGGTGAAGGGCGGCGAAACCGTGTGGGTCGACGGTCCGCTCACCCGCGCGGTTCGCTGCGGCGGTATCTGCTATCTGGACGAAATTGTCGAGGCGCGCAAGGACACCATGGTGGTGATCCATCCGCTGGCCGACGATCGCCGCACCCTGCCGATGGAAAAACTCGGCCAGATCGTCGAGGCACCACCCGAATTCTGCCTGGCTATTTCCTACAACCCCGGCTACCAGAGCGTACTGAAGGATCTGAAGCAGTCAACCCGCCAGCGCTTCGTCGCACTGGAATTCGACTACCCTTCGGCCGCGCTCGAACGCCGCATCGTCGCCGCCGAATCCGGCGTGACCGAAGCCGTCGCCGACAATCTGGTGCGCTTCGCGCAGATGACGCGCAACCTCAAGGGCAGCGGGCTGGAGGAAGGCGCCTCCACACGGCTGCTGGTGCATGCCGGCAAGCTGATCGCCGACGGCATCAGCCCGGTGACGGCGTGCAAATCTGCGGTCGCGCAGGCGGTCACCGACGACGCCGACATGCTGAAGGCGATCCAGGAACTCTCCTCGTCGATTTTCTGAGCTGAAGCAGGCCATCCAACATGGCACAGCCGCCGCTTTCCGCCGCAGACATGGAGTCCAGCCTCCACGTCTGGCTGGAAACCGAGTTCACCTACTTCAAGGTTGAGCAACTCGCCGCCGAATTAGCCCAGTTGACGCGCGACGAGCAGGATTTCATCCTCGGCTGGATCCGCCGCATCGCCTCCACCCACATCACGCTCGCCTGGCAGTTCGGCCGCCGCGCACCGGCGCTGCTGCCGCGCCTGGAGCGGCGCCTGCTGGAGGCCTGGGCGGTGCACACCTGCGACGTGTTCGATCGCACCGGGCTGCAGACCGCGCTCAGGGTGATGGAAAAGGTCGACAGTTTCGACGAAACGCAGCACAAGCATGATGCGGCCGGCGCGCTGTTCGAGGATATCGCGCCCGTGCTGGGCAATTTCGTCTGCGGCCTCTCCGGCCGGCGGTTGCGTATCGAGGAAGGCGACGCCGCCTGGACCGACGGCGAGCGCATCGTGCTGCCGCCATTGATCGCCGCATTGCCGGATTTGGACGACAATTTCCAGCTCGCCAAGGCCACCGTCGCGCTGCTGTGGGCGCAGACCCGCTTCGGCACCCTGCGCATCGATCTTGCAGGCGTCGCGGCCCGCTATGCCGACCCGGAACGCGCGCTCGCCCGTCTTCACGCGCTGGAAACGCTGCGGCTCACCGCGCGCATCGCACGCGAGCTGCCCGGTCTGCACCGCCAGATGCAGCGTCTGCGCGTGCAACTCGACCCCGAATTGCCGCCCGGCTGGCAGCGTTTCGAGGCTGCACTGGCCACCGATCGGGCCACGCCGGACGACAGTCTGACCCTGCTCGGCGCCGCCTACGGCGAAGCCGAATGCCCGCAGTGGAGCGACCAGGGCAGCCTGCGCCCGGAGGCGATTGCCGCCGCCCGCGCCGCCCGGCTGGACAAGGAGAAGGCGCGGCTGCGCATCAAGCTGGCCGAGCTGCTGGAAGAGCATCAGGCTGCGCAATCCGATCCGCAGGCAGCGCCCGAAACGCCGCCTGCGCTGAATGCCGAGCCGCGCGACGAAAACGGCCGGCTCGATGTCGAGATCACCCTCGACGGTGCGCCGCTGGCGCCGCCCGACGACGTCAAGCAGCTGCTCGCCTCGGTCTATCTCGACTTCGGCGAGATCCCCCCGGAATACCTCATCCCGGCGGGCGACGGCGAATACGATCCGAAGCGCGTGTTCGACCAGCCCGAGGATCCCGATGCCGTATGGCACGGCACCTATCATGAAAAAGGCGCCGAGCTGTATCCTGAGTGGGATCACGGTCGTCAGCATTACCGCAAGAACTGGTGCGTGATGCGGGAAAAAACCGTCGCCCCGGCGCACGATAGCTTCCATCGCGACACGCTCGCCAAGTATGCCGGCGTGGTCAAGCTCCTGCGCAGAAAATTCGAGGCACTGCGCGACGAAAACCGGGTCGAGAAACGGCAGATCCAAGGCGACGAAATCGACCTTGACGCGCTGATCGAGGCACTCGCCGATGCGAAGGACGGCCGCGAAATGAGCGACCGCCTGTTCGTGCGCCTGCACCGCGCCGAACGCAACATCGCGGTGGCCTTCCTGGTCGACATGAGCGGCTCCACCAAGGGCTGGATCAACGAGGCCGAGCGCGAGGCGCTGATCCTGCTGTGCGAGGCGCTGGAACTCCTGGGCGACCGCTACGCGATCTACGGCTTTTCGGGCACTACCCGGAAAAGATGCGAGCTGTTCCGCATCAAGACCTTCGACGAACGCTACGGCGACGAGGTGAAGGCGCGCATCTCCGGCATCCGCCCGCAGGAATACACCCGCATGGGCTTCGCGCTGCGCCACATGACCAAGCTCTTGAACCGAGTCGAGGCCCGCACCCGGGTGCTGGTGACGCTGTCGGACGGTCGCCCGGACGATTATTTCGACGTCTATCGTGGCCAGTACGGCATCGAGGACACGCGCATGGCGCTGCTGGAAGCGGCACGCACCGGCATCCACCCCTTCTGCATCACCCTCGACCGCGATGCGCGCGACTACCTGCCCCACATGTACGGCGCGGCGCGTTACATCATCCTGGATGACGTGCGACAATTGCCCATCAAGGTCACCGACATTTACCGACGCATCACGACATGAGTCTGGACGAACTCAAGATAGGGCATTTCTACAGCAACGGCGCCTACGGCCGCACCTGGGGCGTGCGCCAGTTGGCCGAAATCGCCGCCGACAGCGAGACCGGCGAGACGGTGGTTCGCTTCAGGGGAATCGCCGGCACCTGCCGCCGCAAGAAAGGTCATTGCAGCCCGGTGGAATTCGCCCGCTGGGCCAAGTATCAGGTTGCGCTGGTCGAAAACGACTGGAAACGGGTCGGCGGCGACGCGCCGTCCTCCGCCGAATCCCAGGCAGTTTAATCGGCGGCGGGCAAACCCGCGGCCGACGCGTCGGCCACAGCCTCATCCTCGAGCGGCCTCGACTGCGTGCCCAGATAATCCATAATCGCATAGCTCAGCGCGCTGCAGCCGGTGCCGTCGAGCGCTGAAATCGCGAACACCGGCCCCTGCCAGCCGTAGTCCGCCACGAACTTCGCCACCACGGCCTCGCGCTCCGCCTCATCCACCATGTCGAGCTTGTTCAGCACCAGCCAGCGCGGCTTGTCGTAGAGCTGCTGATCGTACTTGCGCAGTTCCTCGACGATGGCGCGCGCTTCGCGCACCGGGTCGCCCGCTTCCCAGCGCGGCGAAATGTCGACCAGATGCAGCAGCAGCCGCGTGCGCTGCAAATGGCGCAGAAACTGGTGGCCCAGCCCGGCGCCTTCCGCCGCGCCCTCGATCAGCCCGGGAATGTCGGCGATGACGAAGCTGCGTTCGCGGTCCACCCGCACCACGCCCAGATTGGGTGCCAGCGTGGTGAACGGGTAATCGGCCACCTTGGGGCGTGCCGCCGACACCGCGCGGATGAAGGTCGACTTGCCCGCGTTGGGCATGCCCAGCAAGCCGACATCGGCCAGCACCTTCAGTTCAAGCGCCAGTTCCCATTCCTCGCCCGGCTCGCCCAAGGTGTGCTGGCGCGGCGCGCGGTTGGTGCTCGACTTGAAATGCAGGTTGCCCAGGCCGCCCTTGCCGCCTTTAGCCAGACAGACCTTTTGCCCGTTCTCGGCCAAATCGGCCACGACTTCGCCGCTATTGATGTCGGTGAACACCGTCCCGACCGGCACGCGGATGGTCAAATCTTCGCCGCCCTTGCCGTAGCATTGCGCGCCGCGTCCGCCTTCGCCATTTTGCGCCTTGAAAGTACGCTTGAAGCGAAACTCGACCAGGGTATTGATATTGCAGTCCGCCACCGCGTACACGCTGCCGCCACGGCCGCCGTCGCCGCCGTCGGGCCCGCCCTTGGGAATGTATTTTTCACGGCGAAACGATGCACTGCCGTCGCCGCCCTTGCCGGCCAGCACCTGAATTTTCGCTTCGTCGATGAATTTCATATTGGTTTTTCCAGAAACAAAAAAGCCCCATCCGGCGGACAGGGCTTTTTGGCGGCCGAGTCGGACTCAGCTCAAATCAATTCAAGCCGCAACCGGCTCGATACGAACCACACGGCGGCGGGCAGCGCCCTTGATCTCGAACTTGACCGTACCGTCCGCCTTGGCGAACAGGGTGTGGTCCTTGCCGATGCCGACGTTGTCGCCGGGGTGGAACTGGGTACCGCGCTGACGCACGATGATGTTGCCCGCCAGAACCAGTTCGCCGCCGTAGCGCTTCACGCCAAGACGTTTCGACTCCGAATCGCGACCGTTACGCGAACTGCCGCCTGCTTTCTTGTGTGCCATGTCATGTGCTCCTTATGCGGTGATGCCGCCAATTTGTACTTCAGTGAAGTACTGGCGATGGCCCTGGCTCTTGCGATAATGCTTGCGGCGGCGCATCTTGAAAATCTTGATCTTGTCGCCGCGAGCCTGGTTCAGCACGGTGGCTGTGACCGTTGCCCCGCGCAGCATGGGCGCGCCCATTTTGATGTCGGCACCATCGCCCACCATCAGCACCTGATCAAAGGTGATCTCGCTGCCGATCTCGGCTTCGAGCTTTTCAATTTTAAGTTTGTCGCCGGCGCTCACGCGATATTGCTTGCCGCCGGTTTTGATGACTGCGTACATGGGGGGTCTCCAACCAATACGAACCCAGGAAAGCGCGAGATTCTAGCGGCGAACAAACAACGAGTCAAACGATTTAATCCAGCCGCCACATGATTATCTGACCACGAGCGGTGAAAAACCACGCCCGGACTGCTAACATCACAGGTTTTTCCCTATACAAGCCCTTACCGTGTCCCTGGAGAGCCTGCAATCCTACCTGGCCGACGACATGCACGCCGTCGATCACGTCATCCGCCAAAGTTTGCATTCCGACGTGGCGTTGATCCGTCAGGTCTCGGAATACATCATCAACAGCGGCGGCAAGCGGCTGCGCCCGGCGCTGGTGCTGCTATCCGCGGGCTGCTTCGATTATGCGGGGCGCGCCCATTACGAGCTTGCCGCGGTGGTCGAGTTCATCCACACCGCCACCCTGCTGCACGACGACGTGGTCGACGAATCCGAACTGCGGCGCGGCCGTGAAACCGCCAACGCCCTGTTCGGCAACGCCGCCAGCGTACTGGTCGGCGACTTCCTCTATACGCGCGCCTTCCAGATGATGGTGGCGGTCGACAGTATGGAGGTCATGCGCATCCTGTCCGATGCCACCAATGTCATCGCCGAAGGCGAAGTGCTGCAGCTGCTCAACTGCCACGACCCCGACATCGACGAAGAGAACTATCTGCGCGTCATCCGCTACAAGACCGCCAAGCTGTTCGAGGCCGCGAGCCGGCTGGGTGCCGTCATCGGCGGCGGCACCGACGAGGAAAAGGACGCGCTGGCGCACTACGGCATGCACCTCGGCACCGCATTCCAATTGATCGACGACCTGCTGGATTATTCCGGCGACTTCCTCAAGACCGGCAAGAACATCGGGGACGACTTGGCCGAAGGCAAGCCCACCCTGCCCTTGCTGTACGCGATGAAGCACGGCACCCCGGAGCAGGCCGCCAGCATCCGCCAGGCCATCGAACACGGCGGCCTCACCGAATTCCAGAGCGTGCTCGCTGCGATCAAGGATACGCGCGCCCTGCAATACACCCGCGAAGCCGCGCAGCGGGAAATTCAGATGGCAAATAATGCAATTTCTGCATTACCTGATTCAAAATCCAAATCAGCTTTGCTACAATTAGCGGCTTTCGCGGTTGAGAGAAGTTTTTAACCGCGCTGTTTCAGGATTTCCCGGTAGTTCTTCAAATGGGTTCAGCGCATCACTGGGCCCGCCATATCTGCCTCGGGGTGTAGCTCAGCCTGGTAGAGTACTGCGTTCGGGACGCAGGAGTCGGAGGTTCGAATCCTCTCACCCCGACCATGAATTCTCATTCATGACAGCCGACAGCACTTCTCGGTGCACGACCCGGCTTCGTCATATCAGCGTCAATTGCCACAAAAACCATACGGATTTCAAAGCGTCCAATACCGCTAGAATGGCGCTTTTTGCACAGGAACAAGCCATGTCCGATCCCGTTGTCTATGACCGCAACCCCGCTGAACTCGAACTCGAACCTGGCGAATACTGGTGGTGTTCATGCGGCCGTTCGATGACGCAACCGTTTTGCGACGGTTCGCATGAAGGCAGCGGGATCGAACCGATGCCGTTCGTCGTCAAGGAAAAAACGACGGTATGGCTGTGCAACTGCAAGCACAGTAAAGACAAGCCGTTCTGTGACGGCGCGCACAACGAGCTGCCCGACGACGTGTTCTGAGCCGCACTGAGCCCGCCATGACAAACGCCTCCGAAAGTGTGCTCGCTTTCTGGTTCGGGCCGCCCGGCAACGCGGCCGAAGTGGCCGGGCGGCAGCGCAAGCTGTGGTTTGGGAAATCCCCGGAAAATGACCGGGCGGTGATTGAGCGTTTTTCCGGCACGCTCGTTGCGGCAGCCGCAGGCACGCTCGATCACTGGGCCGCCACGCCGCGCGGACGGCTGGCGCTGTTGATCGTGCTCGATCAGATCCCGCACCACATCCACCGCGATCAGCCGCAGGCATTCGCCACCGACCCGCAGGCGCTGGCCTTGAGCCTGGATGCCCTGGCGGCGGGCGAAGACCGGCAGCTGGCGCCGATCGAACGGGTGTTTCTCTATCTGCCGCTGGAGCATGCCGAGTCGATTGAAATGCAGGATCGCTCGGTGTCCTTGTATGAACAGCTGGCACGCGAGGCAACCGCCGATGAACGCGCGCTGTTCGATGGTTTCCTGGATTACGCACGCCGGCATCGCGATGTCGTCGCGCGCTTCGGCCGTTTTCCGCATCGCAATGCGATTCTGGGGCGGCCGTCTACGGATGAAGAAACTGGGTTTCTGAAACAACCCGGCTCGCGTTTTTAGCGTATCGCTGAAGGACTCCAAGGCCTGCTGACGTTAAAATGGTGGATTCTTGTGCCCCTTGGGTATCCGCCCGGCTGTTTCCATGTCCCGCCAAATCCTCGTTACTTCCGCCCTGCCCTATGCCAACGGCAGCATCCACCTCGGCCATCTGGTCGAATACATCCAGACCGATATCTGGGTGCGTTTCCAGAAGATGCGCGGCCATGACTGCCGCTACATGTGCGCCGACGACACCCACGGCACCGCGATCATGCTGCGCGCGGAAAAGGAAGGCATCACCCCGGAAACGCTGATCGGCCGGGTATGGGACGAGCACACGCGCGATTTTTCCGGCTTCCACATCGGCTTCGATCATTACTACTCGACGCACTCCGAGGAGAACCGCGCACTGGCGTCGACCATCTATCTGCGCCTGAAGGAAGCCGGCCTGATCGAAATCAAGACGATTGCCCAGCTGTTCGACCCGATCAAGAATCTGTTCCTGCCGGACCGCTTCATCAAGGGCGAATGTCCCAAGTGCGGCGCGGCCGACCAGTACGGCGACAACTGTGAAGTATGCGGCGCCACCTACAGCCCGACCGAACTGAAGAACCCGGTATCGGCGGTGTCGGGCGCAACGCCGGTGCACAAAGATTCCGAGCATCACTTCTTCAAGCTCGGCGCGTGCGAAGCCTTCCTGCGCGAATGGACGACCTCGGGCAGCCTGCAGGCGGAAGCCGCCAACAAGATGCAGGAGTGGTTCGCCTCCGGCCTCAACAACTGGGACATCAGCCGCGACGCACCCTACTTCGGTTTCGAGATTCCCGGCGCGCCCGGCAAGTATTTCTATGTATGGCTGGATGCGCCGGTGGGCTACATGGCGAGCTTCGCCAAATACGCTGCGGACAATGGCCTCGACTTCGATGCCTGGTGGGGCGCCGATTCCAAGACCGAACTGGTGCACTTCATCGGCAAGGACATTCTCTATTTCCACGCCCTGTTCTGGCCGGCGATGCTGAAATACTCCGGCCACCGCCTGCCGACGGCGATTTATGCGCACGGCTTTCTGACCGTCAACGGACAGAAGATGTCCAAATCGCGCGGCACTTTCATCACCGCGGAAAGCTATCTCGATCAAAAACTGAACCCCGAGTGGCTGCGCTATTACTACGCCGCCAAGCTCAACGGCACCATGGAGGACATCGACCTCAACCTCGACGATTTCGTCGCACGGGTGAATTCGGACCTGGTCGGCAAGTTCATCAACATCGCCAGCCGCACTGCCGGCTTCATCCACAAGAACTTCGACGGCAAGCTCGCCGACGGCGTCGCCAATATCGAGCTCATCGGCGCATTCCAGGCTGCCGCCGATTCAATCGCCGCGCATTACGAAGCGCGCGATTACGCCAAGGCTCTGCGCGAAATCATGGCACTGGCCGACCGCGCCAATCAATACGTGGCCGACGAAAAACCCTGGGAACTGGCGAAGAAGCCCGAAGCCGTCTATCGCCTGCACGAGGTCTGCACCGTCGCGCTCAACTGCTTCCGCCTGCTGACCCTGTACCTGAAGCCGGTGCTGCCGAAGCTGGCCGAGCAGGTTGAGGCCTTCCTCGACATTCCGCCGCTGGTCTGGGACGATTCCCAGAGCCTGTTCATCCGCCGCCGCATCAACCAGTACAGCCACCTGATGACCCGCATCGACCCCAAATCCATCGAAGCCATGGTAGACGCCAACAAACAGAACCTCGAGCCCACGCCGGCCCCCGCGCCGGTGCGCCACGCCGAAGCCCAGATACACGCCGCGCAGCCGGTGGCCGCCGCGCCGGTGTCCGAAACGATCAGCATCGACGACTTCGCCAAGATCGACCTGCGTATCGCGCGCATCGCCGAGGCCTCCCACGTCGAAGGCGCCGACAAGCTGCTGCGGCTGACGCTCGACCTCGGCGAGCTCGGCACCCGCCAGGTGTTCGCCGGCATCAAGTCGGCTTATGCACCGGAAACGCTGGTGGGACGGCTGACCGTGATGGTCGCCAACCTCGCGCCGCGCAAGATGAAATTCGGCATGAGCGAAGGCATGGTGCTGGCAGCCTCCGGCGATGCGCCGGGGCTGTTCATCCTGTCGCCGGACAGCGGCGCACAGCCGGGCATGAAGGTGAAGTGACACCGGCGTGAAAACGCAGCGTCTGCGCATCCATGGCCGCGTGCAGGGCGTGTGGTATCGCGAGTCGATGCGGCGCGAGGCTGGACGGCTGAATGTGGCCGGCTGGGTGCGCAACGCGCCCGATGGATCGGTCGAGGCGGTGGTTCAGGGCAGCGCCGCAGCCGTCGACGCGCTTATTCAATGGGCACGCAGCGGCCCGCCGTTGGCGCGGGTGGAGCGCATCGAGCTTGATGAGGCGCACGGGCGGTTCAGCGGATTCGAGAAGCGGATCGATTAGCTCGACGCCGGGATGCAGCCTCGCCCAAGCAGGCAAAAAATGCCCGGCTCAAGAGCCGGGCTGAATATCCACCAAAGGAGGAGGATTGGAGGAGACAACACCGAGTGCTATTGCAGCGACCTCAGCGTTATTAGAATAATCTAATATAATTGATTGCCTGTCAACACCTTATTGCAAAAAAACTGCAACCGGCACTTCGGTGTTGCCCGGCGTTCAGTAGATCACGTTCACTGCTTCGGGCTTCAGCCAGCTTCCCAGCGACTCGAGCAACCGGTCGCCCGGGCGCACCCGCCACTCCTCGCCCAGGCGCACCCGGCAACACGCGCCAGGATTGCAATAGTCGACCCACACCGGGCATCCTCCCTCGTGCGCCTTGTAGGGTGCGAGCAGTTCAGCCAGTTTGCGGCTGCTGGACTGCCCGTTGCACGCCAGCCGCAGGCTCTGTGCAAAGCGGGTGCGCGCACCCGCCAGATCGTAGATCCGCTCTGCCGTCACCCGCATCCCGCCCGAGTAGTCGTCGCGGTTGACCTTGCCTTCGATGATCAGCAGGGCATCGTCTTTCAGCAGATGCCGGCTCTGTTCGTAGAGTTCGTTGAAAATCACCACCTCGACCTGCGCGGTCGCGTCGTCCAGCAGCAGGATCAGCATCTTGCCGCGGCGCGTCATCTGGGTGCGCAGCGAGACGGCAATGCCGGCCAGCATCACCGGATCGCGCGAGGGCTCCAGGCTATCGAGCTGCCTTTTGGCGAAGCTGGACACCTCGGCCAGATACGAGGTGAAGGGATGGCCGCTGAAGAAATAGCCGAGTGCGGATTTCTCCTGCAGCAATTTTTCCTGCTCCGGCCACAGCGGCACGTCGATCAGATCTTCGCCGCCGTCGTCGAGCACTTCGCCGAACAGCCCGACCTGGCCGCCGCTGCGCGCTGCGCGATCGGCGGTTTCCAGTGCGGCACCGATCGACGCCATCAGACCGGCGCGATGATCGCTGATGCGGTCGAACGCGCCCGCCTTCACCAGCGCTTCGAGCACACGGCGGTTGAGGTAGCGCTTGTCGACCCGCCGCACCAAATCGAACAGGCCCCGGTATGGGCCGTTGAGCTCGCGTTCGGCGACGATG
This sequence comes from Hydrogenophilales bacterium 17-64-11, assembly GCA_002281975.1. GTDB lineage: Bacteria > Pseudomonadota > Gammaproteobacteria > Burkholderiales > Thiobacillaceae > Thiobacillus. The sequence continues at coordinate 19,198 of NCIH01000022.1, read as the reverse complement.
GCGCCGATCGCAGCCTCGCCGCTGCCCTTGATCGCGCCCAGGCCATAGCGGATTTCGCTCTTGCCGACCGGCTCGAAGCGGTAGCCGGACAGGTTGATGTCAGGCGGCAGCATGGTCAGCCCGTTGGCGCGGCAGTCCTCGTAGAACACGCGCACCTTGTCGGTGTCGGACATTTCCGACGACATGGTCGCTGCCATGAATTCGGCCGGGTAGTAAGCCTTGAGCCAGGCGGTGTGGTACGCCACCAGCGCGTAGGCCGCCGAGTGCGACTTGTTGAAGCCATATTCGGCGAATTTCTCCATCAGATCGAACAGGCGCTCGGCGACCTTGGTGTCGGCCCCGCGTTTGGCCGCGCCTTCGAGGAAGATCGTGCGCTGCTGCGCCATTTCCTCGGGTTTTTTCTTGCCCATGGCGCGCCGCAGCATGTCGGCGGCGCCGAGGCTGTAGCCCGCCAGGATCTGCGCCACCAGCATCACCTGTTCCTGGTAGACGATGATGCCGTAGGTCGATTTCAGCACCGGCTCGAGGTCGGGAAGGAAATACTCGGGCTTCTGCTTGCCCTGCTTGCGCGCGATGAAGTCGTCCACCATGCCGGAGCCGAGCGGGCCCGGCCGGTTCAGCGCCATCAGCGCGATGATGTCTTCGAAGCAGTCGCCTTTCAGCTTCTTTTCCAGATCCTTGGCCGAACGCGATTCGGACTGGAACACCGCAGTGGTGTTGCCGGCGGCAAACAGCTTGTACACCGCCGGATCGTCGAGCGGCAGATCCTCCAGACGGAAATTCTTGCGGTCCTCGTGACGCTGCACGAAGCGCACCGCCTCCGCCAGGATCGTCAGCGTGCGCAGGCCGAGAAAGTCGAACTTCACCAGGCCGATCGCCTCGACGTCGTCCTTGTCGAACTGCGACACCGCCGCGTCCGAGCCTTCGGCTTGGTACAGCGGGCAGAAATCGGTCAGCTTCCCCGGCGCGATCAGCACCCCGCCGGCGTGCATGCCGACGTTGCGGGTGATGCCTTCGAGCTTTTCCGCCAGCGGCAGCAGCTCGGCGAGTTCCTCCTCGTTACGTGCGCGTTCGTCGATCTGCGGTTCCTTCTCGCGCGCCTCGGCAAGGCTGATGCCTAGTTCGTTGGGCACCAGCTTGACGAACTTGTCGACGAAGAGGTACGGCAGGTCGAGCACGCGGCCGACGTCGCGCAGCACCGCTTTCGCCGCCATGGTGCCGAAGGTGGCGATCTGCGACACCGCCGCGTGGCCGTACTTGTCCTTCACGTACTGGATCACGCGGTCGCGCCCGTCCTGGCAGAAGTCGATGTCGAAGTCGGGCATCGACACCCGCTCGGGGTTGAGGAAACGTTCGAACAACAGGTCGTAGGCCAGCGGATCGAGGTCGGTGATGCGCAGGCTGTAGGCAACCAGCGAACCTGCGCCGGAACCGCGCCCCGGCCCCACCGGCACGTTGTTGTTCTTGGCCCAGTTGATGAAGTCGGCCACGATGAGGAAGTAGCCGGGGAAACCCATCTGGATGATCGTGCCGAGTTCGAATTCGAGCCGTTCGGTGTATTGCGGCAGCCTGGCGGCGCGCTGGGCTTCATCGGGATAAAGCTGGGCCATGCGCTCATGCAGGCCCTCGAAGGAACGCTGCCGCATGTAGTCGTCGAGACTCATGCCGTCGGGCGTCGGAAAGTCGGGCAGCCGGCTCTTGCCGAGTTCCAGCGCGAGGTTGCAGCGCTTGGCGATTTCCACGCTGTTCTGCAAGGCTTCCGGCAGGTCGGCGAACAACTCGGCCATCTCGTCCGGCGTCTTGAAATACTGCTCGGTGGTGAACGGCCGCGGGCGGCGCGGATCGCCCAGCATCATGCCTTCGGCGATGCACACGCGCGCCTCGTGCGCCTTGAAATCGTCCGGCGCGATGAACTGGATCGGATGGGTGGCGACTGCCGGCAGGTTCAGCGCCGCGCCGAGATCGAGCAGGCCATCGATCAGACGTTCGGTATGCGGCTGTCCGAAGCGCTGCAGCTCCAGGTAATAACGTCCCGGAAACAGCGCGGCCCAGGCCTCGGCGGCAGCGCGTGCGGCAGCGGGCTTGTCGTCGAGGATAGCCTGCGCGACGTTGCCGGCGTCGCCGCCCGACAGCGCCAGCAGGCCGTCGGCGTCCTCGGCCAGCCAGGCCGGGTCGATCTCGGCGCGGCCGCGGTGGAGGTTTTCCTGATAGGCGCGGGCAAGCAGTTCGCACAGGCGGCGATAGCCCGCGCGGTGCTGCACCAGCAGCAACAGGCGCGAGGGCCTGTTCCTATCCGCAGCATTGGTCACCCACACGTCGCAGCCGAATACCGGCTTGATGCCGGCACCGCGCGCGGCGCGATAGAACTTCACCCAGCCGAAGGTGTTGGAAAGATCGCTCACGCCGAGTGCGGGCATGGCCGTTTCGCGCGCCCGCCCCACCGCTTCGCCGACCCGCACCAGGCCATCGGTGACGGAATACTCGGTATGCAGACGAAGATGGATGAAACGCGGATCGGTCATGGGGCGGGCACGGGGAAACAGCCCGCTATTTTAACGCCGGGGGCGGACAGCAAAAAACAAAAGGCAGCCGAAGCTGCCTTTTTCAGGGACAGGCGCCGGAACTCAGTTGGCGCGGCGCTTGAACTCGTTGGTGCGGGTGTCGATCTCGATCATGTCGCCGATCTCGACGAAAGCTGCGACCGGCAGTTCGAATCCGGTGGGCTTGATGCGTGCCGGCTTCATCACCTTGCCGGACGTGTCGCCGCGCACGGCAGGTTCGGTGTATTCGACTTCGCGGATGACGGTGGTGGGCATCTCGACCGAGATCGCCTTGCCGTCGTAGAACACCACTTCGACCGGCATGCCGTCGTCCAGATAATTCAGCGCATCGCCGAGATTGTCGCCTTCGACTTCGTACTGGTTGTACTCGCCGTCCATGAACACATACAGCGGATCGGCGAAGTAGGAATAGGTGCATTCCTTGCGGTCGAGGTTGACGGTTTCGAATTTGTCGTCGGCGCGATAGACGCTTTCCATGCCGGAACCGTTGAGGAGGTTCTTCAGTTTCATTTTGACGACGGAGGCATTGCGGCCCGATTTCGAGAATTCGGCCTTTTGCACCACCATCGGGTCTTTGCCGATCATCACGACGTTGCCGGCGCGGAGTTCCTGTGCGATTTTCATGGATGTGTCTGCTGCGGTATCGGTTAAATTTTAGAAAACTCGTTATCTTAACTTATTTTCCACAAAGTCAACCAGCTTGTCGGTCAAGCGCCCGGCTGAGGCGAGCCGCTCGGGCCAGGCGCGTGCATGGTGCTCGATCGGGTCCTGCTGCGCCCGCCACGCCGCCCAGCATTGCGCCATATCCGGCGTATCGGGCTGGCCATTCCAACGCTGCCACAGATCCGCCACCGCCCGCGCCGCCGTAGCATCCAGCCCTGCCGTGTAACGCGCCAGCAGCGCATCCAGCTTGGCCCAGTGCGCCGTCCCGGCCTGCGGATAGGCTTGCCAGACCAATGGACGCGCTGCCCACTGTGCCCGCACGCAGGAATCCTCGCCCCGCACAAAATTGAGGCCACATGCCCATAACAGCCGGTCATACGTGTCCTGATCCAGAAACGGCAGGATGCGCAGCCGCAAGGCGCCACGCTGGTGTTCGTCTCCCGCCTGCAGTGCGGAAACCGGCAGCCATGCCGCCAGTTGCGGGATGGCCCGACCTTCGGGCACGAGGCAGGTGACGGGACGCGTGTCGGCCGCCCAGGCGTCGAGCAGGGCAGGAAGCGCAGGGTTTTCGTAAGCGAACAGCGACACCCGCAATTCCTCGGGCTGCGGCGCATCCAGCCCAAGCCGGCGCCAGAACGCGCCCGTGCCGGTGCGCACAAACGCTGCACGCCGTCCGGCCAGATCCGCCTCGGCCAGCAAACCGCCGGTGCCAGCCGTGTAGCCGGGAAAGAAAAAATATTTGGTCAACGGCAAGCGCGGATGCGGCGACGGCAAGCCATGATGTTCCGCCACCCAGGGTTCGGCGCTCAGGTATTCGAGATTGATCCAGACCGGCGGCGGCGCCTGCAGGCTCATCGCGGCCAGATAGGATTCCGGCAAGGCACAGCCAAACGCCTCGATCACCACCTGCGCCGGCTCGGCGGCGGCAAACGGCATGCGCCACCCGCAGACCGTCACACCCTCGCTGGCTTGCCGATCCGCATCCGTCGCGATAGCCGGCCAGATGCGGTGAAACGCATGCAAATCATCGACCCACAGCCGCACTGCCAGACCCTGCTCCCTGGCCAGCCTGCGCGCCAGCCGCCAGGCGATGCCGATATCTCCATAATTGTCGACGACGTTGCAGAAGATGTCCCAGGTGGCGCGCATGGCACGCATGCTACCGCATCCCCCAAACAACAGAAGATCCCGCGCAATGAGCCTTCGTTCGGCTTACTTGCCGGACAAACAGGACTTCATGAAGGCCTTGCGCGAATCGCCCTTCATTTGCTTTCCGGTGGCCTCGGCGTTGCAATTCTTCATGCGCTGCTGCTGGGTGATCTTTTCTCCGGATTGCGTTGCGCCGGACAAACAGGATTTCATGAAAGCCTTGCGCGCATCGCCGGCCAGGCTTTGTTTGCCAGCCTCGACATTGCACGATTTCATCCGCATCTGCGGGGTCGTTTCGGCCCACGCGCCCGTGACCAGCAGGGCGCCAGCCATCAAGCCAATCAAGACAGGGATTTTCATCGTTCGTCCTCCTTTGGTTGAATGGAAACCACAGTCTAGTCGAGCCCATTGTTTTTTCCCGGCTTTACACTTGTAAAAACTCATGCACGGTAGTAAAAAGCAAAAAGTTTGGTTTCAAGAACCGTGCAGGTTTGGCATTACCACAGGACACCACCGGGTAGCGCGCTTGAACTCAGACCGACGGCCAAAAAAATCACGCCGTCCAGTCATCCGCCAGTGCAATTGTGCTTATCGCGGTTATGTCTTTAGTGTTACGCCAAGGAGGAAGTTTGAATGGCAACAGGTACTGTCAAGTGGTTCAGCGATGCCAAGGGTTTTGGATTCATCACCCCCGATGACGGCGGCGAGGATGTGTTCGCACATTTCTCCGCCATCCAGTCCAATGGCTTCAAAACCCTGAAGGAAGGCCAGAAGGTCAGCTTCGAAGTCAGCCAGGGCCCCAAAGGCAAGCAGGCTTCCAACATCCAGCCGCAAGGTTGAGTTGTTGATTTGATAAAAAAACCCCGCTTCGGCGGGGTTTTTGTTGGCTGCGCGACGCTCACATCTTCGCCACCATCGCTTCGGCAAACTGCGAGCACTTCACCTCGGTCGCTCCGTCCATCAGGCGCGCGAAATCGTAGGTCACGGCTTTGGCGGCAATCGCCTTTTCCATGCCGGCCACAATCAGGTCGGCCGCCTCGACCCAGCCCAGGTGGCGCAGCATCATCTCGGCCGAGAGGATCAGCGAACCCGGATTGACGTAGTCCTTGCCGGCGTACTTGGGCGCGGTGCCGTGGGTGGCCTCGAACATCGCCACCGTGTCGGAGAGGTTCGCCCCCGGCGCGATGCCGATACCGCCGACTTCCGCCGCCAGCGCGTCGGAGATGTAGTCGCCGTTCAGATTCAGCGTGGCGATCACGTCGTACTCGTCGGGGCGCAGCAGGATCTGCTGCAGAAAGGCGTCGGCGATCACGTCCTTGATGACGATGCCGTTCGGCAGTTCCATCCACGGGCCTTCGCCGATCAGTCTGGCACCGAATTCGCGCGCGGCGAGTTCGTAGCCCCATTTCTTGAAGCCGCCTTCGGTGAACTTCATGATGTTGCCCTTGTGCACCAGGGTCACCGACTTGCGGCCGTTGTCGATCGCGTACTGGATCGCCTTGCGGATCAGGCGCTCGGAGCCTTCGATCGACACCGGCTTGATGCCGATGGCCGAAGTCTCGGGGAAGCGGATCTTGTTGACGCCCATCTCCTGCTGCAGGAAGGCGATGACTTTCTGCACCGCCTCGGAGTTGGCTTCCCACTCGACGCCGGCGTAAATGTCCTCGGTGTTCTCGCGGAAAATCACCATGTCGACCTTTTCCGGCGCCTTCACCGGGCTGGGCACACCGGTGAAGTAGCGCACCGGACGCAGGCACACATAGAGGTCGAGCATCTGCCGCAGCGCGACGTTGAGCGAGCGGATGCCGCCCGAAGTCGGGGTGGTGAGCGGGCCCTTGATCGAGATCACGTAGTCCTTGACCGCCGCGACGGTTTCCTCCGGCAGCCACTGGTCGCTGCCGTAGACCTTGACCGCCTTCTCGCCGGCAAACACCTCCATCCAGGCGATCTGCCTGTTGCCGCCGTAGGCCTTGGCCACCGCTGCATCGACCACGCGGCGCATCGCCGGGGTGATGTCGACGCCGGTGCCGTCGCCTTCGATGAAGGGGATGATGGGGGTGTCGGGCACGTTCAGCGTGTTGTCGGCGTTGACGGTGATTTTCTGGCCCGCGGCGGGGATCTGGATGTGCTGATAGGTCATGGCTGGATAAATTAAGGTGAGTGCTCGGGTAACGTTAAAATGGGCGTCTTTTACGATGTTCGTCTCCAGCGTGGCGCGATTGATCCTGTTCAACAAACCCTACGGCGTGCTGAGCCAGTTCACCCCCGAGGGGCGCTGGCAGGGTCTGCGCGACCATCTTGCCGTGCCCGGCGTGTATGCGGCCGGCCGGCTGGACGCAGACAGCGAAGGCCTGCTGATTTTAACCGATGACGGCGCGACCCAGAGCCGCATCGCCGATCCCCGGCACAAGCTGCCCAAAACCTACTGGGTGCAGGTCGAAGGAGCCCCCGACGATGCCGCGCTGGAGCCGCTGCGCCACGGCGTCGACCTTGGCGACTTCGTCACCCGTCCGGCCAAGGCGCGGCTGATCGACGAGCCCGCCGGTCTGTGGCCGCGCACCCCGCCGATCCGCTTTCGCGCCAACATCCCAACCCGCTGGATCGAACTCACGATCAGCGAGGGCAAGAATCGCCAGGTGCGGCGGATGACGGCAAAGATCGGCTTTCCGACGCTGCGGCTAGTCCGCGCCGCCGTCGGCGAATGGACCCTGGGCGTCTTGCAGCCCGGAGAATGGAAGGAACAGCATGTCTGAAACCTGGTTGCCCCATGTCGTCGCCGCCGCCATCGTCGAGCGCGGCGGCAAATTCCTGCTGGTGGAGGAGCACACCGCCGAAGGCCTGCGCCTCAACCAGCCCGCCGGCCACTGGGAACGCGGCGAGACGCTGCTCGACGCAGTGCGCCGCGAAGCGCTGGAGGAAACCGCGCATCACGTCGAACCGCTCGCGCTGCTGGGCTGCTACAGCACCCACTACCCGCGGCGCGACATCACCTACCTGCGCTTCGCCTACGTCTGCAGCGTGACCGGTCTCGATGCCGGGCGCGCGCTCGACCACGGCATCGTGCGCGCTGTCTGGCTGACACCGGAAGAACTCGCTTCCCACCCCACGCCGCAGCGCAGTCCGCTGGTGATGCGCTGCATCGAAGATTACCTGGCCGGGCGGCGCTTTCCGCTCGATTTCGTGAGCCACGCATGAGCACGAGGGTCGTCGTCGGCCTGTCGGGCGGGGTCGATTCCGCTGTCGCCGCCTATCTGCTGAAGCAGCAGGGCTTTGATGTGCTCGGCGTCTTCATGAAAAACTGGGACGACGACGACAATACCGAGCAGTGCACCGCGCGGCAGGACTTTCTCGACGTGCTGGCGGTGGCCGAGGTGCTCGGCATCGAGGTCGAGGCGGTCAACTTCGCGGCCGAGTACAAGGAGCGCGTGTTCAGCTATTTCCTCGCCGAGTACCAGGCCGGGCGCACCCCCAACCCCGACGTGCTGTGCAACGCCGAGATCAAGTTCAAGGCCTTCCTCGACGACGCCATCGCGCGCGGCGCCGAATTCATCGCCACCGGCCACTACGTCGGCAAGGGGGCCGACGATGCGGGCCGCGCCACCCTGCTGCGCGCCCAGGACGGCAACAAGGACCAGAGCTATTTCCTCTACCGCCTGAGCCAGGCGCAGCTCGCCCCTGCCCTGTTCCCGCTGGCGCAGCTGCCGAAACCCGAGGTGCGCAGGATTGCCGCCCGGATCGGCCTGCCCAATGCGCAGAAGAAGGACTCGACCGGCATCTGCTTCATCGGCGAGCGCAACTTCCGCGAATTCCTCGAACGCTACCTGCCGCGCGACCCCGGCGAGATGCAGACGCCCGACGGCCGCGTGGTCGGCCGTCATCAGGGCCTGATGTATTACACGCTGGGGCAGCGCCAGGGGCTCGGCATCGGCGGACAAAAGGACGGCAGCGCCGAGCCGTGGTTCGTCGCCGCCAAGGAGATGGCGACGAACACGCTGATCGTGGTGCAGGGCCACGACCATCCTCTGCTGCTGCGCTCGACGCTGGCCGCCGGCCAGCTCAACTGGATCGCCGGTGTCGCGCCCGCCCCGGACAGACCCTATACGGCAAAGACCCGCTACCGCCAGACCGACGCCGCCTGCCGCATCACCAAGCTCGACGCCGGCGCGTTCGAGCTCGCCTTCGACACGCCGCAGTGGGCGGTCACGCCGGGCCAGTCGGTCGTGCTGTACGACGGCGAGGTCTGCCTGGGGGGCGGCGTCATTTCCTGAAGCGACTCCGGGCTCGGTCGAAAAACAACCGGCCATGCCGAGGAATCGGGATGGCCGGCCGAATGAAGATGCCTGTCTGCCTATCTCGATGCAAAGCAGGTTCAGCGATTACTTGATCGTAGACAGCAGTCTGGGATTGGTCACCAGTTTGCGCACGCCATGGGCATGGTCCTCGCCGAACGCATTCTGCTCGCACCACTTGCCGACACTGCTGATGTCCACCTTGGCACAGTTCGGGCGCACGCTCCAGGTCACCTGCAGCGGCGAGCAGGTCTGATCACCGTACTTGGGACCGGTGGTGGACCCGAGGAACGTGACCGGCTTGCCGGTATTCGACGGAATCGCGTTCGCCTGATGGTAACCCTTGACCGTGCGGCCCTTGTAGTCGAGGGTCATGAAGTCCAGGGCCCTCGGGTCATTCACCACCGTGAACACCTGGGTTTCGACGCGGAGCGCCGGGTTGGCGCAGGACGCGGACAGACACGAACCCAATCCGTTGCCGGGTTTGACATCGCAAGACGAATGCACCCAATGCACTTCGATGGTGTCGCCCGGCTTGAGTTCGCCATGCTCGCCCTTGCAGATCGGTTTTGCGGTCGGCGCAAGCTCGGACGCAGTCAAGCGCTTGCTGATATTGCACTGATAGCCACTTTCATAGCCACGGCCGTCCCCTTCACCCGCATAGAGGGAAAATGCCCTGGCCTTGTGTTCGGCATTCTTGTGGAAATGGATATTGCAGAGATTCATCTGCCTGTAGTCCGGTGCCATCGTGAAAACACGCCTGTTCTCGCCCCTGCGATCATCGATATCACGCGGTGTTTGCGGACCGAAACCTTCGCATACCTCCCCCCCCTTGGCCTGTGCGTGCAGCCCCTCGGCTGCCCCGGTGCCGGATATGGCCAAGCCCGAGAGCAGCCCGATACACGCAGCCAGCACCCCGGTTTTCGAACCGCTGATCAGATTCATGATTCATTTCCCTCTGTTGTCAAATGCCGATGAACAACAGATTACCCGCGAACCTCAAGCCGTTTCGCATGCTGTACATAATTTTCACGATATGGAAAAACAAGGGCCAACACGCGCAAGGCCCCCATGGTTCACCCCGCCCCGGCACCGGCAATTGCCTTGCCCGCCGCTAAATGGCTATGATTCCGGACCTGTCATCCCGGCTGCAGAGCGCTCCTCATGAACCACACCCCCTCGTCCGCACCCGCGACCAACTTCATCCGCAACCTCATCGACGAGCACAATGCCGCCGGGAAATGGGGCGGCCGCGTCGAGACGCGCTTCCCGCCCGAGCCCAACGGCTATCTGCACCTCGGCCACGCCAAGTCGATCTGCCTCAATTTCGGCCTCGCGCGCGACTACGGCGGCGTCTGCCACCTGCGCTTCGACGACACCAACCCGGAGAAGGAAGAACAGGAATACGTCGACTCCATCGTCGAGTCGGTGAAATGGCTGGGCTTCGACTGGGGCACGCACCTCTACTACGCGTCGAACTACTTCGACACCATGTACGCCTGCGCCGAGTATCTGATTCAATCCGGCCACGCCTACGTCGATTCGCTCAGCGCCGAGGAGATGCGCGAATACCGCGGCACGCTGACCGAAAAAGGCAAGGACAGCCCTTACCGGACTCGTTCGGTCGAGGAGAACCTCGACCTCTTCCGCAGGATGCGCGCGGGCGAATTCCCCGACGGCGCGCATGTGCTGCGGGCGAAAATCGACATGGCCTCGCCCAACATCAACCTGCGCGACCCGGCGATCTACCGGATCAAGCGCGCAACGCACCACAACACCGGCGACACTTGGTGCATCTACCCGATGTACACCTACGCCCACCCGATCGAGGACGCGATCGAGCGCATCACGCACTCGATCTGCACGCTCGAATTCGAGGACCAGCGCCCGTTCTACGACTGGCTGCTCGACAAGCTCGCCATAGGGGGCTTCTTCACCCGCCCGCTGCCGCAGCAGATCGAGTTCGCGCGGCTGAATCTGACCTATGTCGTGCTCTCCAAGCGCAAGCTGATCCAGCTCGTCGACGACAAGCACGTCAGCGGCTGGGACGACCCGCGCATGCCCACCCTCGTCGGCGCGCGCCGGCGCGGCTACACGGCGGAAGGCTTCCGCCGCTTCACCGACCAGATCGGCGTGTCGAAATCCGACGGCTGGATCGACTACAGCGTGTTCGAGGCCTGCCAGCGCGACGTATTGAACGACAGCGCGCTGCGCCGCATCGCCGTGCTCGACCCGGTGAAATTGATCATCGACAACTACCCGGCAGGCCAATCGGAAGACTGCTTCGCCCCCAACCACCCGCAGCAGCCGGACCTCGGCAAGCGCGCGATCCCGTTCTCGCGCGAACTGTGGATCGAACGCGAGGACTTCGAGGAGACGCCGCCCAAGGGCTACTTCCGGTTATACCCGCCGCGTCTTGACGCGTCGGGCATTATGCAGCCCGGCAACTCGGTGCGCCTGCGCTACGGCTACGTCGTGCAATGCACCGGCTTTGACCGCGACGCCGACGGCAAGATCGTCGCGGTCCACTGCGACTACCTGCCCGACACCAAGTCCGGCACCCCCGGCGCCGACTCGGTCAAGGTCAAGGGCAACATCCACTGGGTCAGCGCCGCCCACGCCTACGAAGCCGAAGCGCGCCTCTACGACCGCCTGTTCAAGACCGCGCAGCCCGGCGCCGAGACCGGCAACTTCCTCGACGACCTCAACGCCGATTCGGTGAAAGCCATCCGCGCGCAACTGGAGCCGGCGCTGAAGGACGCCGCGCCCGAGCAGTCGTTTCAGTTCGAGCGGCATGGCTACTTCGTCGCTGATCGCGTCGATACGAAGCCCGGCGCGCCGGTGTTCAACCGGACGGTGACGTTGAAGGATTCATGGGTGAAAACAGAGAAATAGAACTCAGAATTACCGGCCCTATAGTGAGCAATCTAAGCCGCATTTTTCTCAAATCAGTTGGACGTCACTTTGTTTCGCTGTCGTGCGTACAAAGGATGTCCGAACAAGAAACTGATAACGCTCTAGTTTTTTCTGGTTTCTTAGTCGATGCTTGCGGGGTTTGGTTTTACGTAACTGCAGGCCACATACTACGTGATATTCGGCAGTCCATCGAAGCTGGTAGCCAGTTTGATATTTGGCGTCTCGACGACCAGACAGCTGGTAATCGTTTCAATGGCGCGGCAATACCATTTGCCTTTGAAATAGATAAGTGGCTCGTAATTGAGGACGAGGAACTTGGACTCGACTATGCCGCGCTCGTGCTCGACTCTTTTTACTGCAGGCAATTGGAAGCCGGCGGTGTCATCCCACTTAGCAGAGTTGCATGGAGTGATCATGTAATTGAGCACCATCATTTAGTGCTCGTTGGTATTCCCTCCGAGACCCTCTCTTATGATGGCGAAACCATCATAAGAGGGCGAGTCGTGCTAATGCCCGCAGAACTGGCTGATGAGCCCGCAACTGCCGGACGAAAAGCGGAAAATCAATTCTATGCACGGCTTCGGGATATAGGTGATGTCCGGGACATTGACGGGATGAGCGGTGGTCCCGTATTTGCTTTCAAAAAAATTGACGGCACATGGAAATACGCCGTCATTGGGGTACAGAGCGCTTGGTACCCAAATACTCAGACCATCGCAGCATGTCCCTTTTCGTCTTTGGGAACCGAGCTTGAGGACATTGTGAAATCCAGCCTCCTCGCAGCAGGATCCGTCTGAACGCCCACTAGACCCAAAGGGGTCATCATCACAACACTTCCCCGCAAAACACCGCAGGCGTCACGATCCGCGTGCGCTTGACATGCCCGCGTTGCAGCAGCCCCGCGCGGCGGTCGCCGGTGACGAGATAGTCGGCGTCGCCGACGATGGCCATGGCCAGCAGGAACGCATCATCAGGATCGTCGGCCTCGGCTTCGACATCGAGCCGATCCAGAACGATGGCGCGCTGCAGGTTGTTGACCATGACGCCGACGCGAGCGGGTTGCAGCACCGACTGGAATTTTGGATAGCGGCTGGCACGGCGGATTTCATCGAGCTGCATCCGCGAGGTCACGACTTCGAAGCGGGCGGCGCGCCAGGCGCGGTAGATGGCATCGGGAAAGCCGTGCGGCGAGATAAGGGCGCTGAACAGGATGTTGGTGTCGAGGACGACCCGCATCAGTTCTTGCGCGCCCAGCGCAGCGCTTCATCGATTGCGCCGGACAGTTCGGCTTCGCCGATGCCGGCGTTGGTCTCCTTGGCCTGTTTGGCGGTCAGTTCGAGAATGTGCGCCCGCACGGCTTCTTCGATGAAGCGCGACAGGTCGCCTTTCTTGCCGCCGCCCTGGCTGGCGAGGAACATGCGCAGAGCCTGGTCGGTATCGGCCGAGACGGCGACGTTCCAGCGTATGGTGTTCATGATGCGCCTCCTGCAATAGGTGTTTGTGTGTTTATACACCCAACACAGAGGTGAGTCATCACTTAAGCCGGTCGCCGAACTTCCCCTCCGCCTTCGCCACCTTCGGCTCCACCACGAACTGGCAATACGGCCGATGCGGGTTCTGCTCGCAGTGGCGCTGGTGATAGTCCTCGGCAGGATAGAAGGTCGTTGCCTCGATGACTTCCGCCACGATCGGCGCGGCGAACTGCTTTGATGCGCCGAGTTCCGCGAGCACGCCTCGGCATTCTGCTCTGGCGTATGCTGGAAGATCGCCGAGCGGCACTGTGTGCCGACGTCGTTGCCCTGACGGTTGGGCTGGGCGGGGCCGTGGAGGGCGACGAAAACGTCGAGCAGGTCGCGGTGCGAGAATCACGCCCGGGCCGAAGCGGGTCTGCACGGCTTCGGCTCAGTGAATCTAGGGCTGCGCGCTCCGTGCCTGTTCCACGAGTTGCGCCACGAGATCCTCCGTGGCCGCGAGTACTTGTTCGCTCAGTTCGGCTACCCGCGGCGCATCCCGGCGCATCTTCCCGGGTTCGCGGTTCGCGAACAGTGTTTCCTGGTACGGCCCCCACGCGTCCTGGACTCGCGCCACGCTTGCCTTGACATGGGGCGATGCGAGGAGCGAATTTTCAATTTGCTTGAGTACGGCGGTGAAATGCGCACGGCTCAGATGCAGTTCCATATCAGCCGCAGCGTCGTAGAGTTCCCACGTACGGTAGAAATAGAATTTGGCCATGCGCTGCGACAGCATGCGCTGGCGTCCCGCGATACCGATCAGGTGATCGAGTGGCGCGAGGGTGACGCCCTCATAGGCCAGCGTCACACTATGCGCTGTCTTCTGCAGATCCTCGTTGACATCATAAAGCGCTACGGCACCCGCCTTGCTCGGCGATGAAGCCAGGATGGGCCTGCATTTGTTCCATGCAGCTTCCAGGCTGACAAGCGCACTCCGCACCCCCGGCGTCGGTTGAAACGCTCTCAGCGCCGCGAGCTGCGATTCAAACTGCTCGATCGATTCCTGCAGGATGGCCCGCGCGTCATCGGCCGCGATCCCCTGCCCCGCCATGAGATATGCCTTCACGATGCGCTGCGACAGCATGCGCTGACGCCCGGCCAGATTCACGGCGGCTGCGGTACCGAGGCTCGCCGCCGCCGGAGACACCGCCGCATGCACAACCGATGGCGATGCCATGAATGCCAACCCGGCCAGAAGCAATATGCAGAAACGGAGCCTGTCCATCACAAAATCTCCTGGCGGGTGACTCAAAGAATCGGTTGGAAATGGCCTTTTCACCCTGGCCAATCGTGCCCGGCCTGCAAGGTGTCGTGTCGAAGTCGAGCCTAATGCCTGAGGGCTTTGCAAACAACATCCTCATGCCGCGCGATGAACAATTCGCAAATCACTTCAGGCGGTCGCCGAACTTCCCCTCCGCCTTCGCCACCTTCGGCGCCACCACGAACTGGCAATACGGCTGGTAGGGGTTCTGCTCGTAGTAGCGCTGGTGATAGTCCTCGGCAGGATGGAAGGTCGTCGCTTCGCTGACCTCCGTCATGATGGGTGCGCCGAACTGCTTTGATGCGGCCAGCTCGGCAATCGCCGCTTCCGCCTCGGCCTTCTGCTCCGGCGTATGCCAGAAGATCGCCGAGCGGTACTGGGTGCCGACGTCGTTGCCCTGGCGGTTGAGCTGGGTGGGGTCGTGGATGGTGAAGAAGACGTCCAGCAGATCCCGATACGAAATCACGTCCGGGTCGAAGGTCACCTGCACCACTTCGGCGTGGCCGGTGTCGCCGTTGCAGATGTCCTTGTAGGTCGGGTTCGCCGTGTGGCCGCCCATGTAGCCCGACACCGCGGATTCGACGCCGCGCAGCCGGTTGAACACGGTTTCGATGCACCAGAAACAGCCGCCTGCGAGGGTTGCTACCGGGTGGGTCATGTCGCGTCTCCTTTGCGCATGCGCTGGCCGAAGGATGTGTCCGGCTCCTCAGGCGACCGGTACGGTTTCCTTGAACGAGGCGCGCGTCATCAATTTGTCGTAGAGCTTCGCCAGGTTGGGGTGCGCGCCGCGCCAGTCGATTTCGAGGAAGCGCAGGCCCAGGTAGCCGAGCGTGCAGCCGCAGGCGACATCGGCCAGCGTCATGCTGTTGCCGAGAAACCAGGGCTTTTCGCCGAGCGCTTCGGACAGGGCTTCGAGGCCGCGGAACAGGGTCTTTTCCTGCAGCACCAGCCAGTCGGCGTTCTGCTGGCCGGGCGCGCGCTTTTTCTCCAGGTTGGCCGCCACGGCGGCGTCGGTGACGCCATCGGCCAGCGCTTCGACGCCGCGCACCATCATGCGGCTTTTCGGCTCACCGGGGATCAGGTGCGCAACCGGGCTGACATGGTCGAGATACTCGACGATGACGCGCGAATCGAACACGGACACGCCATCTTCCAGCACCAGCACCGGCACCTTGCCGAGCGGGTTGAGGCGGGACACCGGGCTGTCGGGCGACCAGGGATTTTCGACCTGGAGCTGGAAGGGGATTTTCTTTTCCGCCAGCACCACACGGACTTTGCGGCCGTAAGGGCTGGTGAGCGAGGTGACGAGTTTCATGCGGGTTCCCTGAGTACGGCTTTATTAGGTTTGGTTATAGCGCAGCGCCGCCATTATCGCCTGTCGAAAGCAGCGGTCCAACCCGTTCGCGCAGGGCCGGCAACACATCGGTTTCGAACCAGGGGTTGCGCTTCAGCCACAGCCGGTTGCGCGGGCTGGGGTGCGGCAGCGGAAAGAAATCCGGGGAAAAATCGCGCCATGCATGCACCGTGTCGGCCAGCGTGCGGCCGCGGCGACGGCCCAGGTAATACGCCTGCGCGTAGGCGCCGATCAACAGCGTCAGCCGGATCTGCGGCATGGCCTGGATCAACTGCGGATGCCACAGCGGCGCGCATTCCGGGCGCGGCGGCAGGTCGCTGCCTTTCACCGTGCCGGGGTAGCACAGGCCGGTGGGGACGATGGCGATGCGCGCCGCGTCGTAGAACTGCTCGCGCGTCATGCCCAGCCACTGCCGCAGCAAATCGCCGGAGGGGTCGTTCCATGGAATGCCGGTCTCGTGCACGCGCCGCCCCGGTGCCTGGCCGACGATCAGCAGGCGCGCAGTGGCGGAAACGCGCAGGACGGGACGCGGGGAATGTGGCAGGTTTGCGGCGCAGACGGTGCACGCCCGCACCTTCTCCGCCAGCCTGCCGAGGCTTTCTGGCTGGCCAGGCTCAGGCGGCGTGGTCGGCGATGAATTGCTTGACCGCATCGACGTCGGCGTCGAGGACGTGTTTTTTCTGCGGCTGCGCTTCCAGGCCGGCCAGTTCGGCCGGACGCAAAGGCTCGATGCCGAGCGCTTCGCGGATCGCATCCTCGAACTTGGCGGGCTGCGCGGTTTCCATGCAGATCAGCGGCACGCCCGGTTCGCGGTGCTCCAGGCCGACTTTCAGTCCGTCGGCGGTGTGCGGATCGATCATCGTGCCGTACACCTCGTACACGGTGCGGATGGTGTCGATGCGGTTGGCGTGGCTGCTCGATCCCGAGACCATACCGAATTCCGCGACGCGGCCGAACAGGCCGTCGCCCGCGAGATCGAAGCTGCCGCCGGATTCGACCGCGCTCCACAGGCCGCGGACCCTGGCGGCGTCGCGCCCGGCGAGGTCGAACACGAAGCGCTCGAAGTTGGACGCCTTGGAAATGTCCATCGACGGGCTGGAGGTGTGCCTGGTTTCCGGGCGCGGCCGGTAGACGCCGGTGCGGAAGAACTCGTCGAGCACGTCGTTTTCGTTGGTGGCGACGATCAGCTTCCTGATCGGCAGACCCATCTGACGCGCGATGTGGCCGGCGCAGACGTTGCCGAAGTTGCCCGAGGGCACCGAGAACGACACGCTCTGGTCGTTGCTGCGCGTGGCCGCGAAATAGGCCTTGAAGTAGTACACGCTCTGTGCCGCGACGCGCGCCCAGTTGATCGAGTTGACCGCGCCGATGTGGTGTTTGGCCTTGAATTCGAGATCGTTCGACACCGCCTTGACGATGTCCTGGCACTGGTCGAACACACCGCGAATGACGAGATTGTGGATGTTGGCGTCGGTGAGCGCGTACATCTGTGCCTGCTGGAAGCGCGTCATGCCGTGCTCCGGCGACAGCATGAAGACGCGGATGCCGCGCTTGCCGCGCATCGCGTATTCGGCGGCCGAACCGGTGTCGCCCGACGTTGCGCCGAGGATGTTCAATTCGCCGTGGGTCTTGTCGAGCACATACTCGAACAAGTTGCCGAGCAGCTGCATCGCCATGTCCTTGAACGCCAGCGTCGGGCCGTTCGACAGCGCCAGCACGTGCAGGCCGGGTTCCAGCGTTTTCAGCGGGGTGATGTCCTCGGCGTTCTCGCCCGGGCTGGCGTAGCGGTAGACGTCGGCGGTGTAGGTCTTGTCGATCAGCCGGCGCAGGTCGCCGTGCGGGATGTCGTCGATCAGGCGCGACAGCACGGCGAAGGCCAGTTCGCGGTAATCCATCCCGCGCATCGCCGCGAGTTCGGCGTCGGTAAAGCGTGGGTAGGACTCCGGCACATAGAGGCCGCCGTCGCTGGCGAGCCCGCCGAGCAGGATTTCGGAGAAGCGTAATTGCGGCGCAAGGCCGCGGGTGCTGAGGTAGTTCATTGCTTGACCCTGATTACCTGGCCGCCAGTTCTTCGAGACGGATGCGCATCACCTGCCCCGCCACGGCGTCGAGCGCCTCGATCTTGGCGATCGCGGCATTGATGTTTTTTTCCACCGTGATGTGGGTCAGCAGGATGATGTTGACCTGCTCCTCGCCCTCGGCGGGCTCCTTCTGCACCATGGCGTCGATCGAGATATCGCTGTCGGC
Organism: Hydrogenophilales bacterium 17-64-11; assembly: GCA_002281975.1. GTDB lineage: Bacteria > Pseudomonadota > Gammaproteobacteria > Burkholderiales > Thiobacillaceae > Thiobacillus. The sequence continues at coordinate 1,247 of NCIH01000022.1, read as the reverse complement.
CAGGATGCGGGTGATGTCGGCCAGCACGCCGGGGCGGTCGAAGGCGCGCAGGCGCAGGTAGTACGCGGTGCGCACCGCGTCCATCGGCAGGATCGGCGTGTCCGCCAGCTGGTCGGGCTGGAACGCCAGATGCGGCACGCGGTGGTGCGGGTCGGCGGTATGCAGGCGGGTGACGTCGATCAGATCGGCGACCACGGAAGAGGCGGTCGGCTCGGCGCCGGCGCCGGCACCGTAATACAGCGTCGGGCCGACGGCGTCGCCCTTCACCAGCACGGCGTTCATCGCGCCGTCGACGTTGGCGATGAGGCGCCGCTCCGGAATCAGCGTCGGATGCACGCGCAGCTCGATGCCGGCCTCGGCGCGCCGTGCGATGCCCAGCAGCTTGATTCGGTAGCCGAGTTCCTCGGCGTACTGCACGTCCTCGCGGGTAAGCCTGGAAATCCCTTCCGTATAGGCGCGCTCGAACTGCATCGGGATGCCGAAGGCGATCGCCGACAGGATGGTCAGCTTGTGCGCGGCGTCGATACCCTCGATGTCGAAGGTCGGGTCGGCCTCGGCGTAGCCCAGACGCTGCGCTTCCTTCAGCACGTCGTCGAAGGCGGCGCCCTTGTCGCGCATCTCGGTGAGGATGAAATTGCTGGTGCCGTTGATGATGCCGGCCAGCCACTCGATGCGGTTGGCGGAAAGGCCTTCGCGCAGCGCCTTGATGATGGGAATGCCGCCCGCCACCGCCGCCTCGAACGTCACCATCACGCCTTTGGCCTGCGCCGCGGCGAAGATTTCGTTGCCGTATTTCGCGACCAGGTGCTTGTTGGCGGTCACCACGTGCTTGCCGTTGGCGATCGCCTGCATCACCAGTTCGCGCGCCGGTTCCAGGCCGCCGATCAGCTCGACCACGATATCGATATCGGGATCGTCGACCACGTCGAACGGGTTGGTCGTCAGCGGCAGGTCGCCCGCCAGCGCCCTGGCCTTTTCAAGATTGCGCACTGCCGCGCGCAGCACGCGGATTTCGCGGCCGGCACGGCGGGTGATTTCTTCGGCGTTGCGGCGCAGCACGGTGAGCGTGCCGCCGCCGACGGTTCCCAGGCCCAGCAGGCCGATGTTGATGGGTTTCATTGTGTGATCTCAGTCAAAAATAATCAGCGATGGGCGCGATAGCGGTCGAGAAAGCGGCTCATACGCGAAATCGCCTCGGTCAAGTCTTCCTCGTGCGGCAGGAACACCACCCGGATGTGGTCGGGGTG
>NCIH01000135.1:0-11086 GCA_002281975.1 Hydrogenophilales bacterium 17-64-11 | reverse complement strand
GCGCTTGCCTGGCAGCGCGATGTGGTCAAGCTGCACACCATCTTCGGCGGCAAGAACCCGCACCCCAATTTCGTCGTCGGCGGCGTGCCCTCGGCCATTTCGGTGCACACCCGCGGCGGCGGCCAGGATGCCACCGCGCTCAACATGGTCGGCCTGCAGACGGTGCAGAACGTCATCAGGCAGATGCGCGACTTCGTCGATCAGGTCTACGTGCCGGACACCCTGGCAATCGCCGGTTTCTACAAGGACTGGGCAGGACGCGGCGAAGGCCTCGGCAACTTCCTGTCGTTCGGCGACCTGCCGTCGGAAAACTTCTGGAATCCGGATTCCTATCTCATCCCGCGCGGCGTCATCCTCAATCGAGATCTCAGCAAAATCCACCCGATCGACCTGGATGCGGACAACGAGATCCAGGAATTCGTCAGCCACTCCTGGTACAAGTACAGCCAGGGCGACAAACAGGGCCTGCACCCGTTCAAGGGCGAGACGGAACTCAGCTACACCGGGCCGAAGCCGCCCTACGCACACCTCGATATCGAGCAGAAATATTCCTGGATGAAGTCGCCGCGCTGGCAGGGCAAGTCCATGGAAGTCGGCCCGCTTGCCCGCGTGCTGATGCTGTATGCCGGCGGCAATGCCCAGGCCAGGGAACTGGTTGACATGACCTTGAAGAGCCTCGACCTGCCGGTCGACGCGCTGTATTCCACCCTCGGCCGCACCGCTGCGCGCGCGCTGGAATCGAAGATCCTGGCCGATGCCATGCAGGGCTGGTTCGACCAGCTGATGGCCAACATCAAGGCCGGCGACGTGCGCACCTTCAACGAGCAATACTGGGAACCGTCGACCTGGCCGAAGCACATGCAGGGCGTCGGCCTGATGGAAGCCCCGCGCGGCGGCCTCTCGCACTGGATCGTCGTCGACGACGCCAGGATCAGCAACTACCAAGCCGTGGTGCCGAGCACCTGGAACGCCGGCCCGCGCGACGCGCAAGGCCAGCCGGGCGCCTACGAGGCGGCGCTGCAGCACAATCACGTGATGCACGACCCGAAACAGCCGCTCGAGATCCTGCGCACCATCCATTCCTTCGACCCCTGCATCGCCTGCGCCGTGCACGTGACCGACCCGGATGGCGAGGAACTGGTGCAGGTAAAAATCAAGTAATGCCGATTGAAAATGGAGAACACGCAATGAAGCCGATGAAACTTTCACGCCCGATCGCACTGGCTGCCCTCTGCCTGTTTGCGGGCACCGCGTCTGCGCACACAGGAAGCCAGACGCTCGCTGGATTTACCGGCGGGCTGATCCACCCCTTGCTGGGGCTGGATCACCTGCTCGCCATGATCGCGGTCGGCCTGTGGGCGGCGCAGCAGGGCGGACGGGCGTTGTGGGCCGTGCCCGCGGCCTTCGTCGCTGCGACGGGGCTGGGCGGCGCACTGGCCTGGACGGGCGGGGAACTGCCGCAGGTCGAAACCGCCATCGCCCTGTCGGTGCTGGCGCTGGGTCTGCTGATCGCCACACGGCGCCGCTGGGCGGTGCCGGCCGGCATGGCGGCCGCCGCCGTTTTCGCGCTGTTCCACGGCTACGCCCACGGGCTGGAAATGCCGCAGGCGGCGTCGCCTATGCCGTATGCCCTGGGCTTCGTGCTGGCCACGGTTTTCCTGCATGGCGCGGGGATCGCCGGCAGTCTGGCTGGCCGGCGTGCGGTACAGGCGGCGGGAGCGGGCATCGCAACCGCCGGCCTGGCGCTGATCTTCGCCATGTGATCCGGCGCCCGGAATAGACGCAAGTCACAAGTTGTAAGTTGCAAGTAAAAAGATGGGGTTGCGCCATTTTTATGACTTTCGACTTGAAGCTCACAGGCGCTGCTCGAAGGCGCAAAATTGAAAAGGCCCGTCCATTCCCGCGATCCTGGGCGCGCTTCGGCTGGCCGCTCCACCCCTCCTGCGCAGTTGACTAGAATGGTAGAAGCAAGGCGCGCGAATAACTCTATTGGCAGTTGTCATGCCAGGCGCGTCGAGGAGGTCATGATGAACACCAGACTCAATGAAGTGTTTGTGCACATCGACGAAGCTCTCGACGAGGACAGCTTGCACAGCCTCGAAGAGGGAATCCGCCGGGACGTCGGCGTGGTTTCGGTGGGGCACAATCCGGAACAATCCCACATGATCATGGTGGTCTACGATTCGGAGTCCACCCGGGCTTCCAGTCTTCTCCACAGCATCCATGAGCAGGGCCTGCATGCCCAGCTCGTCGGCCTGTAAGGATCGGGGGCCGATACGCCCGCTGCACGGGCGGGCCAAGCTCAGTCCCAGCGGTTGTCGCGCACTTCCACCCAGCCCGCCACGATCCTGAGCGGAAAGGTGGCCACTGCGCAATAGGCCGGCGGAGCGGCGACTGCGCCGGTGCGCAGGTTGAAGCGGGCGCCATGGCGCGGACAGACGATCTCGTCGCCCCGGACTTCGCCGCTGGCGAGTTCGCCGCCATCGTGGGTGCAGGTATCCTCGATCGCGCAATAATCGCCATCGAGGTTGAACACCGCCACGGCCACGCCGTCGACATCGACGACGCGGCGGCTGCCTGGCGGCAGCGCTTCGATGCGCGCCACTTTTACCCAGTCGGTCATCACACCAGCCCCAGCTGCAGGCGCGCAGCCTCGGTCATGCGGCTTGGCTCCCACGGCGGTTCCCAGACGATTTCGACGTGCGCATCGCTCACCCCCGCTACCGCCTTGACGCTTTTTTCGACCTGCGCGGGAAAGCTCTGCGCCACCGGGCAGCCGGGAGCGGTGAGCGTCATGCGGAGGTCGACGCGGCCGCCGGCGTCGAGGTCGAGCGCGTAGATCAGGCCCAGGTCGTAGATATTGACCGGCAGTTCTGGATCGTAAATCGTGCGCAGGGCGGCGATAACCCGTTCACGCAACCCGGTTTGATCGAGGCCTTCCGCGGCCAGGCGCGCCGGGTCGGTCATGGCTGCGGCGCGGGCAACGAAGGTTGCGGGCAGAACGGGGAGGGGCCTTCGGTGCACACCGTTTCCGTCCTGTGTTCGAGCGCAGCCTGCAAAGTATGCCAGGGCAGCGTCGCGCATTTCACGCGCATTGGAAACGCATGCACGCCTTCCAGCACGCGCAGCTTCCCCACGCCTTCCGTCGGGCCGTTTTCTGCCAGCATGCGATGCACCCGGCGGAACAGGGTTTGAACTTCATCCAGCGGCTTGCCCATGACCGCTTCGGCCATCAGCGAGGCGGAGGCCATGCAGATGGCGCAGCCGGCGCCCTCGAAACCGATGTCCTGGATCGTGCCGTCCGCCACTTTCAGATGCACCTGGACCTCGTCGTTGCACAGCGGGTTGAAGCCGTGCGCATGGTGGGTGCTGCCGCGCGGATTCCTGGGGTAGTGCCGCGGATGGCGGTTGTGTTCCAGAATGACCTCTTCGTAGAGGCTGCGCTGATCGGCCATCATGCTGTGCGCTCCTTTTCCGGTAGCGGCAGCGCGGCTGCCAGATGCGGCTCCAGCCAGCCGGCGAGGCCGCTGCGCTCCGCAAGCGTCAGCGCTTCCGCGATGAACCCGCGCAGCAGCAATGCGCGCGCCGTATCGGCGTCGATGCCGCGGCTGCGCAGAAAGAACAGCTGCGCTTCGTCGAGCTGGCCCACGGTCGCGCCATGTGCGCACTTGACGTCGTCGGCATAGATTTCCAGTTGCGGCTTGACGTCGATTTCGGCGTGCGGCGAGAGCAGCAGATTGCGGCTGGATTGCTGCGCGTCGGCCTTTTGCGCGCCCGGCTGCACCACCACGCGCGCATCGAAGATGCCGCGCCCGCGCCCGGCGGCGATGCCGCGCCAGGTCTGGCGGCTGGTGGTGTGCGGCGCGGCGTGCTCGACATGCAGATGCTGGTCGATGTGGCGCCGCGCATCGGCGATGAAGAGACCGTCAAGCTGGCATTCGGCGCCGGGCTCATCCAGGTTCACCCAGGTGTCGTGGCGCGCCAGGCGGCCGCCGAGGCTGATCGACAAGGCATGGTAGCGGCTGTCGCGCGCCTGCTGCACCGCGGCCAGGCCGGTATGGGTGGCGGCCGCGCTTTCCTCGGTCAGCTTCAGGTGGGTCAGCCGCGCGCCTTCGCCCAGCACGATCTCGGTGACCGGGTTGTTCCAGTAGGGGAGGTCGGGGCTGCCCCGGTAATGCTCCACCAGCACCGCCTCGGCACCGGCTTCCAGCACCACGAGGTTGCGCACGTGCAGCATGGCGTCGGCCTCGCTGGCGCTGTGCACCACGAACAGCGGCGGCAGCGTGCGGCGGGCGGGAACGTGCAGGAACAGTCCGTCCCGCCACAGCGCGCTGTTGATCTGGGCCAGCGCCGTGCCGCTCGATATCCTGCCGGCAAGCTGGCCGAGATGCCGGGCCGCTGGCGCGGCGTCGGCATGCGCGGCAAGGCTGTGCGCTTGGAGCACGCGTGGATCGGCATCGACCAGGCGGCCATTGCCGAATCGCAACACCGTCCCGGGATAATCCTCGCTCGCAACGGTTTCCGGGGCATGCCCCGGGGCATGCCATTCGGTCTGTTCGAGATAGGCGAGCGAGGTGTATTTCCAGTCCTCTTCACGCGCGGTCGGCAGCCCGCTCGCGAGAAAGCGCTCCAGCGCCCGGCGGCGCGAAGCGAGACGATCGGCCGACGCAGCGATGGCGTCGAGCGCGTGCCGGTAGCGGCTGGCAGTCTGCGTATTCATGGCCGCGTCTCCTCCTGCGCTTCGGGGATCAGCCAGCCATAGCCGCGGTTTTCCAGTTCCAGCGCCAGGCCGGCGTCGCCGGAGCGCACGATGCGCCCGCCCGCCAGCACGTGTACGCGGTCGGGCACGATGTAGTTCAGCAGGCGCTGATAGTGGGTGACCAGGATGACTGCGCGCTCCGGGCTCTTCAAAGCATTCACGCCGTTTGCCACGGTCTTCAGGGCATCGATGTCGAGCCCGGAATCGGTTTCGTCGAGAATGGCCAGGCGCGGTTCCAGCACCGCCATCTGCAGGATTTCGTTGCGTTTTTTCTCGCCGCCCGAGAAGCCCTCGTTGACCGCGCGATAAAGCAGGCTTTCGTCCATGCCGAGCAGGGCCAGCTTGCTTTTCACCGTATCGAGAAAGTCCATCGCGTCGAGCTCGGGTTCGCCGCGCTGCAGCCGCACGCTGTTGAGCGCGGTGCGCAGCAATTGCACATTGGCCACCCCGGGAATCTCCAGCGGATACTGAAAGGCGAGGAACACCCCGGCGCGGGCGCGCTGTTCCGTTGCCATCGCCAGCAGGTCCTGCTCCAGATAGCGCACGCTGCCCGCGGTCACGGTGTAACCCTCGCGCCCGGCCAGCACCTGGGCGAGCGTGCTCTTGCCGGAACCGTTGGGCCCCATGATGGCGTGCACTTCGCCTGCGCGCACCGTGAGGTCGATGCCGGCGAGGATGGGCTTGTCGCCGATGGACACGTGCAAATTGCGAATTTCCAGCATGGCGTTCTCCTTTTCCTTTATCCCACTGCGCCTTCCAGGCTCACCGCAAGCAGCTTCTGCGCTTCCACCGCGAATTCCATCGGCAGCTCCTTGAACACTTCCTTGCAGAAGCCGTTGACGATCAGGTTCACCGCGTCTTCCGCGGAGAGGCCGCGGCTGCGCAGGTAGAACAGCTGGTCGTCGCCGATCTTGCTGGTGGTGGCTTCGTGCTCCACCGTGGCACTGGCGTTCTTCACCTCGATGTAGGGGAAGGTGTGGGCGGCGCAATGGTCGCTCATCAGCAGCGAGTCGCACTGGGTGTGATTGCGCGCGTTCGCCGCGGTCGGCAGCACTTTCACCAGGCCGCGGTAGGCGTTGCTGCCGAACCCCGCGGAGATACCTTTCGAAACGATGGTGCTGCGGCTGTTGCGGCCGATATGGATCATCTTGGTGCCGGTGTCGGCCTGCTGGCGGTGGTTGGTCAGGGCGATCGAATAGAACTCGCCGACGCTGTCGTCGCCGCGCAGGATGCAGCTCGGATACTTCCAGGTGATCGCCGACCCGGTCTCGACCTGGGTCCAGGAAATGTGCGAGCGGTCGCCGCGGCAGTCGCCGCGCTTGGTGACGAAGTTGTAGATGCCGCCGCGTCCTTCGCGGTCGCCGGGGTACCAGTTTTGAGCGCCACCAGTTCCACCACCGCCGCATGCAGCTGGTTCTCGTCGCGCATCGGCGCCGTGCAGCCTTCCAGATAGCTCACCGTCGCGCCTTCGTCGGCAATGATCAGGGTGCGCTCGAACTGTCCGCTGTTCTTCGCATTGATGCGGAAATAGGTCGACAGCTCCATCGGGCAGCGCACGCCTTTCGGCACGTAGACAAAGGAGCCGTCGGTGAACACGGCCGAGTTGAGCGTGGCGAAATAATTGTCGGTATAGGGCACCACCGAGCCGAGGTATTGGCGCACCAGTTCGGGATGCTTCTGCACCGCTTCGGAGAAGGAACAGAAAATGATGCCCAGGCTCTCCAGCTTGTCCTTGAAGGTGGTGGCGACCGATACCGAGTCGAAGACCGCGTCCACCGCCACCCCCGCCAGCGCCTCGCGCTCCTGCAGGGGAATGCCGAGCTTCTCGTAGGTACGCAGCAGTTCGGGGTCGACTTCGGACAGGTTTTTCGGCTGCGTGCGTGTTTTCGGCGCGGCGTAGTAGTGGATGGCCTGGTAGTCGATCGGCGCGTGGTGCACCGACGCCCAAGTCGGCTCGCGCAGCGTCAGCCAGTGGCGATAAGCCTGCAGCCGCCAGTCCAGCATGAATGCGGGCTCGGACTTCTTGGCCGAGATGAGACGGATGACGTCTTCGCTCAACCCCTTGGGCGCCACTTCCTGCTCGATATCGGTGACGAAGCCCCAGCGGTATTCGTCGTCGATGCGCTTGCGCAGTTCGGGATTGCTCAACTCGGGGTCTTGCAACTCGGAATGGCGCACTTCGGTATCGCTCATGGCATTTTCTCCTGCAAGGCTTGCACGTGAATCGGCTGCAATTGCGGCCTGGCCATGTCGGCCAGACTGACGGCTTGCAGCGCCACCTGCAGCGCGCGATTGATCAGCTGCCAGTTGGCGCGCGTCGCGCACCCCCGTTCCAGCGAGCAATTGCCCTTGCCGCGCGCGCACTCGGTGAGGGCAAGCGGGCCTTCGATCGCGCCAACCACGTCGGCCACCGAAATCGCATGCGGCGCCATGGCCAGGCTGTAGCCGCCGCCCACGCCGCGTGCGCTGGCAAGCAGATGTGCGCGCAGCAGGTGTTTCAAAAGCTTGGCCACCGTGGGCTGGGGTACGCCCAGTTCGTCGGCCAGCTGTGCCGCGCTGAAGCAGCGTCCCGGCTCGCGGGCCAGCCGCACCATCAATACGGTGGCGTAGTCGGTGAGTTTGGCAATGCGTAACATGCGTGCTCCAGAATTCTAAATAGGACTGCACTGGTTCTATATAGTTCAGATCGGGAATGAATCAAGCCCGCAATGGCAACCCTCTCAAGGCGTGCTACAACGCTAAGTCGAGAGCCACCGAGGAGATTGCGCATGTCCCATGAATCCGCTTTGCAGGCGACGATCGGCGATCTGGTTCAGCCAGGGCGCGGCATCCTGGCGGCCGACGAGAGCACGCCGACCATCGCAAAACGCTTTCAGGCCATCGGGGTCGAATCCACCGAAGAAAACCGGCGCGCCTATCGCTCTCTGCTGTTAAGCACCCCGGAGCTGGGCGCCTACATCAGCGGGGTCATCCTGTTCGAGGAGACCCTGAGCCAGAAAACCGATAGCGGCAGGCTGCTGCCGGCGGCCGCCTGGGAACAGAAGATTGTCCCCGGCATCAAAGTGGACAAGGGGAAAATACCGCTGGCACTGAGTCCGGGCGACGAAATCACCCAGGGGCTGGACGGCCTGGCGCAGCGTCTGGCGGGCTACCGCGAGCAGGGCGCCCGCTTTGCCAAATGGCGCGAGGTTTACACCATCGGCAAACACCTCCCCAGCGTGACCGGCCTGGCGGCGAATGCGGAAATGCTGGCGCGCTATGCGGCGGTGTGCCAGAGCGAAGGCTTCGTCCCGATCGTCGAGCCCGAAGTCCTCATGGATGGCGATCACGGCCTGGAGCGCTGCGCGGATGTCACCGAGGCCGTTCTGCATGCGGTGTTCCACGCCCTGCATCGCCATCACGTCGTGCTCGAACACATGCTGCTGAAGCCCAGCATGGTGGTGCCCGGCAAGGCACAGCCCAAGGCCGGCCCGGAAATCGTCGCCGCTGCCACGCTCAAGGTTTTGCGGCGGACCGTTCCTGCGGCAGTGCCCAGCATTCATTTTCTTTCCGGCGGCCAGGGCCCGGAAGAAGCCACGGCCAATCTGAATGCCTTGAACCGGAGCGGGGGATCGCCGCCCTGGCGGCTGAGTCTCTCCTACGGCCGCGCCCTGCAGCAGCCTGCGCTGCATGCCTGGGGCGGCAAGAGCGGGAATGTCCAGGCAGCCCAGCAGGCCCTGCTCAAACGAGCCCGGCTGAACAGCCTGGCCATGCAGGGCAGTTATACGGCAGAGATGGAAAACGACTGACAGCGATCGCTACGGTCGGCCCTGCAGGGGCCGTCCAGCGCTGCCCCTGCCGATTTTTCTACGAAAACCAGCGCAGGAAGGCTGCCGCCGCGAGAGCGAGGGTGGCCAGCGCGGCCAGGCCCAGGAAGGTACGCCGCACGCCCGCGCGGCCCCATTCCTTGCCCCGGGCGAGATAGACGGCAGCCAGCAGGAAGCCGGTGATCGCCGCCGCCACCTTGATGACAAGGGCGGTCATGGCAACGCTGCTGAGATCCGGCATCTCGCCGTAGTAGTAGTAGCTGGTGACGCCGAACAAGCCGCCGCTGGCTATCTGCGCGCCCCAGGCGATCAGGATCAGCCAGGCAAACTGGCGTCCGTCGCCCAGGCGGGAGGCAGGCCACAGCGCGAATACCGCGCCGCCTAGCACGGCGGCGGCGCCGAAGTTATGCACCACCTGGGTCAGGGCATAGGCAAGGTTTTCCGCTCCCACCGCTTATTTCACCGTGACCTGGATGCACTGTCCGATGCCGATGGGCACGTGGGCCTTGTTCACCACCTTGACGCAGAGGCTGCGCTTGCCGGACGACAGGGTTTCCAGCAAATAATCGCCCTTGCGCTTGCGCAATATCGCCACTTCCTTGCCGTCGATGTAGAGATGGGCGTGATCGCCGCGCGGGCCGGGATTCACTTCATAGGACAGCCGGATCTCGTCCAGCGGGTCCAGGATGGCGCCGTCCGTCGGGGAAATGATCAGCGCCTTGCCCTGTCCGAAACTGGTCGAGGGAACGGCCAGGAAGAATCCGAGTGCGAGGGTGGCCAGGAAATGTTTTTGGTTCACGATGGTCTCCTTATTGATCTTGCGCTTGAGAGTAAAACCGCCTTCACGAACGACGTCGTTTCCATTCAGGCTCGATCGATCCATCCGTGAAACCCAAGCCCGATTTTTCCGGACTGTGTCAGTTTTGCGTGGCGCTGGCAAGATCGGACGTGCCATCGGGCATCGCCGCGTATGGCGGCAAAGCGCGGCGCAGGGATATCCGGCCGTCCGGCGGGACGGCCGCCCGGACAGCGGCGCGCAGGCGGGCAGCGAAGACTTCCTGCGCATCGATGACAGTGCTTCAGGCCGCTTTCTGCTGCTTGTGCTCGACCCATCTGGCGGCCTGCTCGTCCCAGTCGTCGGAGCGGAAGTAGGGGTTGGAACGCGGCTGGCTGATCATGTTGGGATCGACCGGGATGTTCATGCCTTCGAGGAAATTGGCCAGCCCGATACGCTCGATCATTTCGCCGGTGCGTTCGTGATCGAGCGCGTTTTCCGCAAAGAAATCGAGAATATTGCGCGCCAGTTCGTTCAGCCTGGCGAAATCCTCGTCGGTTTCCAGTTTCATGAACGGAATGATCACGCTGCCCATGGTGGCGCCGATCTTCAGCACGCCCTTGCCGCCCACCAGGATGGTCACGCCCCTGTCCTTGCCGGGCAAGAGGCCGCCGGGGATGACATTGAGGCAGTGCATGCAGCGCACGCAGTTCTTGTTGTCGATGCACAGCGTGTTGCCGTCGCCCAGATGCGCCACCGAGGTGTGCGCATCAGCCCGGACCTGGTCGTCCGGTACCACGGTGACGGCCTTGGTCGGACAGCGGCCGACCACGTCATTGTAGAGGTCGTGCATGCCGTGCGCCCTGTAGTAATCCTGCACCTGGGCCTCGTTGACGCGGATGTTGTCGCGCCAGGTGCCGATGGTCGCCATGTCGGAACGCTGGATGGCGTTGACGCAGTCGTTCGGGCAGCCCGAAAACTTGAACTTGAACTTGTAGGGCAGGGACGGGCGGTGCATGTCGTCGAGGTTGTTGTTGATGACGGTGCGCAGGGCGCGCGCCTCGTCGAAGCAGGACATTTCGCAACGCGCCGAACCGACGCAGGACATCGAGGTGCGCAGCGCGGGGCCGGCGCCGCCGAGATCGAAGCCAATTTCGTTGAGGCCGTTGAACACCGCCTGCACGTTCTCGCTGCTGACGCCCTGGAACATGATGTCGCCGGACTGGCCGTGGAAGGCGATCAGGCCCGAGCCGCCGTTGTCGACCCAGACATCGCACAGCTTGCGCAGCAGGTCCGACGAGTAATGCATGCCGGCGGGGGGCTGCACGCGCAGGGTGTGGAATTCGGCCGCTTCGGGGAACAGCGGCTTGCCGGATTCGTCCTTAAGTTCGGTAAAACGCGGAATGATGCCGCCGCCGTAACCGAATACGCCGACGGTGCCGCCTTTCCAGTAGCCCTTGCGGGTTTCGTAGGAGGTTTCGAGCTGGCCCAGCAGGTCGACCATCATGTCGTTGTCCTTGGCCAGGCGCTTGAGGCCAGCCACGAAGCTGGGCCACGGGCCGCTTTCGAGCTGGTCGAGCATGGGGGTGTCGCGGGGGATGCGGGTCGACATGGCCGTCTCCAATCAAGAAGGAAGACAAGTCTCAGTCTAGGGAAGCGCTGAACAATTCACTTTTGAGTACGTTTCAACGCGTTCCTGGATAAACGAACCGTCAAGCCGCCGGTTTTTCTGGTTATTCGGTGGAT
>NCIH01000134.1:0-9387 GCA_002281975.1 Hydrogenophilales bacterium 17-64-11 | reverse complement strand
AGCCCCCATGAACTGTCTCACCGATGCCGCACAGGAAAACCCCAATGATCGCAGGGCGCTTTCCTCAAGAGACAGCTTGACTGTCCAGATAACATGCCGAGGGCATCTTCATGGCGGAGACGATTTTTGGCCCGACGCTCACGCTCTCGACAGGGCGCATCCTCCCGACCCGTTGGGTTGGCGAGCAGCATGTGAAGGAGGACCTCGGCTTCATCCCCAGCTTTGCGGATTGGGTGAAAGCGATCCGCCCCGAGCCCTGGATGGGTCGGGCCGAGCGGATCGAGGCGCTGGTCGATCCGCATCTCGCCTCGCCCGTGGTCGAGGTCAGCTGACATGACCGATCCAGCCTATCTGCGCCTCCGCCTGCCGCCGACGGCGTCGCCCTTCACTGTCCTGCGTGCAGCGGTCCGGGCGCTTCATCCCGACACGCGCGCCGTGCGCAGCTTCCGAACGGCACGCAAACGCTTCTACCGGCAGATGCTCTGCGCGCACGCGGCACGTCAAGCCGCAGGCGATCCGCCATCCGGCTGATCGCTCTGCCTCATCCCTTCATCCCAATCCAGTGCCCGGCCCCTTGGCCGGGTTTCTCAATTTCAGGAGGTCCCCATGGCGGATTACTTCACCCATTTCTCATGCATCATCGACGTTGGCACGGCCGACAAGGCTGCCCGCGCGCTTGCGCTGTTTCAGGATCTCCGCGCCGCGGAGCAGGACGCCGACGAGCCGGAATTCGCAGGACTCACACTCTCGCGCCAGGACGCACCTGAGGGCAGCACACTTTGGATCCATGACGACGAGCACGGCGATGTCGAGGCTGTCATCCGCTTCGTGCTGCGCCTCGCGGACGCACTCGACCTCACCGGCCTCTGGGGGTTTCAGTACGGTCTAACCTGTTCCCGCCCGCGCCTCGACGCCTTTGGCGGCGGCGCGCATGTCATCGATCTGGGCGCGCGCAAATCCATCGGCTGGACCTGCACCCAAGAGTGGCTGACTGCCACGCTGAACGGGGAGGACGCACATGCCTGAGGTCATCTGCACAACAGTCTATCAGTTCCCTGAACTCTGCGACGTCGCCAAGGATAAGGCCCGCAGCTGGTATCGCGAGCTTGGGCCCCATGACGATTGGTGGGATGCGGTCTACGAGGATTTTGAGCGCATCTGCGATATCCTCGGCATCCGGCTCAAAACCACGCCCGTGCGCCTGATGGGCGGTGGCACGCGCCAAAAGCCCTGCATCTGGTTTTCAGGATTCTGGAGCCAGGGGGATGGGGCTTGCTTCGAGGGCTATCTCAGTCACGCCAAGGGCGCGGCCGCGCGTATCCGGGACTATGCGCCCCAGGACGCGACGCTGCACGGTATCGCCGACCGGCTGCAGGCCATCCAGCGGCGCAACTTCTACCAGCTTGCCGCAGAGATCAGCCACCGCGGCCGCTACTACCACGAATACACCATGTCGGTGGACGTCACCCGCGACAGCCCAACCTGGCAGCCGCCAACCGGGGGCGCAGAGGAGATCGTGACCGAGGCGATCCGCGACCTTGTCCGCTGGCTCTACCGCCAGCTTCAGGTCGAATACGACCACCTGGCCTCGGACGAGTCCATCGAAGACAGCATCATCGCCAATGAATACACCTTCACGGAAGGAGGGCGGCGGTTCGGGTGAGACCTCAGCGCGATGGGTTCATTTGATCTTTACAAAAGGTCCATATGGACTATATTGAGTGCAATGGAGGACGACATGCAAGTTGCAGAGAAGATTCGAGAACCTGCACAGGTCAACGCAGTAGCGTTGAAAGCCTATGCGCGCGTGGCCGATGCCTGGGGTCTCAGTCTGAAGGAAGCGGCGGGCCTTGCCGATATGTCTGAGAGTACATGGAAGCGTGCGAAGAAGCCAGATTTCGCCGGAGAGCTCACCAAGGACCAACTGCTGCGGCTCAGCGCTGTAATTGGCATCTACAAGTCGCTCGAACTCTACTTCTCTGAGTCACTCGCGCGAATCTGGTTCACCCGACCGAACACCGGCCCGCTGTTTGGCGGTAGCCGTCCGGTCGACACCGCCATCGACGGGGGCTTGCCGCAGATCCTCGCAGTGCGGACCTATCTCGATGCTCTGCGTGGTGGGGCATGAAGCAGGCTGAGATTTCTGATCGTGGTCTCGTTCGTCTCCTGCCCGCCACCTACCACAAGCCGCCATCTCTGCGCGGTCTCGTCGATACCGATGACGAGATGGAGATCTTGGCAGAGATCGAGGGCCTGACTAGCGGCCGTCTTCTGGCCGAACGTGGCCGCAATCCGCATCTGGACCCGCGCGAGCTTGCCTGGCAGCGCCGCAGCCGTGATCTGCGCATCTACGGCGACAGCCATGTCAACGCAGCCTTCACCTATACCCGCGCAGGTGGAAACCGCTTCAACACTGAGGAGCGCGGCGCATGGTACTGCGCATGGGACGTGATGGTTTCCGTCAGTGAAGTGGCCTGGCACCGCACGCGCGAACTTGGCTTTACGGGCAGCTTCCATGACAGCGCCCGCTATGTGGAACTGCTGGCGGATTTCATCGGAATCTTCGATGATCTGACCGACGAGCTGGAACATCCGGCGCTGCATCCGGATCCGGCCGTTGGATATCCTGAGGGGCAAAGCCTCGCCCAACATCTGCGCCGAGCGGGATCCCGCGGCCTGATTTACCCTTCGGTCCGGGCTCCGGCGCCCGGAGGAAATTGTCTGGTCTGCTTCGAGCCGCATGCGATCCAGAACGTCCGTCCGGGCGCATCTTGGGATCTTGTTTGGGATGGTACGCTGCACTACTCAATCACGGCTGTTGGCTGATCAGCTGGATTGCAGTTGGCTTGGAGGGCTAGAGAAATGAAAGAAAATGCCGGCAACAGCCCCGACCTCACGAACCTGAAGCCATGCGACCATCAGGCGTTCTTTGACGCGTTGGACTCTCCGGCTTCACCGAGCGAGGCGCTAAGTGCCGCTTTTCGCAGGCAAAAGGAATTCCCTGCTGATCGGCACAAAACCAAGCCAGCCAACGACTGATGTTCGTTACTTGTTCCCGTCGATCCACTTCGACATCAGCCCCTTATCTCGGAAACACTCATCCGGCACGGCGCGGCGTTTAATTCGGGCGAGACGTTCGGCAAAGGCGACCTGCTTTGATGTCGGGCGGCTGTCCTGCGTACCCGGCTTCAGCTTGGCCTGTGCGTCAATCCAGGCGCTGAGCGCGCGCAGGTCTTGCTGCACATCCCATGGCAGAAGTGTTTGGTTGCGCAGGGCCAGCGCGCGCGCATAGGCGATCTGCTTTGGCGTGGCGGGCAGGGCGTAAGTGGTGCTTTCCATTCGGGATCTCCCTTCCTAGCTTGGTTCTCAATATAGAACATAACAGGAACAAAATCAAGCCACCTGCGCAGATCATGGGGTTTTAGAGGAAGAGGAGGGCCGGGGAAGGTCAGGCCTGAGGGTGCCCGAAAGAGGGTGTCCGGGCCTGATCCTGTCCCTCATTCCGGAGTTTTTCAATGACCCATCTCGCCCCTTTTGCGACCGAGCGCGCACTTGCACCCGTTGTCCCCATCCCGTCCCCCGATACGGCCACTGCGATCTTGAGCGTGGCCGAGGCGCTGCAGCCTGATCTGGCGCAGGGTTTCCAGATCGACGCGCTGCGCTTGCGCGTTGAGATGGAGCGCGCCTTTGGCGGCTCTGATGCGACCGGCGCCTGGGATTGGAAGCTGGCCTATGAGGCGGGCGAGGCAGCGCTGGTCCTGTTCCTGAGGAAATTTGGTCGTGCGCTCTTGGCTCGGGCTGGATCACCCGGCGCGCTGCTGCCGATCCTTGCCAAGGTGTCCGGCCTTTTGCCGACCCATACGCGGCGGTCCGAGGAGATGGAGCGCTTCCAGCAGTTCTCGACGCCGCTTCCCATGGGGCTGGCGGCACTGGCGGCAGCACAGATCACCGCGCGCGATCTGGTCTTGGAGCCATCGGCTGGGACAGGCATGCTGGCGATCCTCGCGGAAATCGCAGGCGGCAGCCTGATGCTGAACGAGCTTGCCGACACCCGCGCCGATCTTCTGCGCCGCCTGTTTCCGGGGCGTCCGCTCACTCGGTTTGACGCGGCGCAGATCGACGATCATCTCGACGCGGACCTGCGCCCCAGCGTCATCCTGATGAACCCGCCATTCTCGGCGGTGGCCCATGTCGACGCCCGCACGACGGACGCAACAGCCCGGCATCTGCGCTCGGCGCTGGCGCGGCTGGCCCCCGGCGGACGGTTTGTGGCCATCACCGGCGCCGGTTTCGCGCCCGATGCTCCTGCCTGGGCTGACACTTTTGCCCGCCTGACCGAGACCGCGCATCTGGTGTTCACAGGCGCTGTGTCAGGTGCCGCCTTCGCCAAGCACGGCACCAGCTTTGAGACGCGGATTTCGGTCTTCGACAAATGTCGCAGTGGCGAGCCGGGCGGCATCACCGCCGATCTGGCGCGCCCGATATCGCATGATGTCGCCAGCCTGCTTTCGCTGATTACCGCCCACGTCCCCCCGCGCCTCGCGCTGGCGCAGGTCGCACCAGCCGGGCAGGGCCCCTCTTCCCCCTTCCCGGGAAATCCTGCCCGCACCACGCGCACCGCGCCTACCGGCTCTCGCGCCACACCAGCAACAACCCCCACCAACCCCGCGCTGCAGATCGAGGCCGTGGACCTCGTCTACAGCCTGCGGGATGCGACCGAAGACCGGGCCAGCGCGCGCCTGTCGGATGCAATTTATGAGACCTTCCGCCTGCAGGCGATCGACATCCCCGGGGCGGAACCGCACCCGACCAAGCTGGTGCAATCGGCGGCCATGGCCTCGGTCGCGCCCCCGAAACCGACCTATCGCCCCAAGCTGCCAGCCGCCATCCTGCGGGACGGCCTGCTGTCCGACGCGCAGCTCGAGACCGTGATCTACGCTGGTGAGGCGCATTCTGCGCATCTCGCTGGGTCTTGGTCCGTGGATGAGACCGGCGATATGGTCTCGGCCGCCAAGGACGATGATCCCGACGCCATCCGTTTCCGGCGCGGGTTTTTCCTGGGCGATGGCACAGGCGCGGGCAAGGGCCGCCAGTCGGCCGGGATTGTGCTCGACAACTGGGCGCAAGGACGGCGCAAGGCGCTCTGGATTTCCAAAAGCGACAAGCTTCTGGAGGATGCGCAGCGGGACTGGTCAGCGCTTGGTCAGGAGCGATTGCTGGTCACGCCGCTGTCGCGCTTCGCGCAAGGCCGCGACATCCCGCTGACCGAAGGCATCCTCTTCACCACCTATGCGACGCTGCGCTCCGACGAACGCGGGGTGAAGAAATCCCGCGTTGACCAGATCGTCGACTGGCTGGGGGCGGATTTCGACGGGGTGATCTTGTTTGACGAAAGCCATGCCATGGCCAATGCCGCCGGATCGAAAGGCGAGCGCGGCGATGTCACCGCCTCGCAGCAGGGCAGGGCAGGGCTGCGCCTGCAGCACAAACTGCCCAATGCCCGCGTGGTTTATGTCTCGGCCACGGGCGCGACTTCGGTCCATAACCTCGCCTATGCGCAGCGCCTCGGCCTGTGGGGCGGGGAGGATTTCCCATTCGCCACCCGGGCCGAATTCGTCGAGGCCATTGAGGCGGGCGGCGTGGCAGCCATGGAAGTCCTCGCCCGCGATCTGCGCTCCCTTGGTCTCTACACGGCCCGCTCGCTCTCCTACGACGGTGTCGAATACGAGATGCTGGTTCATGCGCTCAGTCCCGAGCAGCGCGGCATCTATGATGCCTATGCCGGGGCCTTCGCCATCATCCACAACAACCTGGCGGCGGCGATGGAGGCTGCGAACATCACTGGAGAGTCTGGCACTCTGAACCGGCAGGCCAAATCTGCCGCGCGCTCGGCGTTCGAATCCGCCAAGCAGCGTTTCTTCGGCCATCTCCTGACCTCCATGAAAACCCCCACCCTGATCGCCGCCATCGACGCCGATCTCGCCGCAGGCCATGCGGCCGTGATCCAGATTGTCTCGACTGGCGAGGCGCTGATGGAACGCCGCCTGTCAGACATCCCTACGGATGAGTGGAACGATGTGCGGGTGGACATCACGCCAAGAGAGGCTTGCCTGGACTACCTCGCGCATTCCTTCCCGGTGCAGCTCTACGAGCCCTTCACCGATAGCGAGGGCAATCTCTCCTCGCGGCCAGTCACGCGCGATGGCCAGCCGGTGGAATGTCGCGAAGCTGGCAGGATCTGCCAATCTCGCGGAAACCGCCGCCTTCATGGATGACCAGAAGCGCATCCTGATCTTCTCGGACGCGGGTGGCACGGGGCGCAGCTATCACGCCGATCTCGGAGCCAAGAACCAGCGCCTGCGGGTTCATTACCTTCTGGAGCCTGGCTGGAAAGCCGATGCCGCCATCCAGGGCTTGGGCCGCACCAACCGTACCAATCAGGCGCAACCGCCGCTGTTCCGGCCGGTTGCCACCGATGTGAAAGCGGAAAAGCGGTTCCTGTCGACCATCGCGCGTCGCCTCGACACGCTCGGGGCAATCACGCGCGGCCAGCGCCAGACCGGCGGGCAGGGGCTGTTCCGGCCCGAGGACAATCTCGAGTCGCCCTATGCGCGCGATGCCCTGCGCCAGCTCTACCGCCGCATTTATCGCGGCGATGTGGCGGGCTGCTCGCTGATGGCGTTCGAGGATGCGACGGGCCTCAACCTGACCGATGACAATGGTCTCAAAGACGACCTGCCGCCGATCACGACCTTCCTCAATCGGCTGCTGGCGCTGACGATTCATATGCAGGGCATTCTGTTCACCGCTTTCGAGGAGCTTCTGGCGCAGCGTATCGAGGGCGCCATCGCTGCCGGGGTCTACGACCTCGGGCTCGAGACCCTGCGCGCCGAGAGCTTCCGCGTCACGGATGCACGGGTGATCTACACCCATCCCGGGTCCGGCGCGGAAACGCAACTGCTAAGCATCGCGCAAAAGCAGCGCAATACGCCGACTTCGCTTGCCGATGCGCTCGACTGGCTCGACGACCCCAAGGCGCGGCTGCTGGTCAACAGCCGCTCAAACCGGGCTGCCGTGCGGGTGCCCGCCACCAGCCTGATGCTGGATGATGGCACCATCGAGCCCCGCTTGCGGCTGATCCGCCCAACCGAGGCCAGCACCGTGCCTGCAAAGCTGATGGACGACACGCACTGGCTCGAGGCCGACCGCGCGGCATTCACCGCCGCTTGGACTGCCGAACTGGCCGAGGTGCCGGAGTTCACGGAAACCACGCTCCACATCGTGGCGGGCCTCCTGCTGCCGATCTGGAAGCAACTGCCGCAGGACGAAACCCGCGTCTACCGGCTGCAAACCGACGACGGCCAGCGGATCATCGGTCGCCGGGTCTCGCCTGCGTGGGTTGCGACGACGCTGGCGGGTGATGCGCCGCAACTGTCAGCCGCGCAGGTCCATGCCCTCGTTCTGGAGGGCAAAACCATGGTGCGGCTGACTGACGGGATGGAGTTGCACCGCTCGCGCGTCATGGGTGTCAACCGGATCGAGCTGTCCGGGTTCACGGAAGCCGCCAAGGATCGGCTCAAGGCAGATGGCTTCTTCTCGGAGATCATCGCCTGGAGGCTGCGTCTGTTCTGCCCAACGGACGCCAGCGGCATCGCAATACTGGATCGTCTGCTTGCGCGTTGTCCTGTGACGGGAATACATGCGCGCGGAGGTTGCTGAGCCATGTATTCTGAGACTGAAGATGTGATCCGCGCACTCGCGGAAAATGCCGAAAGCGTTTGTCGCCATTACCTTCCCGCCGGACGGCGGGAGGGGTCCTACTGGATCGTGGGCGATCTGCAGAACAACCCCGGCCGGTCGCTCTTCGTGCGGCTGACCGGTCCTACGTCTGGGCCGGGGGCGCGAGGAAAGTTCACCGACGGTGCCACGGGCGAGCATGGCGATCTTCTGGACATCATCGCCAAACGGACGGGGATCTCACGCTTTCCCGATCTTCTGGCCGAGGCCCGGGCGCATCTTGGTCGTCCACAGCCGGTCCCCCCGGATACGCCAGTGCCGAGGAAGGCCAAGGCACCCGGCGGTACGCCAGCTGCCGCTGCGCGCCTCTTCGCAGCCTCCATGCCAGTCGCAGGCACGCTTGCCGACACCTACCTCCGCGCCCGGGGTATCGGCCATGGCGGGGTGATGAGCGCCCTGCGCTTCCACCCGAAGTGCTGGCATCGGGATGAGGGTCAGACCAAAAGCATCCCCAGACCGGCGCTGATCGCGGCGGTCACCGATGGGGCAGGGGCCCTGCGGGGCGTGCATCGCACCTGGTTGGCACATGACGGTCAGGGGAAGGCGGAGGTCGAGACGCAACGGCGGGCCATGGGTCACCTACTTGGCAATGCCGTCCGGCTGAGCCCGCATGACGACATCCTCGTGGTCGGCGAGGGCATTGAGACCATGCTTTCCCTTGTCGAGGCGGTGCCGGGCTTTCCCGTTTGGGCGGCGCTCTCATCGGGTCACCTCGGGGCGGTCCTGCTGCCGGAGGGAGTGCAGCGCCTCTACATCGCCATCGACCGCGATCCAGCCGGCCAGCGCGCGGCACAGAGGTTGACCACCAGAGCCCTTGATATCGGAATTCCCGTGCGGGTGCTGGAACCACGGCTCGGGGATTTCAACGATGATCTCCGGGCGAACGGCAAAGAGGCGCTGCGCCAGCATCTGGCAGGGCAGATCGGGCTTGAGGATCGCCAGCGCCTGTTGGGCTGAGCACCGCCGCCGCAAGGGGCGGTCCAGGATAGCGGGGGCAGGGGTCATGTATCCCTGTCGCGGGTGTTGATCATCACCTTTGCCTCTTCCCGGGTAAATCTCATCCACCCGACACCCGCACGGCCTTCAAGAGATGGGCGTGCTGCCGTCAAAGGGGCCGCCCCTTCAAGGACGGGGGGCAACTGATTTCCGCCGCGGGGGACGAGCCCCCGCTTTGCATCGCGAGGCAAATCAGCCGCCCCCCGTCCTCCTCCACATGCGTTACGGCACCGAAGAGGGGGTGAAGGGGCGTCCGCCATGACGGCTCAGAGCTGCCCATGAAGGCCGCGCGGGTTGTCGCGCGGACGAGACAGGCCCGGAGGCAAGAAACCGATGACGATCCACACCCACGACGATGCGTATGAGCCCGCCCACACCGCATCCCAGACCGCCCATGCGCTCGACGAGCTGCAGCTTTACGGCTTCCGCCCCTTTGATGAGCCCGATCCGCGCCCGATGCCCGATGGGCAGCGCCTTGCGGTCGCCGTCGCCGACATCTTCGATGCCATCGTTGCGACCTTAGAGGACACCCGCATGGAACCCGACCTCGAAGAGGTGCTCTGGGGTCAGGTCAACCTCTTCCACCGCGCCACG
>NCIH01000133.1:0-6331 GCA_002281975.1 Hydrogenophilales bacterium 17-64-11 | reverse complement strand
ATTCAGCCGATCGCCATGGACGAGGGTCTGCGCTTCGCCATCCGCGAAGGCGGCCGCACCGTCGGTGCCGGCGTCGTGGCCAAGATCGAAGAGTAAGGCGGGCGGTTTGCTACAAGGCGGCCTGGCGTGCGGAATGTGCGCCGGGTCCGGCCTTTAAGAATACAGGCCAATAGCTCAATTGGTAGAGCGTCGGTCTCCAAAACCGAAGGTTGGGGGTTCGAGACCCTCTTGGCCTGCCACAGGATAAGCCGCAAGGCGCACAGCATTCATGGCTGACAAACTCAAGCTGCTGGTAGCAGTGTTGCTGGTCATCGCAGGGGTGGCCGGCTTTTATTTTTTTGCGGACGCGCCAACCGTGGTGCGTGTGCTGTCCGTGCTGGCGGGGCTCGTGCTGGCTGGCGTCGTTGCCGGCATGTCGAGTCCGGGCCGGCAGTTTTTCCGTTTCGCGCTCGACGCGCGTGACGAGGCCAAGAAGGTTGTCTGGCCAACCCGCAAGGAAACCATCCAGATGACGGGCGTGGTTATGGCTTTTGTGGTCGTGATGGCGCTCTTTCTGTGGGCGGTGGACGGCATTTTGATGTGGTTGGTCAAGTTGGCCATGGGACGGGGGGGTTGAGTATGCGGTGGTATGTGGTTCATGCCTACTCCGGCTTCGAGAAAAGCGTCGCGCGCAATCTGGTTGAGCGCATTGAGCGCGCCGGCATGAAGGATCGCTTCGGCGAAATCCTGGTGCCGGTGGAGGAAGTGGTGGAGATGAAGGGCGGTCAGAAAAAAACCGCCGAGCGCAAGTTCTTCCCCGGCTATGTCCTGGTGCAGATGGAGATGGACGACGACACCTGGCATCTGGTGAAGAGTACGCCCAAGGTGACCGGGTTCGTCGGCGGCACCGCAACCAAGCCCGCGCCTATCTCCGAGAAGGAGGTGCAGTCCATCCTCGATCAGATGCGCGAGGGGGTGGAGAAGCCCAGGCCCAAGGTGCTGTTCGAGGTGGGCGAGGTGGTTCGGGTCATCGATGGCCCGTTCACCGACTTCAACGGCAACGTGGAAGAAGTGAATTACGACAAGAGCAAATTGCGCGTGTCGGTGATGATTTTCGGCCGGGCGACGCCCGTCGAGCTGGGCTTCGGTCAGGTCGAAAAAGGCTGAGTTCCGGCAGTAACGCCGGGAAGCGGCATCCGGTTTTTCCGGAGAGGAGCGCGAGTAGGGCGACCCAAAGCGCGCTGGTACTCACTAATTAGGAGCCATCATGGCAAAGAAGATTGTCGGCTATATCAAGCTGCAAGTGCCGGCGGGGAAAGCCAACCCGTCGCCCCCCATCGGTCCCGCACTCGGTCAGCGCGGCCTCAACATCATGGAATTCTGCAAGGCGTTCAACGCCAAGACGCAGGGCATGGAGCCCGGTCTGCCGATCCCGGTGGTGATCACCGCGTTTGCGGACAAGAGCTTCACCTTCATCATGAAGACGCCGCCCGCGACGGTGCTGATCAAGAAGGCGATCAAGCTCGACAAGGGCAGCGCCAAGCCGAACCTGGACAAGGTGGGGACGATCACCCGCGCCCAGCTCGAAGAAATCGCCAAGACCAAGGAGCCCGACCTGACTGCGGCCGACATGGATGCGGCAGTGCGCACCGTTGCCGGTACGGCCCGCTCCATGGGCATCATCGTGGAGGGAGTCTAAGATGGCTAATGCATCCAAGCGCTTGCGCGCACTCAAAGAGAAAATCGACCGCAACCGCAACTATCCGGTGGCCGATGCCCTGCAGCTGATCAAGGAAACCGCGACCGCCAAGTTCGACGAGTCGGTCGACGTCGCGGTCAATCTCGGCGTCGACGCCCGCAAATCCGACCAGATGGTGCGTGGTGCGGTGGTGCTGCCGAAAGGGATCGGCAAGACGGTTCGCGTGGCCGTGTTCGCCCAGGGCGATAACGCGCAGAAGGCACGCGATGCCGGTGCGGATATCGTCGGCTTCGACGATCTTGCGGCCGAAATCAAGGCCGGCAAGATGGATTTCGATGTGGTGATCGCCACCCCCGATGCCATGCGCGTTGTCGGTCAGCTCGGCCAGATCCTGGGCCCGCGCGGCCTGATGCCGAACCCGAAAGTGGGTACGGTGTCGCCTGACGTGGTGGGTGCGGTGAAAAACGCCAAGGCCGGCCAGGTGCAGTATCGCACCGACAAAGGGGGCATTGTGCATTGCACGATCGGCCGCGCCTCGTTCAGTATCGATGATCTGAAGGAGAACCTGGCGGCTCTGCTGGACGCGCTGCAGCGTGCCAAGCCCGCCAGCTCCAAGGGGATCTATTTCAAGCGCCTGTCGGTGTCGAGCACCATGGGCGTGGGCGTGCGCGTCGACCAGGCCAGCGTCAGCGCGTGATTCCCGATTGTGGGCATCTCTGGAAAGAGTGCCTGAATGAACTTTGGGCCGTCAGCCGGCAGGTTTGGCTGGCGGGTTGTCAAAGACCGTAGGCATCCGCAAGGATTTAATCGCCGGCGGGTGGCAGATGGGTGATGGGATTCTGTCCTCTGTTTGTCTTCGCCGGCCCCTACGCAGATGGCGTTCCCCAGCAGGATTTTCCTGTCAAGGTCGCCAGCCGGAGCATCCCGTGGGCACAAGCGGGCAACGCTCCGTAACTGAGAAGGAGGTAAGACCTTGAGTCTGAATCTTGAAGAAAAGAAAGCCGTCGTTGCTGAGGTTGCCGCGCAGGTTGCGGCCGCCCAGACGGTTGTCGTTGCCGAGTACCGCGGCATCACGGTGGAAAACATGACCCAGTTGCGCGTGAAAGCGCGCAAGGACGGGGTCTATCTGCGCGTATTGAAAAATACGCTGGTGCGCCGAGCGGTTGCGGATACGCCGTTTGCAGGCATTGCCGACCAACTGGTCGGTCCGCTTGCCTATGGTATTTCCCAAGACCCGGTGGCGGCCGCCAAAGTGATGCACGAGTTCGCCAAGACCAACGACAAGTTCGTGATCAAGGCCGGTGCCATGCCCAACTTTATCATGTCCGCCCAGGACGTGGGGAATCTGGCCAGCATGCCCAGCCGCGAAGAACTGTTGGCCAAGCTCTTGGGCACCATGCAGGCCCCGGTTGCGCAATTCGTTCGCACGCTCAACGAAGTGCCGACCAAGTTCGTTCGCGGACTGGCGGCGGTGCGCGACAAGCAGGCCGCCTAAGCGGCCTGTCGACAACCCATCGACGATATTGTTTTTTAATCTGAAGCATAATTGACAGGAGTAATACAAATGGCTGTTGCAAAAGCTGACATTCTGGACGCCATCGCCAACATGACCGTGCTTGAGCTGTCCGAGCTCATCAAGGAAATGGAAGAGAAATTCGGCGTTTCCGCCGCTGCCGCCGCGGTTGCTGTGGCTGCCCCGGCTGCCGGTGGCGCTGCCGCCGCCGCCGAAGAGCAGACCGAGTTCACCGTGATGCTGAATTCCGCTGGCGAAAAGAAAGTGGAAGTCATCAAGGTGGTGCGTGCTGCCACCGGCCTGGGCCTGAAAGAAGCCAAGGATCTGGTCGACGGCGCGCCCAAGGCAGTGAAAGAAGGCGTATCCAAGGCCGATGCCGACGCGCTGAAGAAGCAGTTGGAAGAAGCTGGCGCGGCCGTAGAAGTCAAATAAGTCAACGGCAATTAAGGCGGTGCGTGAAAATGCGCCGCCTCATTCCGGTGACGCATTTATTTCGCCACGCTTATTTCTGCGGTGTGTTGCGGGGCAGCCCGCAGCAGACGCAAGCAGCAAATACCCGGAACCCGGAATCGGCTTCCGGGCATTTTTGCTTTTTGCGTGTGCCTCACAAGCGCCGGTACGTAGCCCGCGTGCCCGCCCGCCCCTGATCGTCAAGGAGACCCCATGGCTTATACTTTTACCGAGAAAAAACGTCTGCGCAAGAGCTTTGCCAGCCGTACCAATACCCTTCCGGTGCCTTTTCTTCTGGCGACCCAGCTTGAATCCTATCGCGCTTTTCTGCAGGAAGGCCGCTCGCGCGAAGAGCGCCTGAACGAAGGCTTGCAGGCCGCGTTCACCTCGATTTTTCCCATCGTCAGCCACAGCGGCAATGCCAGCCTGGAGTATGTCAGCTACACGCTGGGCGAGCCGGTATTCGACATCAAGGAATGTCAGCAGCGCGGCCTGACCTATTGTGCGCCGTTGCGCGCCAAGGTGCGCCTGGTCATCATGGACAAGGAAGCGTCCAAACCGACGATCAAGGAAGTCAAGGAGCAGGAGGTCTACATGGGCGAAATCCCGCTCATGACGCCGACCGGCTCGTTCGTGATCAACGGCACCGAGCGGGTGATCGTGTCGCAGCTGCACCGCTCCCCCGGCGTGTTCTTCGAGCATGACCGCGGCAAGACCCACAGCTCGGGCAAGCTGCTGTTCTCGGCGCGCGTGATTCCCTACCGCGGCTCCTGGCTGGACTTCGAGTTCGACGCCAAGGACATCCTGTTCTTCCGCGTCGACCGCCGCCGCAAGATGCCGGTCACCATCCTGCTGAAAGCGCTGGGTTACACCCCAGCCACCATTCTGGACGACTTCTTCAGCAAGGACACCTTCTACATCAACACCCAGGGCGTGCAGTTCGAACTGGTGCCCGAGCGCCTGCGCGGCGAGATTGCGCGCTTCGACATCTGCGGCAAGGACGGCCATGTCATCGTCGCCAAGGACAAGCGCATCACCGCCAAGCACATTCGCGAGCTGGATGCGGCAGGTGTCAAAAAGTGGGCGGTGCCGGCCGAGTTCGTGGTGGGTCGCGTGCTGTCGCAGGATGTGGTCGATACCAGCACCGGCGAACTGGTGGCGCGTGCCAACGACGAGATCACCGAGGATCTGCTGACCAAGCTGGCCGCGGCTGGCATTGAAAAATTCAACACGCTCTACACCAACGACCTCGATCACGGCGCCTTCATTTCGCAGACCCTGCGTACCGACGACACCACAGACGAATATGCCGCCAAGGTCGCGATCTACCGCATGATGCGGCCGGGCGAACCGCCCACCGAAGATGCGGTGAAGGCGCTGTTCGGCAATCTGTTCTTCAGCGAAGAACGTTACGATCTGTCGGCCGTGGGGCGGATGAAATTCAACCGCCGCATCGGCCGCGACGAACTGACCGGCTCCGGTACGCTGTCGACCGAAGACATCGTTGCCGTCATCAAGATTCTGGTCGAACTGCGTAATGGCCGCGGCGAAATCGACGACATCGACCATCTCGGCAACCGCCGCGTGCGTTCGGTGGGCGAGCTGGCTGAAAACCAGTTCCGCGCCGGCCTGGTACGGGTCGAACGCGCGGTGCGCGAACGTCTGTCGCAGGCGGAATCCGACAACCTGATGCCGCACGACCTGATCAACGCCAAGCCGGTGTCGGCGGCGATCAAGGAATTCTTCGGCTCCAGCCAGTTGTCGCAGTTCATGGACCAGACCAATCCGCTGTCGGAGATCACCCACAAGCGCCGCGTCTCCGCGCTGGGTCCCGGCGGCCTGACCCGCGAGCGCGCCGGTTTCGAAGTGCGCGACGTGCATCCGACCCATTACGGCCGTGTGTGCCCGATCGAAACGCCGGAAGGCCCGAACATCGGCCTGATCAACTCGCTGGCCTTGTTCGCGCGCACCAACTGGTATGGCTTCATCGAAACGCCGTATAGAAAGGTCGTCAACAACAGGGTGACCGACGAAATCGAGTTCCTGTCGGCGATCGAAGAAAGCAAGTACGTGATCGCGCAGGCCAACGCCGAACTCGATGCGAAGGACAAGTTCAAGGACGACCTGGTGTCGTGCCGCTACAAGAACGAATTCACGCTGTCGACGCCGGACCGCATCGAGTACATGGACGTGGCGCCGGCGCAGATCGTGTCGGTGGCGGCCTCGCTGATCCCGTTCCTCGAGCACGACGACGCCAACCGCGCGCTGATGGGCTCCAACATGCAGCGCCAGGCGGTACCGTGCCTGCGTCCGGAGAAGCCCTTTGTCGGCACCGGTATCGAGCGCACCGCCGCGGTCGACTCCGGCACGGTGGTCACCGCGCATCGCGGCGGCATCGTCGACTACATCGACGCCAGCCGGATCGTGATCCGCGTGCACGACGAGGAAGCGCGTGCGGGCGAGGTCGGCGTGGATATCTATTCGCTGATCAAGTACACGCGTTCCAACCAGAACACCAACATCAACCAGCGTCCGCTGGTGAAGGTGGGCGATGTCATCGCACGCGGCGACGTGATCGCCGATGGCGCGTCGACCGACATGGGCGAGCTGGCGCTGGGCCAGAACATGCTGGTCGCCTTCATGCCGTGGAACGGCTACAACTTCGAAGACTCGATCCTGATCAACGAGAA
>NCIH01000021.1:0-32393 GCA_002281975.1 Hydrogenophilales bacterium 17-64-11 | reverse complement strand
CATCACCCTGCAATTCGCAGCCAAACCCCTGTTCGAGAACGTCAACGTCAAGTTCGGCGACGGCAACCGCTATGGCCTGATCGGCGCCAACGGCTGCGGCAAGTCGACCTTCATGAAAATCCTCGCCGGCGAGTTGGAGCCCTCCGCCGGCAACGTCTCGCTCGACCCCGGCGAGCGCATGGCCTGGCTGCGCCAGGACCAGTTCGGCTACGAGGACCAGCGCGTGCTCGACGTGGTGCTGCAGGGGCACGCCGAGATGTGGCAGGTGATGCGGGAAAAGGACGCCATCTACATGAACCCGGAAGCGAGCGAGGAAGACTACCTGCACGCCGCCGAACTGGAAGCCAGGTTCGGCGAGATGGGCGGCTACGACGCCGAGGCGCGCGCGGGCGAACTGCTGCTCGGCGTCGGCATCCCCACCGAACAGCACAACGGCACCATGAGCCAGATCGCCCCCGGCTTCAAGCTGCGCGTGCTGCTGACCCAGGCACTGTTCTCCAACCCCGACATCCTGCTGCTCGACGAACCGACCAACAACCTCGACATCAATACCATCCGCTGGCTGGAGAACGTGCTGAACGAGAGCAACGCCACCATCATCGTCATCTCGCACGACCGCCACTTCCTGAACCAGGTCTGTACCCACATGGCCGACCTCGACTTCGGCACCATCAAGGTCTACCCCGGCAACTACGACGACTACATGCTGGCCTCGACCCAGGCCAAGGAACGCCAGGCCAGCGCCAACGCCAAGGCCAAGGACAAGGTCGCCGAACTGCAGGAATTCGTGCGCCGCTTCTCGGCCAACAAGTCGAAGGCGCGCCAGGCCACCAGCCGCATGAAGATGATCGACAAGATCAAGATCGAGGACTTCAAGCCGAGTTCGCGGCAGAACCCCTACATCCGCTTCGAGCCGGAGAAGGCGCTGCACCGCCGCGCGCTCGAGGTCGAGAACCTCAAGTTCGGCTACGACGGCACGCCGCTGTTCACCAATCTCGGCTTCTCATTGGAGGCCGGCGAAAAAATGGCCGTCATCGGCGGCAACGGGGTCGGCAAATCCACCCTGATGAAGCTCTTGATGGGCGAACTGACGCCGCAGTTCGGCGAGATTCGCTGGAGCGAGAACGCCAGCGTCGGCTACTTCTCGCAGGACCACGTCGCCGACTTCGACATGGACAAGAACCTCACCGACTGGATGCACCAGTGGACCCAGCCGGGCGACGACGAGCAGGTGCTGCGCGGCATCCTCGGGCGGCTGCTGTTCTCCGGCGACGATGTCAAGAAGTCGGTGCGTGTGCTGTCCGGCGGCGAAAAGGGCCGCATGCTCTACGGCAAGCTGATGCTCGGCCGCCACAACGTGCTGGTGATGGACGAGCCGACCAACCACATGGACATGGAGTCGATCGAGTCGCTCAACCTCGCGCTGGATCTCTTCAAGGGCACGCTGATCTTCGTTTCGCACGACCGCCAGTTCGTTTCCAGCCTCGCCACCCGCATCCTCGAAATCACCCCCGAGGGCGTCGAGTTCTACATGGGCGGCTACGACGAGTACCTGCATTCCAAGGGTCTCGAGTGAGCGAAGTCGTCGTCATCGGTCTCGGCCAGCTCGGCCGCGTGTTCGCCGGCGGCTTTTTGCGCACCGGCCACACCGTGGTGCCGGTCACCCGCGGCGACGACATGGCAACGCTGGCGCAGGCCCACCCCGCACCGGAACTGGTGTTGGTCGCGGTCGCCGAGAACGACCTGCACGGCGTGCTGGCGGCCTTGCCCGTGGCCTGGAAACCGCGCGTCGCGCTGATCCAGAACGAGCTGCTGCCGCGCGACTGGCAGGCGCACGGCTACGTGGACCCCACGGTGATCTCGGTGTGGTTCGAGAAAAAGAAGGGCATCGACGCCAAGCCGCTGATCGCCTCGCCCGTGGCCGGCCCGGGCGCCGCGCTGCTGTGCCGCGCGCTCGCCGCAATCGACCTGCCGTGCCGCGAAGTCGCGTTGGGCGACGCGCTGCTGTTCGAACTGGTGAGGAAGAACGTCTACATCCTCACCACCAATATCGCGGGCTTGAAAACCGGCGGCACGGTATCGCAGCTGTGGACGCAGCACGAAGCCTTCGCGCGCCAGGTGGCGAACGAGGTGATGGACATCCAGGAAGCGCTCAGCTCCGTCAGACACGACCGCGACAAGCTCATCGCCGGCATGCTCGAAGCCTTCGACGGCGATCCCGATCACGGCTGTACCGGGCGTTCGGCGCCGGCGCGGCTGGCGCGCGCAATCGGGCACGCGGACGCGTTCGGCTTGGGCGTGCCCGTCCTGCGGGCGCTGGCGGGCTGAGCCGCGCGCGGGCGGTCAGATTGCGCCGTCCCCGGGGCTTTTCGCGTCGCCGCCAACCACGCCCGCGCGATCGAACGGCAGCCAGCCGGGCGAGCGGTCGGTTTTGACGCGGCCCTTGATGCGGTAGGGCACCCCGTGCTTCAGCGATTCCGGCGGCAGGGTCTTGATCTGCTGGATCAGGTTCTTCGACTGCATGATCGCGTCCACCCGCAACAGCGTGCTGGACGTCGCCGCAATCAGCGTCGGCACGCGCGACAGCCCCCGCGCAAACGGACGCCCGTTCACCTCCAGTTCGAAATCCAGCGCCTCGATCTTCAGGTCGAAGTCGTTCGGATTGCTGACCCGCAAGCCCACGTCGAAGCGCTGCTCGAACAGGCCGAGGCTCTTGAGGTCGACTTCGGCGACGCTCACCTTGGGGGCGACGGCGTTCGGCGGCAGGCCGGAACAGGCGGCGAGGCCGAGCGCGAGAAACACAACGAGCAGACGCTGCAACATGGAAAAGCCTATCGAATCTGCGCCAGCAGCTGGGCGGTCATGCGCGCGGCTTGCGCCGCATAGCCGCCGCCGAACAGGTTGGCGTGGTTGAGGATGTGGTAAAGATTGTAGAGCGTCTTGCGCACCGCATAACCGGGGTCGAGCGGCCAGGCCGCGCGGTAGGCGGCGTAAAAATCCGCTGCGAAACCGCCAAACAATTCGCTCATCGCGAGGTCGCATTCGCGGTCGCCGACATAGCTCGCCGGATCGAAAATTACCGGCGCCCCATCGGCGAGGTAGCCGTGGTTGCCGCCCCACAGATCGCCATGCAGCAGCGAAGGGGCGGGCGCATAGCCGTCGAAGAAAGCATCGAGGCGGGCGAGCAATTTCTCGCCATCCCGCTGCAGCGCGCCGCCGTAGCCGTTCTGCGCGGCCAGCCGCAACTGAAAGCCGAGCCGCTCGTCGCGCCAGAACGCGATCCAGTCGCGCGTCCAGCCGTTGCGCTGCGGCGTGCTGCCGATCCAGTTGTCGTGCGCCCAGCCGAATTGGGGCTGCGGCACGCGATGCTGCAGCGCCAGTCGCTCACCCAGGCGGGCGGCATCGCCGTTGCCGTGCAGGTCCAGATACTCCAGCACCAGAAAGGCCTGGCCCGCCGCCGCGCCCGTGCACAGCGGCTGCGGCACCCGTACCCCCTGCGCAGCGGCGAGCGCATGCAGCGCAGCCGCCTCGGCCTCGAACATCGGCAAGCATTGCGCCCGATTCGCCTTGACGAAATAGCGGCGCGCACCGTCGCTCATGCCGAAGGCCTGGTTGATGTCGCCGCCGCCTATCGGGTTCAGCATGGCCGCCGCGAACGGCGTGCCGCTGGCGGCACCGATCGCTTCGGCAACGGCGGCAGCGAGCGTCATGCGGACAGCGCCCAAACAAAACGCGCCCCGGAGGGCGCGCTGGACAAGGCACGGCGGACGCGCATCGCGGCTTACTTGCCCTTGGGGCGCTGCTCGAACATTTTGGCGATGCCGGGGTCGCGCGAGGCGCCGGCGGCTTCCATGCGCCTGAGGTACTCGTCCCACAGCGCGGCCTGATTGGTGCCGAGGTCGTGGAGATATTCCCAGGAATAAATCCCGGTGTCGTGGCCGTCGGAAAAAAAGAAATTGATGCCGTAGAGGCCGACCGGCTCGGCGGCATTGATCAGCACGTCGCGCTTGCCGACCTGCAGCACCTCCTGGCCGGGGCCGTGGCCGCGCACTTCGGCGGACGGTGAGTAGACGCGCAGGAACTCGAACGGCAGTTCGAACCGCGCACCGTCGGTAAACGCGATTTCAAGCTTGCGCGAAGCCTGGTGGAGCTTGATGT
Source organism: Hydrogenophilales bacterium 17-64-11 (assembly GCA_002281975.1). Taxonomy (GTDB): domain Bacteria; phylum Pseudomonadota; class Gammaproteobacteria; order Burkholderiales; family Thiobacillaceae; genus Thiobacillus. The sequence continues at coordinate 28,235 of NCIH01000021.1, read as the reverse complement.
CGGTAGGAGTGGGAATGGCCATGATTGAAGCGCTCGAAATGAATTTGGCCCCAAGTGTAAACCCGCGATGCAGAGATTAAACCCCGGCAAGGCAAGGGCTGAAACCGATGGTGACCTGAAAACTGGCGCGCCCGGCGCGATTCGAACGCACGACCCCTGCCTTCGGAGGGCAGTACTCTATCCAGCTGAGCTACGGGCGCAAAGTCGGCGAAGCATAGCCGGTTTGCCGCGTGCCGTCCATCCGCCGGGGCCCCGCCCTTTCCTGTCGGGGCTGCTTTCCTTATAATCGCGGCTTTCGATGCCACCCCCACTAAGGATAATTTCATGGCCGATTCGCACGCCAAGATGACCCAAGCCACCCCGCAGGAAGTCATCATTTCCGTTGTCGCCGGACTGTTCGCGCCCCTGCTGGCGATTTTCCTGATCGTGATGCTGGTGCTCGGCATCCAGGACAACCACAAGCCGGACACCACGAGCGATGCCGCCCAGAAAGCCACCCTCGCGCGCATCCAGCCGGTCGCGCAGCTGGCCGCGCTCGACGCCAGCGCCCCCAAGGTCGAAAAATCCGCCCAGGAAGTCTACGATGCCGTGTGCGCCGCGTGCCACACCGCCGGCGCACTGGGCGCGCCCAAGTTCGAAAACAAGGGCGACTGGGGCAGCCGCCTCGGCCAGGGCTACGACACCCTGGTCAAGCATGCCATCGAAGGCATTCGCCAGATGCCCCCGCGCGGCGGCGGCGACCTGTCCGACACGGAAGTGGCGCGCGCAGTGGCCTACCTGGCCAACTCGGCGGGCGCCAGCTTCAAGGCGCCGGAAGCGGGTGCGCCGGCCGCACCCGCTGCGGCCGGCAAACCCGACCCGGCCAAAGGCAAGCTCGTCTACGAAGCCAATTGTGTGGCCTGTCACGCGAGCGGCGTAGCCGGCGCGCCCAAGCTGGGCGACAAAGCGGCCTGGGATGCGCGCGTGGCTCAAGGCTATGCGACGCTGCACAGCCATGCGCTGAACGGCATTCGCGGCATGCCCGCCAAGGGCGGCAACGCCAGCCTGGCGGAAGCCGACCTGGCGGATGCGGTGGCTTACCTGTTCGTCGAGGCCGGCGGCAAACTGTAAGGCATGGCGGGACCATCCGGACAAGCGGTGCACAGTTCGATGAAAACCACGGTTTTCCTGATCGCGGCGGCGGCTGTGCTGCTTGCCTGCGGCCAGGCCGAACAAGCCGCCGTGCCGCAACCCCCTCAGGCCGAACCGGCGCCTGTGGCCCTGCCCGTCGAAACATCGCCTGCGCTGCAGGCCGCGGCGGCGCCCAAGCCGGCAGACACTCCGGCAGTAGAAGCAGCGCCTGCGCCACAACCCGCAACCGCCCCGGCACCCCGCCCCGCTGCGCCGAGCAAGCCTGCGGCAGCCCAACCCGACGCTGCCGACCGCGCGCAACCGGCGCCTGCAGCCAAGCCCGCCGATGAGGCCGCGGCCAGCGCAGCCAAGTCCGACCCCGCGCACGGCCAGCAGGTTTATCGCCAGGCATGCGCTTTCTGCCACGACAGGGGCGTGGCTGGCGCACCGAAAGCCGGCGATGCTGCCGCCTGGGGCCCACGCCTGGCACAAGGTGTGGACACCCTCTATGCCTCCGCCTTGCAAGGCAAGGGCGCCATGCCGGCCAGAGGCGGCAACCCGGCGCTGGCAGACACCGACGTCAAGGCCGCGGTGGATCACCTCGCCGCGCAGTCGCGCTAAACCTCATCATGCCGCTCGTCTGCCCAAAGTGCGGGAGCGAGCAAGTCCGCAGCGCGGCGCTGCACGCCCACGACGGGGTGCGCCGCATGCTGCTGCACACCCCGCTACGCTGCCGCGACTGCCGCCATCGCTTCTGGGTGTTCAATCCGCTCAAGCCCTTGTTGCTGCTGGCGAGCGTCGGCGCGCTGGTCGGCGTGACCGCCTGGTTCGCCCTCGATCAGCACACTGCCGCCATACCGGCAGCGCAAGCACCCGATAGACTGCCGCACACCCGTGCCGCGCAGGGCGATGCCGAAGCGCAATTGCAGCTGGGGCTGCGCTACGCCGAGGGCGACGGGGTGATCCAGAACGACAAGGAAGCCGCCAAGTGGTTTGCCCGGGCAGCCCAACAGGGCCTAGCCGAGGCGCAATATCAATACGGCCTTGCGCTACTGGAAGGCCGCGGCGTGGTGCAGGATTACCGCGCGGCTTTCGGTTGGCTCGAAAAGCCGGCGCAGCGCGGCTACGCCAAGGCGCAATACAGCTTGGGCGAACTCTACCGCTACGGTACCGGCACCGCGGTCGACAAGGCGCGCGCCTACCTGTGGTTCAACCTCGCCGCTGCGCAGGGCGTGGACGCTGCCGCCAAGGCGCGCGACAGCCTGGTATGGCAGCTGAAACCCGAGCAGATCGCGGCCATGCAGGAAGAGGCGCGGCATATGAGCCGCAACACGGCCGCGCCCGCGGCTGCCCCCTGAGCGACTTCTTCGCCAGTTACGGATGCGCGTGGGTCGCGTCCGCATCCACGTCCAGCGGCCACAGCCGATGCGCGTCCAGCTTCATCCGGGCATCGATGGCCAGCGCGCTCAATTGCGTCTGCTGCGCCTGCAGGCGCCCTTCCAGCGCCAGCCGGCGATTGAGCAGCACCTGATCGAGGCTGCCTTCGCCCAGGCTGTAAGCGCGCGCCGCCAGCCGTTCCGCTTCATCCAGCGCCTGCGCGGCACGGTCGGCCTGCTGCCAGTTGGCAGCCTGCGCCGCCGCCGCTTCGAAATCGGCGCGTGCCTCCTGGCGTAACCGCTGCTCCAGCCGGATGACGGCATCCTGCGCGGCAGCGCTCAACTGCTCGGCAGCCTGCTGATCGAAACGCCGGGCCGCGCCCGGCAGGGTCAGTCCGAGATTCAGTCCCAGCACGTGTTCGTTGCCGCCGGCCTCGTTTTTGTAGAACACGCCGACGCTGGGATCGGCGCTGCGGTGCTGCGCCAGCTTGCGCGCCTCGGCCTGCAGCACCTCGGCCTGGCGGCGCGCGCGCGTGAGCTCGTGGTTGTGCGCCAGCACGGCGACGACATAGTCCTCCGCCGTCCCGGCAGGCGGCAGCGGCAGCGGCAAGGCGCCGTCCGCCGCGACCGGCAGCGCGGGATATTGCGCCAACAGGCGGCTGCGCGCCTGCTGCTCGCGCGCGCTCGCCTGCTGCTGCTGCAGGCGGACCTGCGCCAGCGCCGCTTCGGCATTGACGCGCTCGGCGCGCGGCGACTCGCCCAGACGAATCCGCGCATTCACGACCGCGAGCTGCTGTTCGGCGAGCTGAAGCTGCGCCTGCCAGAGCTGCGACTGACTGGCGACACCCAGCCAGTCGAACCATAACGCGAGCAGTTGCCGCCCGCTTTCATGCAGCGCTTCGCCCAGGTTCGCTTCGGCATGCGCGGTGAGGGCGCCGGCCAGGGCGCGGTCGGCGGCGGCGCGGGCGGGCAGCCGCAATGGACGCGACAGCGCCACCCCCCACTCGGCCTGGTTGTCGCGCGGCGTCGTCTGGACACGGCGCTGCGCCAGGTCCGTCCCCACCAGCCATTCTTCGCGCCCGCGCTGCAGACTCTGCCCGCGCAGTGCCTGCGCGGCCAGTTCGCCGCGCGCCTGGGCCACCATGGGCGAGGCCCACAGGGCCGCTTCCGCCGCCGCCGGGTCGGGCAGATAATCGGCGCGCGCATTGGCTGCGAACGCCAGCGCGAGTGCGAGGGTCAGTTTGTGCACGGCATTCATGCGCGCGCTCCTTTCAGAATGAATTGGCGATACAAGAGCGGCAGCATCACCAGCGTCAGCAAGGTGGCGCTGACCAGGCCGCCGATGACGACGATGGCGAGAGGCCGCTGGATTTCGGAGCCGGGCCCGCTGGCGAACAGCAAGGGCACCAGGCCGAAAGCGGCAATGCTGGCGGTCATCAGCACCGGGCGCAGCCGGCGCAGCGCACCGTCGCGGACGATGGCGTCGCCCTTCAGACCCTCGGCGCGCAGCTGGTTGAAGTAGCTGACCAGCACCACGCCGTTCAACACCGCGATCCCCAGCAAGGCGATGAAGCCGACCGAAGCGGGCACCGACAGATATTCGCCCGATGCTGCCAGCGCGAAAATGCCGCCGATCAGCGCCAGCGGCACGTTCATCATCACCAGCAGCGCCTGGCGCAGGTCGCCGAAAGTGACGTACAACAGAAAGCCGATCAGCAGCAGCGCCACCGGCACCACGATCATCAGGCGTTGCGCGGCGCGCTGCTGGTTTTCGAACTGGCCGCCCCAGGCCAGGTGATAGCCGGCAGGCAGCTTGACCTGCGCAGCGACGGCGGCCTGGGCGTCGGTGACGAAGCTGACCAGGTCGCGCCCGGCGACGTTGGTCTGCACCACTGTAAAGCGCGCCGCGTTCTCCCGCTTCACCGCCACCGGACCGTTGGTGCGCTTGAGATGCGCCACCTGATCGAGGCTGATTTCGCGGCCGTCCCCCAGCACCAGGCGGATCGCCTGCAAGGCATCCGGCGACTCGCGCAAGCCCGGCGGCCCGCGCAATTGCAGCGGTACGCGCCGCCCCTCCTGCTGGACCACGCCGATGACTTCGCCTTCCAGCTGGGTGCGCAGCAAGGCGGCGATGTCGTCGGCGCTGAGGCCGAAACGGCCGGCGGCGTCGCGGTCGATTTCCGCCTGCAGATACTGCACCCCCTCGTTCTGCTGGGTGTACACATCGGATGCGCCGGAGACTTTCTCGACCACCCTGAAAATCTCGCCCGCCAGCCGGTTGAGCGTGGCGAGGTCGGGGCCGAAAATCTTGATCGCGACGTCGCCGCGCGAACCGGTGAGCATCTCCGACACCCGCATGTCGATCGGCTGGGTGAAGTTGTGGGCGATGCCGGGAAAACCTTCGACCACCTTGCGGATTTCCTCGGTCAGCCATTCCTTGTCCGGCTTGCGCCATTCGGCTATCGGCTTCAGCACCAGAAACGAATCGGTGTCGTTGAGGCTCATCGGATCCAGCCCGAGTTCGTCGGCACCGACGCGGGCGACGATGCGCCGGATCTCCGGCACGTTCTTCAGCAGCGCCTGCTGCACCCGCAGATCCTGCGCAACCGACTCTTCCAGGCTGATCGACGGCAGTTTTTCCAGCTGCACCAGAATGTCGCCCTCATCCATCACCGGCATGAAGGTCTTGCCGATCAGCGGATACACCCCGGCCGCCGCCAGCATCAGCACGCCGGCGGTGGCGTAAACGATTTTCGGGCGTGCCAGCGCGCGGTCGAGCAAGGGAACATAGATAGCCTGCGCCTTGCGCAGCAGCCACGGGGCTTCGTGGGCGGTCTGCTTCAGCAGCCACGAGGCCAGCACCGGGATCACGGTAAGCGCCAGCAGCAGGGAAGCCGCCAGCGCAAACACGATGGTCAGCGCAACCGGCCTGAACAGCTTGCCCTCCAGCCCTTCCAGCGTCAGCAGCGGCAGAAAGACGATGGCGATGATGGCGATACCCGACGCCACCGGGCTGGCGACTTCCTGCACCGCCCACAGCACGCGCTGGACCGGCCTGATTTCGGTGTTTTCCGGATCGTGCGCCAGGTGCGCGACGATGTTTTCCACCACCACCACCGCGGCGTCGACCAGCAGGCCGATCGCGATCGCCAGCCCGCCCAGGCTCATCAAATTGGCCGACAGGCCGAACTGGCGCATCAGCACAAAGGTGGCCAGCACCGACAAGGGCAGGATCAGCGCCACCACGATGGCGGCGCGCAGGTTGCCGAGGAACAGCAGCAGCAGGATCACCACCAGCACCGCCGCCTCCAGCAGGGCCTTGCTCACGGTGCCGACGGCGCGGTCGACCAGTTGCGCGCGGTCGTAAAATGGCGAAACGCTCACGCCCGCGGGCAAGGTGGCCTGAATCTCGGCGAGTTTGGCCTTGACGTTCTTGATGAGCTCGCCCGCGTTCACGCCCTTCAGGCCGATCACCAGGCCTTCCACCGCTTCGCCCTGGCCGTTTTGCGTCACCGCGCCGTAGCGGGTCAGCGCATCCATTTCCACGCGCGCCACGTCGCCTACGGTGACGACCACGCCGGCGACGGTCTTGACGCCGATATGGCGCAGGTCGTCCAGCGAACCGATGCCGCCGCTGACGCGCACCACCCAGGTCTCCTCGCCCTCGTTGACGCGCCCGGCGCCGTTGTTGCGGGTATTGGTTTCCAGCGCCGTGCGCAATTCGTCGAGCGTCACCCCGCGCGCGGTCAATGCGGCGGAATCGGGGCTCACGGCAAAAGTGGCGACGTGGCCGCCCAGCGCGTTGACGTCGGCCACCCCCGGCAATGCGCGCAGCTGCGGGCGGATCGTCCAGTCGAGCAGGGTGCGTTTTTCCGCCAGCGTCAACGGCCCTTCGATGGTGAACATGAAGAGTTCCGACAACGGGGTGGAAATCGGCGCCAGCCCGCCCGACACGTTGGCCGGCAGGTCGCCCTTCACATTGGCGAAGCGCTCCGCCACCTGCTGGCGCGCCCAGTAGATGTCGGTGCCCTCCTCGAAATCGACGGTGATGTCGACCAGCGCGTTCTTCGACAGGCTGCGCAGAATGGTCTGGTGCGGAATCCCCAGAAGCTCGGTTTCAACCGGCTGGGTGATGCGCGCTTCCACTTCCTGCGGGGTCATGCCGGGCGCCTTCAGAATCAGCTTGACCTGGGTGGTGGAAACGTCGGGAAAGGCATCGATCGGCAGCAGGTGGAAGGCGCGTACGCCCAGCCCCGCCAGCGCCAGCGCGATGACGAGCATCAGCCAGCGCCGCGCCAGCGCGAATTCGGTCAGGATGTTGAGCATGGCTTATTCCCCCAACCATTGCGCCTTGAGCGCCGCCACGCCCTTGACGGCAACGCGGCTGCCCGCGGCCAGCCCGCCGACTTCCGCCTGGCTGGCGTTCTGGCGCAGCAGCCGCACCGGCGTCGGCTGGAAGCCCTGCGCGGTTTCGACGAACACATGCGGCTGCGCGTTTTGCCATACCAGGGCGGCGGCGGGCACGCTCAGGCTCTGCGCCGCCTGGGTGCCGGCGATAGCCGCCTGCACCGACTGGCCGGGGCGCAGCAGTTTTTGCGGATCGGCCAGGCTGGCGCGCGCAAGCACGCTCTGCGCGGCATTCAGCTGCGGCAGCAGCGCGATGATGCGCCCGCCGGCATTGCTGCCCACCACGCTGACCGTCTGGCCGACGGCGACCTGCCGCGCCTGCGCGGTCGACAGCGGGATCTCCAGCGCCAGCTTCGACAGGTCGGCCAGCTTGGCGAGCGCCACTCCCGCATCCACCCGCTGGCCAGGCTCGGCCGCGCTCTCCGTCACCACGCCGGCGATCGGCGCCGTCAGCGTAAGCGTGCTGCCGGATACCTTGCCGGCTCCCAGCAGCGACAACGCGGTTTGCGCGGCCGCTTGCGACGCGCGTGCCGACTGCGCCTCGGCACGCGCGGCACGCAGGCGCGATTCGGCGATCAGGCCTTCGCCGAACAGCTTTTCGTCGCGCGCGGCATTGTCGGCGGCGAGCTGCGCTCTCAGCCGCGCTTGCGTCAGCGCATTCTGCGCGTCGGCGAGCCCCGGCATCGACAGGGTGAGCAGCGGCGCCCCGCGCTTGACGCTATCGCCCGGCTGCACATGCAGCTGCGTGACCAGTCCGGCGCCTGCCGCCGCAATCACGCGCACGCTGGCCGGCGGCAGCGTCACCCGCGCCGCATAGGTGAGCGCCGGGCTGGCGCTTTGAGTGGCCGCAGCCACGGTGGCAATGCCGAGATTTTTCTTCTGCGCGGCAGTCAGGGGCAGGACGTCGGCGGCAAAAGCGGGGGTGGCGCCCAACAGCGCCACGACGAGGATAGGGGCGGCAAAAAAACCAGTGGCCATGTTTGATCTCCATGAAAAAAAGGCAGGCGCGCAGTAGCGGGTGCGCCGAAAGGGCGATCAAACGAATGGCGGCGCTAAAGCATGGGGAAGCGTATGGGGAAGCGGTGCAAGACGCAATGGCGGCGGCGCGGGCAAGCCTGCGCGGGGGCTTGCCGTCGCAGCGGCCGGCAGCAGTTGCCGCGGTGCGGCCGGCGGCGGTGTGGCAGCTGCGTCCGGCGCCGCATGGCGCAGCCGCATGCCCTGCGCCACCGCAATTTCCGCACCGTGCTCATCGGCTGCAATCGCATGGTAGGGCACATCGGCCGGCGCCTTCTGATGCACATGCAGGAACCCGCCGTGGCCCGCATAGCCGCTCCCTGGCTGAACCGCGCCCGCGTGGGCATGGATGAACGGCGCCATCGCCTGCAAGGCGATGACGAACCAGAGCATCAAAAAGCGGGGCAATCGGCGGGTCACGGTGAACGGGGGAATCGGGCCTGTAAACAATGGGAACGTTTTCGGAATCCGCGGGATTCCTTCCGCAGGATCATGGCTGCATCCTGCGCACCGCAGCTTAAGCCAGCCTTAAGTCGCGGCCATGCGCCAGCTTAATCGGGGATTCCCCGCAGTTCAATTCGCGATTTCGTACCATGGCGGCTGCCAGGCCGGAAACGGAGTTGCGCCCGGCACCGTGACGACAGCTTAAGGCTCCCCTAAGAAAGCCCGCCTACAGTGGCCTCATCGCATGACAGCAGGAGGTCACCATGTCGCATCCAACCACGATTCAAGCCCGCCGGGTATACGACCCGCTGCTGCGGCTGCTGCACTGGGCCATCGCGCTCTCCATCCTGGCGCTCATCGCCACCAGCCAGCTGGCCGAGCTGTTCGAGCACGGCCCTTATGAAGACACGCTCTGGAATCTGCACATTGTCAGCGGCTACGTGCTGACGGCCGGCTTGCTGACACGCCTGCTGTGGGGGCTGGTCGGGCCGGCCAGCGCGCGCTGGCGCGATCTGTGGCACCCCGCCGTATGGCAGGACAGCCTCAGAAACCTGCGCCTGCCGAGCGCCCATCGCAGCGGACACGACCCGATCGCCAGCCTGGGCTATCTGTTTGCCTATGGCGTGATGGCGCTGATGGTCGTCACCGGGCTGGGGCTTGCCGCCAGCGAATTCCAGGCTGGCCCGCTGGCCGCCTGGCTGGGCAATGCCGGCTGGCTGGAGGACGTGCTGGGCGACCCGCACGAAGCCGGCTTCGTCTTGCTGCTCGGCTTTATCGGCCTGCACATGGCGGCGCTGGTATTCCACCAACTGCGTGGCGAACGGGTGGCGCAGAGCATGCTCACCGGCAAGCAATATCTCGATTCGGGAAACGAGGTGCAGCATGATTAAGCGTCTTTTCTGCGGCGCAGTGGCGGCGCTCGGCATGGTGTCGGCCGCCCCGGCCGCCGACACCCCGGCCAGCCTGATGGCGCACTATGCCCAGGCGGCGGGCATCCCGGTTGCGGCCCTGTCCGCCGCCCGCGGCGCAGCGCTGTATCGCGCCGAGCATCCCGGACGCAATGCGCAGACGGCGAGCTGCGCCAGCTGCCACACCGCCAACCCGCAACAGCCCGGCCGCAGCCGCGTCGGCAAGCGCATCGAGCCGCTGGCGCCGGCGGCCAATCCCGAGCGCTTCACCGATGCGGCCAAGGTCGAAAAATGGTTTCGCCGCAACTGCGGCGACGTATTGCAGCGCGAATGCAGCGCCCGCGAAAAGGGCGATTTCATCGCCTGGCTGAGCCAGGTTCAATAAATAAAGGAGCGAGCATGAACTATCTATTGCGTGGAATCGGTGTGCTGGCGGCAGTCGGCACGTTCAGCCTGCTGGCGTTTTCGCTGCCCTCGGGCGAGGCCCGCGGCGACGGCGGCGGCGACGCCCTGCCGCGCCTGACCCACAAGGCCTGGCAGCAGGAATGCGCGAGTTGCCATATCGCCTACGCACCGGCGTTCCTGCCGAAGGCCTCGTGGCGGCGCGTGATGGGCGGACTCGGCCAGCACTTCGGCGAGGACGCCAGCCTTGATCCGGCGACGCAGGCTGATATCCTGCGGTTCCTGGAGATCAACGCCGCCGATGCCGGCACCAGCCGCCTCGGGCGCAAGGTGATGCAGCGCATGGACGCGCAGGACGCGCCGCTGCGCATCACCGAATCCCACTGGTTCGTGCGCAAGCACGACGAGGTGCCGCGTGCGGCATGGTCGCGCAAGTCGGTGGGATCCGCCGCCAACTGCGCGGCCTGCCACCGGCAGGCGGAACAGGGCGTGTTCGACGACGACTCGGTCAGAATTCCGAAATGAACCCGAAGGGCAAAACCTGGCGATGCGCATATTGTTGGTGGAAGACGACCGGATGCTGGGCGACGGCCTGCAGGCCGGGCTGACCCAGGCGGGCTACGCCGTCGACTGGCTGCGCGACGGCGAGGCGGCGGTGGCCGCGCTGGGCGCCGAAACCTTTGCCGCCGTGGTGCTCGACCTGGGCCTGCCGAAACGCGATGGCCTGTCGGTGCTGCAATGGCTGCGCGGGCGCCACGATGCGACGCCGGTGCTGATACTCACCGCGCGCGACCAGTTGGAAGACAAGGTGCGCGGGCTCGACCTGGGCGCCGACGATTACGTGCTGAAGCCGTTCGACCTCGACGAGATCAGCGCCCGCTTGCGCGCACTGGTGCGGCGCGCCCATGGCCGCCCGGAACCGGTGCTCAGCCTCGGCGACGTCGAGCTGAATCCGGCGGCGCGCACGGTGACGCGCGCGGGCGAAGCGGTCGAGCTGACCGCGCGCGAATTCGATCTGCTGCATGTGCTGCTGGAAAACGCCGACCGGGTGCTGACCCGGCGCACGCTGGAAGAGCAGCTCTATACCTGGAACGACGCGGTTGACAGCAATGCGCTGGAAGTCCACATCCATCATCTGCGGCGCAAACTCGGCAACGATCTGATCCGCACCGTGCGCGGCGTCGGCTACACGGCGTCGGCGCGCCCGCCCGCCGCATGAACCCGCCGGCGCCCTATTCCCTGCGCCGCCGCCTGGTGTGGCTGCTGACCGGCGCAGTGGCGGTCATCTGGCTGCTGGCCGCGCTCGCGGTCTACCAGCGGGCGCACCACGAAGCGGACGAAATGCTCGACGCCCAGCTGACGCAGCTTGCCGATACCCTGCTGGCGATCGTGGCGGGCGGCGAAGTCGAACATTTCGTGAAAGAACTGCGCAAACACGGCCATCGCTACCCGGTGCCGATCGCCTTCGAAGTGTGGCTCAGCGAGGACGGCGAGACGCGACGCCTCGTGACATCGCCCGGCCACAGCGGATTCGAAACGGGAATAACGGCAGGCTTCAGCGAACATCGGCACCTCGGCGCGCACTGGCGTCTTTATGCGGTGCAGGATGACGACGCCGAATACCGGGTCGTGGTCGGCGAGGCCCATGCCGCCCGCGAGGGGCTGGCGCGCGAGATGGGCTTGTCGCTGCTGCTGCCCGCCACGCTGGCGCTGCCGCTGATGGCGCTCGCGGTATGGTGGGGGGTGGGCCGCTCGCTGCGGCCGGTGGATGGCTTGGCACGGCAGGTCGGCGCGCTCGACGCCCAGGCACTGGCGCCGCTCGACGAGTCGGCCGCCTTGCCGAGCGAAATCGCGCCATTGCGCGCCGCGCTCAATGCGCTGATCCGGCGCGTCACCGAGGCCTTCGAAAACGAGCGCCGCTTCACTGCGGATGCCGCCCACGAACTGCGCACGCCGCTGGCGGCCTTGAAGGTACAGGCCCAGGTGGCGCTGCGCGCGCAAGCCGCCGACAGCCGCCAGCACGCGCTGGCGCAGGTGATCGCAGGCGTCGACCGGATGACCCATCTGGTCGAGCAATTGCTGACGCTGGCGCGCGTCGACCCTGCCAGCCAGGGCAGCGCGCCGCCGCTGCTGGACGCTGCCGAGGTCGTCGCCGCCGTGTGCGCCGAACTGCTGCCGCAGGCGCAGCGCCGGGGGCAAACCCTGGTGGTCGATGCGGCGCCCGGCTGCACGGTCGCGGTGACGGCAGCATGGCTGCAGGTCGCGGTACGCAACCTGGTGGACAATGCCCTGCGCTATGCGGGCGAGGGAGCCCGCATCGAGGTGCGCCTCGTCCGCAGCGGGTCGGCTTGCGCAATCACCGTCGCCGACAATGGCCCCGGCGTCGCAGCGTCTTTGCGATCGCAGCTGAGCGCGCGTTTTGTGCGCGGCGAGATCGAGGGCGATGGCTGCGGACTGGGCCTGTCCATCGTCGCGCGCATCGCCGCGCTATCGCATGCGCAACTCGAACTGGGCGACGGGCTGCCGCGCGCGGACGGCGGCCACGGACTGGCCGCCACGCTCCGCTTCGGCGGCGCATCGGGCCCGGCCTGAAACGCTACCCCCGGCGGCGTGCCGCCGGTTCAGTAGCCGTAGCCGCCCCGCCCGCCGGGGCCCATTCCCTTGCCGCCCCCCGGACCCATGCCGGGACCACGGTCTGCGGGCGGCATGTCGGGCAAGCGCTTGCCCTGCGCCTTGGCGCGCTCCTGCATTTTCTGGTGGTGCTCCTGGCGGAAGGCTTCGCGCTCCTGCTCGGTTTTCAGCGCGCGCATGCGGTCGCGATACTCGGTGCGCTCCTGCTGCGTCATTATTTCGGAACCGTAAACGCGTTCGCGTGCCTGCATGTGGGAGTCGGCGACGACCGGCACGGGAACGCCCAGCGCAACGAACAGGGAAATGGCCAAGATCGATAGGTGTTTCATCGCAGTCTCCTGTGCAACGGGGAAAATGCTCCCTCACTCAAGCCTGAGCGCATCCGGAAGCATCGATTTTCAATCTAGTACAAAAGACCCCGCCTCCCAACGCTACTGCACGGGCTGGATCGCCGTCACGGTATAGACGCCGTCGACTTTCTCGACATGGAATTTCACCGTGTCGCCCACTTTGACGGCGTCCAGCAGCGCGGGAGGCTGCACCCGGAACACCATGGTCATGGCGGGCATGGCGAGGTTGGCGAGCGGGCCGTGCTTGAGGGTGATCTTGCCGTTGGCCGCATCGATCTTGCGCACCACGCCATCGCTCATCGCGCTGGCCGCGGCGGCGGACGGGGCGTGGGTATCGGCATAGAGCGGCGGCGCGATCGCCAGTGCGGCAAGCAATGGAATCAGCTTCTTCATTTTTCGGTTCCTTTCATGGGAGCGACGGTGAGGGTGCCGTGCATGGCATCGGCCATGGCGAGGGCAATGGTGCGCACCGGCTGGGCCGCCGTCAGGACGATCCACGACAGTGGTGGCGTTCATGCCGTCTCCTTTCGTTCAGTGGCCGGCATGGCCGGCGGGTTTGCGCACCGTCACCTCGACATCGCCCGGCGCGCCCGGCGGCGAAGCGGCTTGCGGCGCGCGTACCGGCGCGGCCAGCTCGCCGCCGTATTCATGCGCCTGCGCGCCGGCCGGATGCCGGTACCAGCCGGGATCGGAATAATCGCCGCGCGGCTGTTCGCGCCGCACCTTCATCACCGTGAACATGCCGCCCATCTCCAGCGGGCCGAACGGCCCCTGCCCGGTCATCATCGGCAGGGTGTTGTCGGGCAGCGGCATGTCCATTTCGGCCATGTCGGCCATGCCGCGTTCGCCCATCACCATGTAGTCCGGAATGAGCTTGTTGATCTTGCCGGCGATGCCGGTGTGATCGACCCCGATCATGGTCGGCACCGCATGGCCCATCGCATTCATGGTGTGATGGCTCTTGTGGCAGTGAAACGCCCAGTCGCCCTCTTCCGTGGCCAGGAAATCGATCTGGCGCATCTGCCCCACCGCGATGTCGGTGGTCACCTCCGGCCAGCGTGAGCCTTTGGGCGTCGGGCCGCCGTCGGTGCCGGTGACCTCGAACTCCACCCCGTGCAGATGGATCGGATGGTTGGTCATGGTGAGGTTGCCGATGCGGATGCGCACGCGGTCGTTCAAGCGCACATTCAGGCTGTCGATGCCCGGAAAGGCGCGGCTGTTCCAGGTCCACAGGTTGAAATCGAGCATGGTGTTGACCTGCGGCGTGGCGCTGCCCGGCTCGATGTCGTAGGCATTGAGCAGAAAGCAGAAATCGCGGTCGACGGTTTCGATCAGCGGGTGCCGCCCCCTGGGGTGCGTCACCCAGAATCCCATCATGCCCATTGCCAGCTGCGTCATTTCGTCGGCATGCGGGTGATACATGAAGGTACCCGGGCGGCGCGCGACGAATTCATAGACAAAGGTCTTGCCCGGCCGGATCGGCGGCTGCGTCAGCCCGCCGATGCCGTCCATGCCGCTGGGCAGGCGCTGGCCGTGCCAGTGGACGGTGGTGTGCTCGGGCAGGCGGTTGGTGACGAAAATGCGCACGCGATCGCCCTCCACCACTTCGATGGTGGGGCCGGGGCTCTGGCCGTTGTAGCCCCACAGATGCGCCTTCATGCCGGGAGCGATTTCGCGCACCACCGGTTCGGCGACGAGATGGAATTCCTTCACCCCGTCCTTCATCCGCCACGGCAGCGTCCAGCCGTTGAGCGTCACCACCGGGTTGTAGGGCCGCCCCGTCGGCGGCAGCAGCGGCGGCTGGGTATCGGGTTTGTCCATGCTGACAATTTCGGGAAGCGCCGCCATCGCCACGCTGCTGACTGAAGCGGCGCCGACGCCGGCGGCGGCCGCGCCGGTGAACTTGAAAAAATCACGTCTTGAAGTCATGGGAAATCCTTTTAATGCCCGCCCGCCGCGGCGGGGGCAGAGGAGACAGAGGTAGGCGCGGCGGTTTTGCCGGGCGTGCCGAGCAGCGCCATCCGCAAGTCCGCCTCGGCCAGCCAGAAGTCGCGCTGGGCGTCGATGGCGGCGTTGACCGCGGCAATCTGCGAACGGGCGTCGGCCAGCAGCTCGAACACGCCGATCAGCATGCCGTTGTAGCGCAGCAGGTTTTCGTCGGAAATGCGTTTTTTCAGCGGCACCACCTCGTCGCGCAGATGCCGCGCGACGGCGTACTGGCTGTGCTGCATGGCGTAGGCTTCGCGCACCTCGGAACGCGCATTGATCGCGCTCTCGCGCGCGCGCTCAAGCGCCTGCCGGTAGCGCGATTCGGCCGCCGCCACCCGCGTCTGCCCCCAGTCGAACAGCGGCAGCTCGAAGCTGATCTCATAGCCGCGTTGCTGCGGTTCCTCGTTCGAACCGTTATTGACGACACCGAGTTCCAGCACGTTGACGAAACGCGTACGGCGGGTCAGCCCGAGGTTTTTCGCCAGCGCCTCGGCCTGCAGCCGGGTCATCTGCAGATCCAGGCGCGACGCCATCGCCTGCTGCTCGACATCGGGCAGGGCCGGCAAGGCCGCGGGCAGATCCGGCAGACGCGGCGGCAACTGCAGCTTGTCCGCATTCGGCAGGCCCATCAGCCGGATCAGGCGCTCGCGGGTTTGCAGCTTGGCCTGCTCGCCGCGCGCCACCGCCAGTGCGGCGTCGGCATAGAACGATTGCTCGCGCGCCTGCTTCAGGCGGCTCCAGTTGCCCACTTGCGCCATGCGGCGCGCCAGTTCGGCGCCGGCGTCGGCGGCGTCCATGGCCTGCTGCCGGTATTGTGCAGTCTGGGTGGCCGCCACCGCGGTGTAATAGGCGCGGCGCGTGTCGGCCGCCAGACGCAGCACGTCGAGCACCAGCATGCGCCGGGTCTGCTCGAACAGGCGCTGCTCGATTCCCGCGCGCATCGGCAGCGTCAGCAGCCGCGCCAGATTGAGGTGCAGGCTGCGTTCCCATTCCACCTCGCTGCCGCGCGTCAGCCGGCCGATGGAAATCCCCGGGTTCGGCAGACGCTGCGCCGCCACCCGGTCGGCCTCGGCAATTCCCAGCGTGTTGAATGCCGCCTGCAGGCCGGGATTGTTAAGGAGCGCAATCTGCACCGCATCGTCGGCCGAAAGCGGCTGCGCCAGCAGGGCGTCGATACGCGACTGGATGTGCGGGCGGGCGGCCTCGTCGCGCGACCAGACGACATCTTTCTGGAGGTACGACCGGGCGGCGGATTGAATCGCCTCAAACCCGCCGTCCGGAGACAAGCTCGCACAGCCTCCCAGCAGCAATGCCGCAGACAGCACGGCAAGGGAGCGCGCGCGCGGGGGCCGAGGAAGCGTCCTCATGGCCGTCTTCCTAATGTCCATGGCCGGTATGCTCCGCGTCGTCGTTTTGCTGCTGCGATTCGCGCAGATAGGTGCGCCAGCCGCCGATTGCGCCGACGCGGTCGCTGGCCGCGCGCCAGTCTTGCAACGGCTCGTCGCGCCAGCCCTGATAGTGCCGGAAGGGAGCCACCGCCGCTTCCGGCGGCGCGGCCTCAGCGGCATAAGCCGCCGGCGTCAACGGACTCCATGCGCACGTCCACAGCGCGGACGCCCAGAAAAAACCTGCGCGCGCCGGCGGCGCCGCATGGCGAAAAAAAGCCTTCAACATGATGAACCTCACACACGCGGCACGCGCCACGGTCAGAATCGATGAAACGTGCCCTTGCCCGGCACGGGATTCAGGTGAGGCCGGGGCGGGGCGGTCGCTCGGGGCCGTCGGGAACGAAAGCGCCGAACGCTACGGCGGGATGGGGGGTGTAGCGGTGCGCGGCAGGCGCCGGCGAGGCGGCGTCGGCAGCCGGAATCGGCAGTGCCGAAGCCAGGGCGCAGGCTGCGCAGTGCGCGCAGTCGGGGGATGCCGAGGGGCTGCCCGGCTGTTGCTCCTGCTCATGGCAATCCGCCATCGCCGCGTCGGCCATCTGCGCCGCCGCGGCCGGAGGCGGCGCAACCAGGCAATCCAGCATGGCGGCGGACGCAAACGTCTGCAGCGGCACAGCCAGCATCAGCAGGATCAGCAAAAATCGGGGGAATCGGGTAGGCACGCCGGCAGTGTAGTCAAAAATCAATTCAGTTGAGAGACCGCAGTATCCCGCTCAGGTTCCCGATCCGGCTTCTCGCGATCAGGAACGCCGTTTGCGCGGCTCGTAATGCGCCACGGCGCGCATGATCTCGGAGTAGGGAAAATCGGCGCTGCCGCCAAACCGCTGCTGGCCCTGCAGCACGGTGGCGGCGATGTCGGTGGTTGCGTCCGCCGCCCCGCCCATCGCGCCGGCCAATCCGCGCACGCCGCCGCACTGGGCGCGGATTTCCTTGCCGAACGGCCATGGCGCGGCGGGATTGATCTTCAGCGCGAACTGCGCATTCTCGTGCAGCGCCCGGTAGAACGCCAGGCAGTGTTCGCGCACCGCCGGGTCGCCGCAGGCGATCGCTTCGCGTTCGGCCAGGTTGAGCCTGCGCGAGCGGCTGCAGTCGGCGCAGCGCGACAGCAGCGCGCGCTCGAACGGGCAGCTGTGCTCGATATAGGCCTTGCGGGCCAGCTTGTAAGCGCTTTCGTCGTATTCAGCCATGAGGCGTCGCCACACAAAGCCAGGTTGAACGGTTTTACCAGTCGTCGCCGGACAGGGTCTTGTCCAGTTCGCGCTCGGCAGTGAGCGTTTCCTGCGCGGCGATCTCGTTCTCCGCGAAGATCATCTTGTACTTGTCGCCGGACTTGGGATCGAGCGTCTTGCGCAGTTCGTTGACGTGGGCGCGGGCCTCCTTGAAGGTCGCCCATTCGCCCTGTTTTTCCAGCACTTTGAACATTCCCATGCGGAACACGTAGTAAGGCATGGCCGCTCCTCAACTCAATTTGCCGTGGCACTGCTTGTACTTCTTGCCCGAACCGCACGGGCAGGGATCGTTGCGGCCGACCTTGGGGTAGGCATCGGCCGGGCCCGCCGCAGCGGCTTCGGCCGCCGCAAAGTCCTGCGCCTCGTCGTAGCCGGCGTGCTGGTATTGCACATTGGACGGCTCTTCGAGCTCGACCGCCTGCACGTCCTCGGGCGCGCGAATCTGCACCGTGGTGGTGATCTGCGTGACCTCGGCCTTGATCGCGGTGAGCATGGCGGAGAACAGCTCGAACGCTTCGCGCTTGTATTCCTGCTTGGGCTGCTTCTGCGCGTAGCCGCGCAGGTGGATGCCCTGGCGCAGATGATCCAGCGCCGACAGGTGATCGCGCCAGTGGCTGTCGAGGCTTTGCAGCATCACCGCGCGCTCGAACTGGCGCAGGCCGTCGGCGCCGACCAGCTCTTCCTTCTCCCGATAGGCCGCATCGGCGGCGTCCATGATCTTCTTGCGCAGGCCTTCCTCGTTGAGCGCCTTGTCCTCGTCCAGCCATTGCGTGAGCGGCAGATCGAGCGAGAACTGCGCCGCCAGCGATTTTTCCAGCCCCGCCACGTCCCACTGCTCGTCCATGCTGCCGGGGGCGATGTACAGGTTGATGGCGTCGTCCAGCACGTCGTCGCGCATGGCGCGGATGGTGTCGCCGATGTCTTCGCTCGCCAGCAGTTCGTTGCGCTGCTCGTAGATCACGCGGCGCTGGTCGTTGGAGACGTCGTCGTATTCGAGCAGCTGTTTGCGGATGTCGAAGTTGCGCTGCTCGACCTTGCGCTGCGCGTTTTCGATCGCACGCGTCACCCACGGATGCTCGATCGCCTCGCCCTCGGGCATTTTCAGGCGGTCCATGATGGCGGCCACGCGGTCGGAAGCGAAGATGCGCAAGAGCGGGTCTTCCAGCGACAGGAAGAAGCGGCTGGAGCCGGGGTCGCCCTGGCGCCCGGAACGGCCGCGCAACTGGTTGTCGACGCGGCGCGATTCGTGGCGTTCGGTGCCGATGATGTGCAGCCCGCCGGCCGCCAGCACGGCTTCGTGGCGTTGCTGCCAGTCGGCCTTGAGCGCATCGACGCGGCCGGCCTTGTCGCTGTCGGACAAGGCCGGGTCCTGATTGACGGCGTCGATCTCCTTCTGGATGCTGCCGCCCAGCACGATGTCGGTGCCGCGGCCCGCCATGTTGGTGGCGATGGTGATGCCGCCCGGCAGGCCGGCCTGCGCGATCACCTCGGCTTCGCGCGCGTGCTGCTTGGCGTTCAGCACGTTGTGCGGCAGGCCGGCCCTGGTCAGTTCGGCCGACAGGTGTTCGTTCGCTTCGATGGAGGTGGTGCCGACCAGCACCGGCTGGCCGGCGGCATTGCGCGCGCGGATGTCGTTGATCACCGCCTGGTCGCGTTCCTTGGCGGTGCGGTAGACCTGGTCGTGCTCGTCCTTGCGGACCATCGGCCGATGGGTCGGGATGACCACGGTCTCGAGTCCGTAGATGCTCTGGAATTCGAAGGCTTCGGTATCCGCGGTGCCGGTCATGCCGGACAGCTTCTGGTACATGCGGAAGTAGTTCTGGAAGGTGATCGAGGCGAGCGTCTGGTTCTCCTTCTGGATCGCCACGCCCTCCTTCGCCTCGACCGCCTGGTGCAGGCCTTCCGACCAGCGGCGGCCGCTCATCAAGCGGCCGGTGAATTCGTCGACGATGACCACCTCGCCGTTCTGCACCACGTAGTGCTGGTCCCTGAAGAACAGCGCGTACGCGCGCAGCGCGGCATACACATGGTGCATCAGCATGATGTTGGCGGCGTCGTAGAGGCTGCCGCCGGGCTGCAGCAGGCCCATCTCGGTGAGGATTGCCTCGACCTTTTCGTGGCCCGCTTCGGACAGCAGCACCTGGCGCGATTTCTCGTCGACCGAGTAGTCGCCTGCGGATTCCTCGTCCTTCTGCCGCGTCAGCCGCGGCGGCACCAGATTGACCTGCTGGTACAGCGCGGTGTTCTCCTCCGATTGCCCGGAGATGATCAGCGGGGTGCGCGCCTCGTCGATCAGGATCGAGTCGACCTCGTCGATGATGCCGTAGGCGAGCGGGCGCTGCACCTTCTCGCCCGCCTGGTAGACCATGTTGTCGCGCAGGTAGTCGAAACCGTATTCGTTGTTGGTGCCGTAGGTGATGTCGGCGGCGTAGGCGGCCTGCTTCTCGGCATGCGGCATCTGCGACAGGTTGACCCCGGTGGTCAGCCCGAGGAAGCCGTACAGCCGGCCCATCCATCCGGCATCGCGGCTGGCCAGGTAGTCGTTCACCGTCACCACATGCACGCCCTTGCCCGCCAGCGCATTCAGATAGGCCGGCAGCGTCGCCATCAGCGTCTTGCCCTCGCCGGTGCGCATCTCGGCGATCTTGCCGTCGTGCAGCACCATGCCGCCGACCATCTGCACGTCGAAGTGGCGCATGCCGAGCGCCCGCTTCGACGCTTCGCGCACCACCGCGAAGGCTTCCGGCAGCAGCTTGTCGAGCGCCTCGCCGTTTTCCAGGCGCGACTTGAACTCGGCGGTCTTGCCGGCCAGCTCGGCGTCGGACAATTTCTCCATCGCCGGTTCCAGCGCGTTGATCGCTTTCACCTTTTGCAGGTATTGTTTGACCAGCCGGTCGTTGCGGCTGCCGAAGACTTTCTTGAAAATGGATTGCAGCATGAGGAATCCGAAATGCCCGCAGGACGCGGTAAATCGTTGAATTTTAACATAGCGGAACGGGCTTCCCGTGACGCCGTCGTGTCGCTCGCATGAGCGCCGCCAGCCTCGCGGATCTGCTGGCCAGCCAGCTGCCGTCCGGCCTCGCCGCGCGCGCCCGGACATTGCTCGACGCCCAGGCCGCGCTCGAGCATGCCCTGCCCGCCGCGCTGGCCGGGCATGTCCGCGTCATGCAGTTGGAAAACGCCGTATTGAGCCTCGCCTGCGACAGCGGCGCCGTCGCCAGCCGCCTGCGCCAGCAGACCGACGCCCTGCTGGCCGGCCTCGGCAAGCGCGGCATCGCCGCCGCGACGGTGCGCGTCAGCGTCAACCCCGAACTGCTGGCGCGCTACGTCCACCCGATCGAGAAAACCGGCTTGCCGCCCGCCGCGCTGGACGGGCTGGCACACCTCAACGCGGAAATCGAGGACGGGCCGCTGAAGGAGGCCCTGGACCGGCTGTTGCGCCATCACCGCAAAGCCTGACTGGACGAGGCGCCTTTCCCATACACGACCATTCGATTGCACGTCGCAGCGGGGCGGTGGCGCTGAAAATCGTCCGCCCGGTGTCATACTGCCGGCCCTGACACCTCGCCCCGCAGGGCGCTCACCGATACCGTCAGCCCCCACCCCCTCCCGAACATGTACTCGACACATCGCATTTTCAAACGCCAGCGCCTGCTCCTGTGGCTGAGCATCCTGCTTGCCATGGGATTCTTCGCCACCACCCTGAGCAGTTACTACGTGTCGAAGCAGGCGATCCTGAATGCCATCGTCGCCCAGGAGCTGCCGCTTGCATCGAGCAATATCTATTCGGAAATCCAGAAGGACCTGGTGCGGCCGGTGCTCATCTCGTCAACCATGGCGCATGACACGTTCCTGCGCGACTGGGTGCTGGGCGGGGAGCGGGACGTCGACGCCATGGCCCGTTACCTGCGGGAGATCAAGGCGCGCTACGGGGCATTCAGCAGCTTCTTCGTCTCCGATCGCAGCACCCGCTACTACACCGGCAAGGGCATCCTGAAGCAGGTGTCGCCGCAGGCGCCGCGCGACGTCTGGTACTACCGCGTGCGCACCATGCCGGAGCCCTACGAGATCAATGTCGACCCCGACCTCGCCAACCGGGATGCCCTGACCATTTTCGTCAACTACCGCGTCTTCGACTTCGACGGTCGCTTCCTCGGCGCCACCGGCGTCGGGCTCACGGTGGACGCCGTGCGTCATCTCATTTCGAATTACCAGCAGCGCTTCCAGCGCACCATCTACTTTGTCGATACCCGTGGCAAGACCGTCCTGTTCGGCAACCAGTCCGGGCGCCGGGAGACCGACCTGCGCGCCATCCCGGGCCTGCGCGACATCGTCGACCGCATCCTGCGCGAAAAGTCGGGCACCTACCAGTTCAGGGACGGCAGCGGCCTGCATCTGCTCAACGTGAACTACGTTCCCGAACTGAAGTGGTACCTGTTCGTGGAGAAACGCGCGGACGCCGCGCTGGCCGACATCCGCCAGACCCTCTACGTCAACCTCGCGGTATGCCTCGGCATCACCCTGCTGGTGCTGTTCCTCACCCATGTCGCGCTCGCGCGATACCAGCAGCGCATCGAGGACATGGCCGCCACCGACAAGCTCACCGGCCTGCTCAATCGCCAGGTCTTCAGCATCCTCATCGACAAGGTTTTCGCCGAATACCGACGCAATCCGCAGCCGATTTCCATTCTCCTGGTCGACGTCGACCACTTCAAATCGATCAACGACCGGTTCGGCCATGCCGGCGGCGACCGTATCCTGCACCAGATTGCCGCATCCCTGCAGGAAGGCTTGCGGGCCTCGGATATCGCCATCCGCTGGGGCGGAGAAGAGTTTCTCATCGTGCTCAAGGGCAGCGCGCTTGAGCAGGCGCAGCGTGTTGCCGAGCAGTTGCGCCTGAAAATTGAACAGGCGCAATTCTCCGCCGCTGCGCAAGCGGTCTCGGTCACCCTCAGCATCGGCGTCAGTCAGTACGATGGCGCGGAGTCCTGCGAAGAGCTCATCGGCCGTGCCGACGCCGCGCTCTATGCGGCGAAAAACGGCGGGCGCAACCGCGTCTGCGCGGAATCCACTTTTTAGAGCCCGTTGCTCAGCGCGCGTCGCGGCCGCGGCCCCGGTAAGTCTGGTTGGCCGGCTGGCCGGGGAACGGTCGCGCCGTGCCGCCCTGTCTGGCTTCGCCGTGCGGCACCGCCGCGGACTCGGGGCGTGGCCGCGGCACCTGCATGCCGCCGGTTGCCGGCGGCCGGGGTGCGGGCAGCGCCTCACTGCGCAGAGGAACCGGCGCGCGAGTCGGCGGCTGGCTGCGCGAAGCGGCCGGAAACGGGGGCGCCGGCCGTCTCATCTCGCCATAGCGCGGCGGCAGCGGCGGCGGCGGCCGCTCCGGCCCCACCTCGACGCCACGGGGCGGCCGCGGCAGGCTGCGCACATCTTCGACCTGGCGAACCGGCGGAATCACGTAGCGGGATTGCGTCACGTCGCGGGTGCGAAGGTGCGCTTGGTCGTCCTGCCACGCCTCTGCCTGCGCGCGTTCGCGCGGCAGGCGCGTCGACACCACCGGACGCGAGACGATTTCGCGCGGCGGCTGCACTCCCCTGGGCGCGCCGCCGGACAGGCTGGCACGCGAGGGCTTGACCGGCAGCCCGCCGCGCAGCGGCGCAAATTCGGCAGCGCGGTAACGCGTTTCCGCGACAGGGCGGATCCGCTCGCGCCCGAATTTGTCGGCCGGCAAGGTGAAGACGGCACGCGGCAATCCGGCATTGTGGAAATGGATGTCCTCCACCTTGATGAGCGTGGTTTGCCTGATCACCACGTTGTTGACGATGCGCGGCCCGCCCCAGCCCGCCCAGCGGGGGTGGCCGCGGCGTTCGGCACGCCCCCACCACGGCAGCACCGGCTCGCCCCAGGAGAGCGCCACCCACCACAACCCGGGCAGGCCGATGCCGATGTTCGCCGACACGTCGTGGCCGCGGATCATGAATGCCACCAGTGCAGGCGAGTAAACCGGGCGCCGCACCACCGGCCCCGGCGCCCACGCCCAGAAACCGTCGACGAAGACCCAGCGGCCGTAATGAAAGGGCGCCCAGCCCCACGGCGCATCGTCGATCCAGGTCCATTCGTAATAAGGGTCCCACACCCACGAGCCGGTGCTGTAGGGCGCCCAGGCGGCGCTCACGCCGTAGGGAATCCACACCGAACCGTAACTCGGCACCACGCGCCAGCGACCGTAGTGATCGAGCTCTTCCGCACCGTACACATCGGGCGGCAGATAGCGGCTGCTGATCGACTCGCCGCTGCGCTCGCTGCGCGCATCGTTCCAGCGATCCCAGGCATCCGGCGCGGCCGCGGCGTAAGTGGCCACTTGCACCGGATTGCCCGCGGTGACGACGATGTCTTCGGAGGGATAAATGCCCAGCGAGCGGCCGTCGGCCGTGGTCACGGTAGCCTCGCCGCCGCGGCGGGTGATGAAATGGGTATCGCGGCTGTCCACCTCCACCCGGTAATAGCCGGGGTGCCCGATGACGAACACCGCATTCGGCGTACTCACCTCCAGCGTGTCGCCCACCGCGATGCTGCGCATGTCAAAGGAAGCCCGTCCGCCGCTCAGCTTGAACTGGATGCGGCGCTCGTCCTGCTCCAGCAGCGACAGCTGGCTGTTGGCGTCCACGCGCACGAAACTGCGGCTGCCGAATTGCACCTCGAAATTGGCGTCGCTGCCGCTATACAGCGCGTCGCCCTCCGCCAGCGCCAGGTTGGGGCGCGCCCGCGCCCACTCGTCGGCCCCCTGCCGCCAGTACGACACCTCGCCGTCGATGAAGCTCAACCGCGGCGGCGTGGGTGCCCACGCCTCCTCGTCCTCCTCCTGGGCCAGCGCGAAGCCCGACAGGGCAAGCAGAAAAACCAGCGGAACCAGCCAGATGCGTTGCAGGGCGTTCATGGCAACTCCCCATGTCCGGATCAAGTCAGGCGACGGGCAAAGCGGGCCTTTCCGCCCGCCCAGTTTTTTCTTTATAGCCTTCCGGGCAAGCGGGGGAAGACGGATTCGCAGCCGACCTCCTTCAACTCCGGCAGGCTGCCAGCCTGTGCCGGCTGTTGCCCCGGCACGGCAGCAACGCCAGCCCCCGGGTTGCGGCGATGTGGATGCCTGGTGTAGGTGCCGCTATCAGCCGAACACGCAGACCTGGTTGCGCCCCCGCTCCTTGGCCTGATAGCAGGCGACATCCGCGGCCTGCAAGGTCTTGTCGGCGTCCATCGCCGGGTCGAGCCGGACCAGGCCAATGCTGGTGCCGACCTGAAAAACCTTGTCTTCCCAGACGAACCGGTATTGTTCGACCTCGTCCCGGATGGCCTCGGCGATCCGGCACGCCTTGTCGTACTCGCAGTTGACCAGCCCGATGCAGAACTCGTCGCCGCCGAGCCGGGCCACGAGGTCGCCGCTGCGCACATGCCGCATGAAGAGGCCGGCCACCTGGCGCAGCACCTCGTCGCCGGCGAAATGCCCGCAGCTGTCGTTGACCCGCTTGAACTTGTCCAGATCGATATAGAGCAGGACATGATGCGCGCCCTGGGCTCGCGTATCCTCGACCAGTTCGTTCAGGCGGCGCCGCATCTCGCGCCGGTTGGCCAGGCCGGTGAGCGAATCGTGGCTCGCGGCCCAGGACAGCTGTGCGGCAGTGGCGACCGCAACCTCGGTCTGCTGGCTCAGTTTCGATTCGGCGTGCCGGGAGCGCAGGATCACCAGCCACGCGATCACCAGCCCCATGACCAGCGCCAGCACCGCCAGGCCGAGCATGTAAGCGGCGGCATCGCGGTAATCGGCCTCGGACTCGTGCAGCGACTGCCGATTCAGCCGGCGATACTGTTCGACCATCTCGTTGAAAACGTCGAGCAGCCGGTTCTCGACCGGCCGCACGTCACGCAAAAGTATGCTGAGTGCGGCCTCGCCCCGGTCAGCCATGGCCAGTTCGATGACCTTGGCATGGAGCAGCTCGTCGCGCTGGATCAGTTCGCGCGCCCTGCCCCAGATGGCCTGTTCCGCGGGGCTCATGCCGAGGCCGAGCAGGCGGTCGCGCGTCCGCACAAACTCCGCTGCCTGAGCCTGAAAACGCATGTATTCCTCGTCGCGCTCGAACGGGTCGTGCAGCACCACCATCTGGCTCAGGCTGGCGAAGCGCTCGCGCGACAGGCTGCGCATCTGGAACACGCTTTCGGTCTTGACGTTGCTTTCGGTGACCAGATTCACCATCCGCACCTTGATCGTCGCCATGTGCGAAAGGCCGAGGCCGGTCAGCATCACCATCAGCACCAGGACCATGGTGAAACCGATGGCGATGATCCGCTGGGTGCCAAGAGCGCCCAGGCTCGACCCGATATCGGGTGCGGCGAATCGCCGGGCGGCACGTGCCGCCCCGCTGATGCCGGCTTCGGGATCTTGCATCAGCGCATTTCCCTCACGCCGCCAAAGCCCGCATCACCGCCCCGGGTACCCGGTCGATCAAGTTCAGCAACACCAGGGCGGGGCCGTGGGGGATCCTGTCGCCCCGCTCCCAATGGCGCAAGGTGGCGACGGAAAATCCGAAGCGGGCGGCGAACTGCGCCTGCGTCAGCCCCAGGCGCCTGCGCAGGTTTGCCACGTCGACCTCGTACGGGCGATATTCGACGATCCCGGCCGGTTCGTCTTTGGCATGGGCGGCCGCTGCGGCCCCCTCTTGGCTGTTGCCTTGAAATACACGCATGTTCTACCTTCCAGCCCGCCGAGGCCGCGTTCAACCAGGCCGCGGGCAGTTCGTTACGCCCGCTCCGGCGCCCGGGCAAGCCTCCACTCGCCCGAGTATAATCCAATGGATTACAAATCGCGTGCGGCCTGCGCCACGTGGCTGCCCGGCTCAGCGCAGCACCAAGCGCTCCACCACATAAAACAGCGCGGCAATCAAGCCGACCATGAGCGCAAAGCGCAGCACGCGGCCGATATGGCCGAGATATGTGCGGTTGCCGGTGAACAGCCACGCCAGTCCGAGCGCCGCCACCGCGATCAGCAGGGCGACGATCAGCAGACGAATGACAATCATGCCGCGAGGGGGTGCAGGTGCAGGAAGGCGGCGGGGACGTCCTCGTCGTGCGCGAAGCTGACGAATTCCCAGGATTCCCGGTGTTGCAGCAGTTCACGCAGCAGGGCGTTGTTGAGCGCGTGGCCGGATTTGTAGGCCTCGAAGGCGCCGATGACGGGATGGCCGAGCAGGTACAGGTCGCCGATGGCGTCGAGTACCTTGTGTTTGACGAATTCGTCGTCGTAGCGCAATCCGTCCTGATTGAGCACACGGTATTCGTCCATGACGATGGCGTTGTCGAGCGAGCCGCCCAGTGCCAGGCCACTGTTGCGCAGGGCCTCGACCTCGTGCATGAAGCCGAAGGTGCGGGCGCGCGCGACCTCTTTCGTATAGGCGGTGTCGGCAAAGTCGATGCTGACGGTCTTGCCGCTCCTGTCGAACACCGGGTGCTTGAAGTCGATGGTGAATTCGACCTTGAAGCCGTTGTGCGGGACGAAGCGCGCCCACTTGTCGCCGTCGCGCACTTCGATCGGCCGGGTGATGCGCACGTAGCGCTTGGCGGCGTCCTGTTCGACGATGCCGGCGGATTGCAGCAGGAACACGAACGGCGCCGAGGAGCCGTCCATGATGGGAATTTCGGGGCCGGTGAGGTCGACCAGCAGGTTGTCGATGCCCAGCCCCGCGAGCGCGGACATCAGATGCTCGACGGTCGACACCTTGGCGGGGCCGGACTCGAGCATCGAGCACAGCCGGGTGTCGGTGACCAGATAGGGGTCGGCCTTGAGTTCGGCGGGCGGATCGAGGTCCATCCGCCGGAACACGATGCCGCTGTCGGGTCCGGCCGGGCGCAGGGTCATCTCGACCTTGACGCCGGAATGCAGGCCGACACCGGTGGCCTTGACCGGTGTTTTCAGGGTGCGTTGCTTGATCATTTTGTCATTTTAACCGCTCGCGCAGGCGGGCAGCGGTTTGCCCGGGTTCCGTCCGCGGACGGCTCCCGGGCAAAGCGAAGCATTCCCATTGCACCGGCTCAGTCGGCCTGGCGGCGCAGGAAGGCCGGAATGTCCAGGGTGTCGATGCCGGAATCGGTCATCGCCTGGATGGTGCGGCTGCGGCGGCTGGTCATCACGCTGGGCAGCTCTTCGCTGCCGCCCACCATCATCGGCGCATCGTCGGTGCCGGTGCGGATGATCTGCATCGGCTTCGGCTGCTGGCGGGCAACCGGGTTGCCGAGGCCGGTGGCGACCATGGTGACGCGCAGGCCCTCTTCCATGCTGTCGTCGAGCACCTGGCCGACGATGACGGTGGCTTCCTCGGCGGTGAAGCTCTTGATGGTGTCCATCACCTCGTGGATCTCGCGCATCTTCACGGTGGAGGATGCGGTGATGTTGACCAGCACGCCGCGCGCACCGGCCAGGTTGACGTCTTCCAGCAGCGGGCTGGCGACGGCCTGCTCGGCGGCGATGCGCGCGCGGTTTTCGCCGCTGGCCAGCGCCGAGCCCATCATCGCCATGCCCATTTCGCTCATCACGGTGCGCACGTCGGCAAAGTCGACGTTGACCAGGCCGGGGCAGTTGATGACTTCGGCGATGCCGCCGACCGCGCCGTGCAGCACGTTGTTGGCGGCCTTGAAGGCGTCCAGCATGGAGACATCGTCGCCCAGCACCTGCATCAGCTTTTCGTTGGGGATGATGATCAGCGAATCGACGTGGCGCGCCAGCGCTTCGATGCCGGCGTTGGCGGCACGCACGCGCTTGCCTTCGAACATGAAGGGCTTGGTCACCACCGCCACGGTGAGAATGCCGAGCTCCTTGGCGACCTCGGCCACCACCGGCGCGGCGCCGGTGCCGGTGCCGCCGCCCATGCCGGCGGTGATGAACAGCATG
>NCIH01000020.1:0-32457 GCA_002281975.1 Hydrogenophilales bacterium 17-64-11 | reverse complement strand
ATCCACCGAATAACCAGAAAAACCGGCGGCTTGACGGTTCGTTTATCCAGGAACGCGTTGAAACGTACTCAAAAGTGAATTGTTCAGCGCTTCCCTAGGGCAACCTACGGAAGACGGGTTTGCCAAACGCATGTCGAAATCGGCTGACAAAACACACTTGCAGGAAGCGCTCGGCAAGGCCGACCCGGTACTTTTAGACGAAGCGCGCCATCTCCTCAAACAACCTGAAATCACCCAGGCATTCTTGGCTTGGGACAGCAAAATTCTTGGGGCTGTCGCCGGTAATACCGCAGAGGAAAAAAGAAGCAGCCCCGTTTACAAACAACAGATCGGCCTGCTGGTGCGCGCGCTGTTCAGTTGCCTGATCGACGCCGACCGCATCGACACAGCGGATTTCGAGCATCCGGTGCGCGCCCGGAGACGCCTGCGCGGGAATTACACGCCGTGGCAAACGCTCATCGCGAGACTCGAATCGCATCTGGCGAATTTCACGCCAGTCCAGCCCATCGACGATTTGCGACAGCAAATATCGCGTCACTGCCTCGAAGCCGCCACGCGCGACACCGGCATCTACACGCTCACCGTACCGACCGGCGGCGGCAAGACGCTGGCGAGCCTGCGCTTCGCGCTTCACCATGCGCACAAACACGATCTCGACCGTGTCATTTACGTTATACCGTTCACGTCCATCATCGACCAGAACGCCGAGGTCGTCCGTAAGATACTCGAACCCGAAGGCATCGAAGCGGGCAGCGTGGTTCTGGAGCACCACTCCAACCTCACGCCCGAAGATCAGACCTGGCGCAGCAAAATCCTCTCCGAAAACTGGGACGCGCCGGTCGTCTACACCACAATGGTTCAACTGCTGGAAACACTATTCGGCGCAGGCACGCGCGGCGCACGGCGGATGCACCAGCTCGCCAATGCCGTGCTGGTCTTCGATGAAATCCAAAGCCTGCCCGTGCGTTGCGTGCATCTTTTCAACAACGCGATGAACTTCCTCGCCGACCACTGCCGCAGCACGGTCGTGCTCTGCACCGCCACCCAGCCGCTGCTGGATCGGGTCGATGCGGCCAAGGGCGCAATCCGCATACCGCCCGGCAACGAACTCATCCGCGACGTGCGGCAGTTGTTCGACGATCTGAAGCGTGTCGAAGTTATGAATCATCGCAAGCCGGGTGGCTGGTCGCAGGAAGAAATCGCGACGTTGGCTCGGGAGCAAGTCGAAGCGGTCGGCAGTTGCCTCGTGATTGTGAACACGAAAAAGGCCGCGCAGGCGCTCTACCGCCTGTGCCGGAGCCATCCAGGCGCGGCCGTTTTTCACCTCAGCACCAGCATGTGCCCCGCTCATCGGAAAGCGAAGCTCGATGCAATCCGCAGCCGTCTGGACACGATCCCGCCGTTGCCAACCCTGTGCCTCAGCACGCAATTGATCGAAGCTGGAGTCGATGTCGATTTTGCTTCCGTGATCCGTTATGCGGCCGGGCTCGATTCCATCGCGCAGGCGGCAGGGCGTTGCAATCGCAACGGTCGGCTCGACTGCGGCAA
This sequence comes from Hydrogenophilales bacterium 17-64-11, assembly GCA_002281975.1. Lineage (GTDB taxonomy): Bacteria > Pseudomonadota > Gammaproteobacteria > Burkholderiales > Thiobacillaceae > Thiobacillus. Next base: position 30,909 of record NCIH01000020.1, on the reverse strand, counting down.
GGTGTATGTCGTCAACCCGCGCGACGAAGACGAGAACCTGAGCAAGCTGCCGGACATTTTGATCGGGCGGGAGAAAGCCAATCGCGTGCTCGACGATTACGACACCGACCCGGAAAAATACGGCTCGAACCGCATCGGCCCGGAAGCAATGGCCTGGTACTACACCAACTATTTCTTCCAGCGCGCCGGCGAAATGAGCTACCCCGTATCCGGCAATGCGCTCGGGCGCGACGATACCTTGCTCAATCTGCTGTCGGACAACCCGCGCGCCGTCAGCGATTACGCGCGCACCCACAACAGACGGGCCCCGACGCGCTTCCTGCGGCAATCTTTCATGAGCGCCGCGCGCGCCTTCAAAGCCATCGACGCCCCGACGCGCGGCGTAATCGTGCCGCACGGTGAAGCTGGCAAAGCGCTCATCGCCGAGTTGTGCGCGGCTTACTTTCCCGACAAGGAATTCGAGCTTCTGCGCCGCGCGCAGCAATACAGCGTCAATGTGCTGCCGCAGCAGTTGGAAGCCCTGAGCAAGACGAACGCCGTGCACGAAATTCAGGACGGAACCGGCATTCTGTATCTGGCCGACGCCCGCTACTACAGCGAGGAATTCGGCCTTTCCGACAACCCCGAAGGTTTGATGGAGGTTCTCTGTGTCTCACCGTAACAACATCGAATTCAAGGTCAGCGCGCGCCATGCGCTCTTCACCGATCCGCTCACCCGTATCGGCGGCGAAAAATGCTCGTACCACCTGCCGACGTACGAAGCACTCAAAGGCATCGCCAAGTCGATCTACTGGAAGCCGACCTTCATCTGGGTCATCGACGAAGTGCGGGTGATGAAACCGATCCGCACCCAGACCAAAGGCACGAAGCCGCTCGACTACGGCGGCGGAAATACGCTCGCCATCTACACCTTCCTCGCGGATGTCGAATATCAGGTTCGCGCGCATTTCGAGTGGAATGAGCACCAGCCCGGGCTGGCTGACGATCGTATCGATGGCAAGCACTTCGCCATCGCCCGGCGCATGCTGGAACTCGGCGGACGACAGGACATTTTTCTTGGCACGCGCGATTGCCAAGGCTATGTCGAGCCCTGCGAGTTCGGTTCGGGGGCGGGTCACTACGACAGTATCGACCGCATGGACTATGGCCTGACTTTCCACGGCTTCGGCTACCCCGACGAGACCGGCGAAGCGGTGCTCAGCGCGCGCTTCTGGCGACCCGTCATGGAGTTCGGTCATGTGTGGTTCCCAAGGCCAGAAGCCTGCGACATCCGCAAAACCATACGCCCCATGACCGCGAAGCAATTCGGCAAGGGCAAATTGCGTAGCGTCGAAATCGACGCCGCCGAGCTGGGAGTGTGAGATGAGCTGGATACAGAAGCTCTACGAAACCTACGAACAATGCAAAGGGCACGAGCCGGACGGATCGGAGCCTTTGCTACCGATCAGCCACACTTACCAGCAAGCACATGTGGAAATTACAATCGACATAGCCGGCAACTTCAAATCTGCTCAGTTCATTGGCAAGCAGGAAACCGTAGTCCCTGCGACTGAAGAATCTGCCGGGAGAACCAACAAATGCGCACCTCATCCACTTTGCGACAAAGTCCAATATTGCGCAGCTGACTATCAGAAATGGGGCGGAAATAAAGCACCGTACTACAGCGACCACACAAACAAGAAAGGGGAAATCGTCAAAGGTTATGAAACCCTATTGTCCACTTGGTGTGCTTCGGAGCATCGTCACTTCAAGGCAGAGGCCGTACTCGCCTACGTGCGTAAAGGCGAGATTGTTGCCGATCTTGTGCGGGAAAAAATCCTGCATGCTGGGAATGATGGCAAGCTACTCGGAAACTGGAATGCGGACACCCCCACCCCGGATATTTTTAGGATTCTGACGCCAGATCAAAAGACCAAGCAACGCGACCAAGGGAACGCATTCATACGCTGGCGTGTCCGGGAGCCGGAAAATCCATGCACGGCAGTCTGGGAAGACGAAAGCTTGCACGTAGCTTGGGCGAAATACGATGCCAGCACCAAGGCAACGCCAGGCGTCTGCATGGTGACAGGCGAAACCGGGGTCAACCTGGCTTCGAGCCATCCAAAGCGCATTCGCCACGCGGGCGACGGCGCAAAACTCATCAGCGCCAACGACAGTTCGGGTTACACCTTTCGAGGCCGGTTTACCGACGACACCGGCCAGCAAGCCTGCGGCGTCGGTTATGAAGTCACGCAAAAAGCCCACAACGCACTGCGCTGGCTGATCCAGCGTCAGGCCTACCGCAACGGCGATCAGGTCATCGTCTCGTGGGCGGTTGGCGGAGCTCCAATCCCCGACCCTTTCGGCAGTTCGCTCACGCTGCTACTCGCAGGCATCGACGCGACAGATTCGCCCACCGTCATCGTGGATGCCGATGCGGGGCAAGCCTTCGCCAAACGCCTGAATCTGGCGATGAAAGGCTATCGCGCCCGACTCGGCCCGACCGACGATATCGTCGTAATGGGTCTGGATTCCGCCACGCCCGGACGGATGGCGATCACCTTTTACCGCGAGCTGACCGGCTCGGAGTTTCTCGCGCGTATCGAGCGCTGGCATACCGACTTCGCCTGGCATCAGAACTTCGGCAAGGACAAGCACTTCGTGGGCGCGCCTGCACCGCACGATATTGCCGAGGCCGCGTATGGTCGTCGCCTTGACGACAAGCTCAAAAAAGCCACTATCGAACGCTTGCTACCGTGCATCGTCGATGGACAAGCGTTTCCGCGTGACCTCCTTGAATCGACGATACGCCGCACCTGCAATCGGGTCGGGCTGGAACGCTGGGAGTGGGAAAAATTTCTGGGTATCGCCTGCGGTTTGTACCGGGGCGCTTTCAAAAACGAGGGGTACGAGATGGCACTGGAAACCGACCGGCGCAGCCGGGATTATCTGTATGGGCGTTTGCTGGCTCTCGCTGAAAATATCGAGGGTTACGCACTCACAACCGCTGAGAGTGGACGCGAAACAACCGCTGCTCGCTTCATGCAGCGATTTGCTGACCGTCCTGTTTCAACTTGGCGAACGGTTGAGCTTGCTCTATCGCCATACAAATCCAGATTGAATGCGTCAGCCAAAGGCAAAGGGTTTCTCATCAAACGGATGCGCGTCATTGATGAAATTCTCTGCTTGTTCGAGCCCGAAGATTTCTTGCGCGACACCAAGCTTTCCGGCGAATTCCTGCTCGGCTACCACTGCCAGCGCCAGGCGCTGAAGCCACCCAAAGCCGAAGCCACCGCTGCCAACGATGACGACACCCCTGCCGAATAATTCACGAGGACACACACATGAGCACCCTGCAAAACAAAATCGACTTCGCCGTGATCTTTCGCGTCACCAACGCCAATCCGAACGGCGACCCGCTGAACGGCAACCGCCCACGCACCGACTACTCGAACTACGGCGAAATGAGCGACGTATCAATCAAGCGGAAACTCCGCGACCGTCTGCTGGAGCGCTGGATCGATGCGGGCCGCAACGACGACGGCAATATGATTTTCGTGCAGTCAGACGATCGCAAGGCCGACGACGCCAAGAGTCTGCGCGCCCGAGCTGAAGCCGGGCTTGGCAAGGAATTGGGCTCAGACAAGACCGCCGATCTGGCGTGCAAAAAGTGGCTGGACGTGCGCGCCTTCGGCCAGCTTTTCGCGCTCAAGAGCAACAAGAAAGCAGGCAAGAAAAACGAAGACGGATCAGATGCCGAGGGCGATACTGGTGTTTCCATCGGTATACGTGGACCTGTCACCATCCAATCTGCTTTTAGCGTCGAGCCCATCGATATTTCCAGCCTGCAAATCACCAAAAGCGTGAGTGGCGAAGGTGATGGCTCAAAGCGCGGTTCCGATACGATGGGTATGAAGCATCGTGTCGATCAAGGCATTTACAGGTTCTACGGCAGCATGAATCCCCAACTGGCTGAAAAAACCGGCTTCACTGATGCGGATGCTGAGGCGATCAAGCAGGCTCTACCCAGGCTGTTCGAGAATGACGACGCCGCCGCCCGGCCTGCGGGCAGCATGGAAGTTCTGAAAGTCGTTTGGTGGCGGCACAACTGCAAAGCAGGACAACACTCTTCTGCCAAGGTACACCGCACCCTGACCGTGAATGCCGATGGAAGTTATGAACTCGCCAATCTGGATGGGCTGAAGCCCGAGGAAATCGAGGGATTCTGAAAATCTTGCGCTACCGCCGCCCCGCCCAATACCCTGGGCGGCGACCATGGTGCGCGACGGCAACGATGATGATCGTCTCGGGCATCACGCGGTAGACCAGGGTGTAAGGGTAATCGTGCAGAACAAACCGTCTTGCTCCGTGGCCCGTTTGGGCGCCCATCTCGGGATATTCGAGCAGGCGCTGCGCGGCTTGCATGGTGGCTTGGTTGAAATCACGCGCAATGTCGAGCCCGGCCTGATCGCGGTAATACTTCAGCGCCTCTACAAATTCGACCTTGGCCTGGCTTTGCCAAGCGAGCCTCAATTGCCGGACTTTCTCAGCATTTCATCAATTTCCGCCATGACTTGCTCGTGCGGAATCAACACCGCAGTGCCGGCATCGATTTCCGCTACACGCCGGACGATTTCTTCGTCCCAGGCCTGGGCAATGGCTTCGGGAGTGTCTTCCGCAGGCCCTTCCAGGCTAACGATCAGGCGATGGATGAGTTCGCCGCGTTCTTGCGGCGAAAGCTGCAAGGCCTGGTTTTCAATCTCTTTCAATAACGCTGCCATGACGCGCTCCAGAAATTATTTCTTGTTGGAATGGTAGCACTCGCATCATGGCCGAGACAGACCCGATCCCCCTTTCCGCGCTCCAGCACTGGGCCTATTGCCCTCGCCAATGCGGGCTGATTCATCTGGAGCAGGCCTTTGCCGACAACATCCACACGGCGCGGGGCCAGGCGGTGCACCATCTGGTCGACACACCGGGCTACGAGATCAAGTCCGGCGTGCGGGTGGAGCGCGCGCTGCCGCTGTGGAGCGATCGACTCAATCTTATCGGCAAGGCCGACCTGGTCGAATTCCACCCGGATGGCAGGGTGTACCCGGTCGAGTTCAAACACGGGGCGAAACGGCAAAAGCTGCACGACGACCTTCAACTCGCCGCGCAGGCGATGTGTCTGGAAGACATGCTCGGGCGCCCGGTACCCAAAGGCGCGATCTTCCACGCCAGCAGTCACCGGCGGCGGGAAGTCGTCATCACGCCGGAGTTGAGGGCACGGGTAATCGATACCGCGAATGCAATCCGCGCGATGCTTGTCTCGGGTGTGCTGCCGCCGCCGGTCAACGATTCCCGATGCAGGGAATGTTCCCTGAAAGAAATTTGCCAGCCTGAAGCCGTCGCTGACCGAACCAGGCAGCGACAACAACAGCACAGTCTATTCGACCCGGAGGCATGAGTTGCATACCATCCAAAACACACTCTACGTCATGACCCCGCTGGCGTATGCCCATCTTGAAAACGCCACCGTGCGTATCGACGTGGAACACGAAAAGAAACTCCAGGTACCGCTGCATCATCTGGGCGGACTGGTGTGTTTTGGCAACGTCATGGTGTCGCCTGCACTGATGCATCGCCTGGCCGACGAGGGGAAGTCCCTGGTGCTGCTGGACGACCATGGCCGTTTCAAGGCCCGGCTCGAAGGTCCGGTTTCCGGCAACATCCTGTTGCGCCAGGCCCAGCACCGACAGGCAGACAACGCGACCTTCAACATCGAACTCGCCCGCGCCATCGTCGCCGGCAAGCTCAAGAACAGCCGCAGCGTGTTGCAGCGCGGCGCGCGTGAGGCATCGAACGAACAAGAGGCGGTACAGATCACCCGTGCCACCGACAACTTGGCCGCCTCGCTGCGCGCCGCCGCTGCCGCGACCACTCTGGACGAACTGCGCGGCGTCGAAGGCGAAGCCGCGCGCGGCTACTTTGCCGCGGTCAACCTCATCGTAAAAACCGCTGCACGCGAACATTTCCAGCTTAACGGCCGCACCCGCCGGCCACCGCTCGACCGCTTCAACGCGCTGATTTCCTTTCTCTACGCCATGCTCATGAACGATTGCCGTTCAGCGCTGGAAGCCGCGGGCCTCGACCCGCAACTCGGCTTTCTGCATGCCGTGCGTCCCGGCCGCGCCGCACTTGCGCTTGATCTCCAGGAAGAATTCCGCGCCGTTCTGTGCGACCGTCTCGCCCTCACCCTCATCAATCGCGGCCAAATCAGTGCCGACGATTTTGATCTGCGCGAAGGCGGCGCAGTCATGCTCAACGACCGTGGCCGCCGTACTGTCGTCACTGCCTGGCAGGAACGCAAGCAGGAAGAACTCACCCACCCGCTCACCGAAACCAAACTGCCGCTTGCGCTCTTGCCCTTCGTTCAGGCGCGATTTATTGCGCGCACCCTGCGCGGCGAAATGGAAAGCTACCTGCCCTATCTGGCGAAATAGGCCATGCTCATCATCGTTACCTACGACGTCTCCACCGAAACCGCCGCCGGCCGAAAACGCCTGCGACGCGTCGCCAAGGCCTGCGAACGCGTCGGCCAGCGAGTGCAAAAATCCGTCTTCGAATGTACCGTCAACGAAATGCAGTTCGAACAACTTGAGCGCGAACTACTGGATGAAATAGATCCGAAACAAGACAATCTGCGCTTCTACCGCATCACCGAGCCGGTAGAACTCCGCGTCAAACAACACGGCTGTTTCCGGTCCGTCGATTTTGAAGGCCCCTTGGTGATATGACGCGCGAACCCCCATCAACGGCACAAACCCGTCGAGTTCGCGCATGCGGTAACTCTTTGTTCTTTAACAACCTGAAGAAATCAACCATCACAAAACATGGCCACCAGATTGCGGCGCAAAGCAGGTTCGCGGAAACTTGTAACGCTGCACAGAACAATCAACAGGTTGCATGTGTGGCGCATCGCCCGACCGTGAGGCCGGGCGTGGATTGAAACGCTTGTACAGGCTCTCGGCCACGGCAGCATCAGCAGAGCATCGCCCGACCGTGAGGCCGGGCGTGGATTGAAACCCCAAGGTCATCCTCGGCACCACCCCGCGCCACGCATCGCCCGACCGTGAGGCCGGGCGTGGATTGAAACCTCGCCGGTGACGGGGGCTGCGGCGACGGGGGTGAGCATCGCCCGACCGTGAGGCCGGGCGTGGATTGAAACGCCTGATGCCCGGCATGCACAACGCCACCGCCTAGCATCGCCCGACCGTGAGGCCGGGCGTGGATTGAAACGTCTCAATTTCCGGCATCGTGCGCCGCTTTTGCGCGCATCGCCCGACCGTGAGGCCGGGCGTGGATTGAAACGTGCAGGTCTACGCCTTCGATGATGCTGACGAGGGCATCGCCCGACCGTGAGGCCGGGCGTGGATTGAAACCGCTGGGACGGCGCTAAAGCGCCGCCCCTTACCGCATCGCCCGACCGTGAGGCCGGGCGTGGATTGAAACGACTCGAAGCGCCACACCAGCCACTGCGCGCGCGCAGGCATCGCCCGACCGTGAGGCCGGGCGTGGATTGAAACGTCGATCACCTGGTCGAACGGCAGGCGCATGGCGCATCGCCCGACCGTGAGGCCGGGCGTGGATTGAAACACCGCCGAAGAGCAAGGACGGTACGACGACATTCGCATCGCCCGACCGTGAGGCCGGGCGTGGATTGAAACCTCGCAGACTGCGAGCAGTGGCTCGGGCGCCCGATCGCATCGCCCGACCGTGAGGCCGGGCGTGGATTGAAACGAACTCATCCTCGCCCGCGTGGCAGCCGTGCTGCGCATCGCCCGACCGTGAGGCCGGGCGTGGATTGAAACCTCCTCCCACACTTCGGCCAGCGTCTCGTTGACGGCATCGCCCGACCGTGAGGCCGGGCGTGGATTGAAACGCCGATGTCGCCGTAGATCCAGACCTCGGCCGCGCGCGCATCGCCCGACCGTGAGGCCGGGCGTGGATTGAAACTACGCAAGCGATGTGATTGAGACGGTGCGCCAGCGCATCGCCCGACCGTGAGGCCGGGCGTGGATTGAAACCAGCCAACGATATGGCGAATCTTGAACGTACCGAGCATCGCCCGACCGTGAGGCCGGGCGTGGATTGAAACTGATTTACGGCCTGCCGCTGGCGTGTGCTGGCGGCGCATCGCCCGACCGTGAGGCCGGGCGTGGATTGAAACGGCGCCACGGGCGGCCCGGCCGTCGACGGCGTTGCGGCATCGCCCGACCGTGAGGCCGGGCGTGGATTGAAACAGCGACATGTCAGAATCTGCCGCCGAAGAACTCGCGCATCGCCCGACCGTGAGGCCGGGCGTGGATTGAAACAGCAATGTGGTGGCGGGGTCGTAGGACGGCGTATGCATCGCCCGACCGTGAGGCCGGGCGTGGATTGAAACAGGAAAGTGTGAGAGCGATAGAACGTGATCGCGATGCATCGCCCGACCGTGAGGCCGGGCGTGGATTGAAACGGCTGCTGGATGGCAGCCGAGATTGAAGTTGCCGGCATCGCCCGACCGTGAGGCCGGGCGTGGATTGAAACGGTGCGGAATGCGCCGACGACGCCGGAGGCGACAGCATCGCCCGACCGTGAGGCCGGGCGTGGATTGAAACTGCGCGGTCCCGCTCGGATGATGTGTTGTGCCCCGCATCGCCCGACCGTGAGGCCGGGCGTGGATTGAAACTGCCCACCACCGCGCCCATGCGCTGCAGCTGGAGGCATCGCCCGACCGTGAGGCCGGGCGTGGATTGAAACCAGGTAGGGCTCGCTGTTGCCGTCCAGGAAAGCGGCATCGCCCGACCGTGAGGCCGGGCGTGGATTGAAACTCTTCGCTCATGTCGTCCAGCGTCAGCGCCATGGCGCATCGCCCGACCGTGAGGCCGGGCGTGGATTGAAACTTTGTCCCAGGTGCTGGCGACGGCCGCGCCGATGGCGCATCGCCCGACCGTGAGGCCGGGCGTGGATTGAAACACGCTTGGGCGGGGCCACTATCACTGGAAGCATGAGCATCGCCCGACCGTGAGGCCGGGCGTGGATTGAAACAGGAAAAAGGCCGGCGAGATGGGGCTGCAGTTTGGCATCGCCCGACCGTGAGGCCGGGCGTGGATTGAAACCCGTTCTACAAGTCCGATGGCACGTTCGATTCAAGCATCGCCCGACCGTGAGGCCGGGCGTGGATTGAAACAGCTATCAGTACGGCGTGGACACGACCTGCCGCAGCATCGCCCGACCGTGAGGCCGGGCGTGGATTGAAACGGCATGCTCGGCCTCGGCTTCGCCGTCGAATCGTTGCATCGCCCGACCGTGAGGCCGGGCGTGGATTGAAACTGCGACGCGGCCTGCGGCGTGCAGTCGGTGTCGTCGCATCGCCCGACCGTGAGGCCGGGCGTGGATTGAAACTCTTCGGAGAGGTCGTCCAGCGTCAGCGCCATGGCGCATCGCCCGACCGTGAGGCCGGGCGTGGATTGAAACAGCCTGATCGTGGGCTTCCCAATCACCGCAACCAAGGCATCGCCCGACCGTGAGGCCGGGCGTGGATTGAAACCGCAAAAAGGCCGGCGATCTGGGGCTGCAGTTTGGCATCGCCCGACCGTGAGGCCGGGCGTGGATTGAAACATCGCGTCGGCGGGGTCGCTGAAGGCGCGCGGGTGCATCGCCCGACCGTGAGGCCGGGCGTGGATTGAAACCCGTGGGACGTGGGCGGCGAGGGCGACCCCATGACGCATCGCCCGACCGTGAGGCCGGGCGTGGATTGAAACAAATAGTCGCACCAGCCCCTAATCCTGCAACCGCGCATCGCCCGACCGTGAGGCCGGGCGTGGATTGAAACGGCTCGATCAACCGCCAGATGGGCGACCTCAAGACGCATCGCCCGACCGTGAGGCCGGGCGTGGATTGAAACACCCAGTCCACCAGCGATTTCCCGGTGCTGCTGGAAGCATCGCCCGACCGTGAGGCCGGGCGTGGATTGAAACCACACGCTGACACTGCGTGTCTGCACGGAGAGCAGGCATCGCCCGACCGTGAGGCCGGGCGTGGATTGAAACTTGCAGACGCGGCTGAAGACCATCGCCGCGCTGGGGCATCGCCCGACCGTGAGGCCGGGCGTGGATTGAAACAGGTGCGTGGGATGTGGGGTTCGACCACTACGCGGGGCATCGCCCGACCGTGAGGCCGGGCGTGGATTGAAACTCAAGCCCGCCAACGCAGAAGCGATCTACATCGAGCATCGCCCGACCGTGAGGCCGGGCGTGGATTGAAACGGTTTCGGTGTCGCGCAGCTGCAATTGCGTGGTGCTGGCATCGCCCGACCGTGAGGCCGGGCGTGGATTGAAACGGTTCATCCAAGGAAGGCGAGGACGGCGGCGGAGGGGCATCGCCCGACCGTGAGGCCGGGCGTGGATTGAAACATCATTTTCGGCGCACCACGCTCGGCTCAGTCATGCATCGCCCGACCGTGAGGCCGGGCGTGGATTGAAACTTCGCCTTCCATTTGCAGCCTGCAAATGCCGTTTTCGCATCGCCCGACCGTGAGGCCGGGCGTGGATTGAAACAGTCCAAGGCAAAACCAAGAAGTAGCCATCATCGAGCATCGCCCGACCGTGAGGCCGGGCGTGGATTGAAACCTTCTGGCCAGCATCGAAACCGGCGCGCAGGAACGGCATCGCCCGACCGTGAGGCCGGGCGTGGATTGAAACATGTCGCTGACCAGCCGGCAGATGACCACTGAGGGGCATCGCCCGACCGTGAGGCCGGGCGTGGATTGAAACCAATTGATGTAGTCGTCGATCAGGAGGCCGATGGCGCATCGCCCGACCGTGAGGCCGGGCGTGGATTGAAACCCGTGGAACACCAGTCGCATCGCGCCCTCGTAGCGCATCGCCCGACCGTGAGGCCGGGCGTGGATTGAAACCTTCCAGGTTGAGTTGAGAATCAGCAATTCGGCGCATCGCCCGACCGTGAGGCCGGGCGTGGATTGAAACATGAAGGCATAACGGCATGGCACTGAAGCATGACGCATCGCCCGACCGTGAGGCCGGGCGTGGATTGAAACACCTCCTACGCAAGAGGCTGGGCAAGACCTGAAGGGCATCGCCCGACCGTGAGGCCGGGCGTGGATTGAAACTACGTCATCAAGGAGTGAAGCGTGTCCGAAGCCGTGCATCGCCCGACCGTGAGGCCGGGCGTGGATTGAAACCCGCCACTGACGACGATTGGGAGGCGTTGCCAGACGCATCGCCCGACCGTGAGGCCGGGCGTGGATTGAAACCCACCGCCACTTTTGCTGCCATCAGCGTAATCCCGCATCGCCCGACCGTGAGGCCGGGCGTGGATTGAAACGTTTTCATCGCATTTTTGATGAGAGATCCGGCGGTGCATCGCCCGACCGTGAGGCCGGGCGTGGATTGAAACTGCTGTCTCATGCCGTGAGAAATGGCGGAGGCGACGCATCGCCCGACCGTGAGGCCGGGCGTGGATTGAAACCGTCTGCTATCAGTGGTGTGAAAAATTCCGTGTGGGCATCGCCCGACCGTGAGGCCGGGCGTGGATTGAAACATGATCACCCTGATAACCGGCATCCCTGGAAGCGGGCATCGCCCGACCGTGAGGCCGGGCGTGGATTGAAACGCAATCGCAAATTGAATCAGACATGGGCCTCGCCTGCATCGCCCGACCGTGAGGCCGGGCGTGGATTGAAACACGCTGATGCTGAGGTCGATGCGGCCGGACTTGCCGGCATCGCCCGACCGTGAGGCCGGGCGTGGATTGAAACGTTTCCCTGGAGAGCCAGGACGACAAGCTGGCAGAGCATCGCCCGACCGTGAGGCCGGGCGTGGATTGAAACAACAACCACCCGACCTATGCCGGCGTGGTGGCGCGCATCGCCCGACCGTGAGGCCGGGCGTGGATTGAAACAGACGGACGCCAGTTCCAAGTACAAGATTTGGGAGCATCGCCCGACCGTGAGGCCGGGCGTGGATTGAAACCCACTCGGATGCGCCCAGGCTGGTGCCGGTGTGGCGCATCGCCCGACCGTGAGGCCGGGCGTGGATTGAAACACTGCAAGCCGTAGGCGCGGCAGATGGCGTCGATGGCATCGCCCGACCGTGAGGCCGGGCGTGGATTGAAACGAAATAGAGCGACGCCAGCGCCGGCGAAGGCCGAGGCATCGCCCGACCGTGAGGCCGGGCGTGGATTGAAACCAGCAAAACCGGCAAGCCCTACGAAATCCGCGAGGCATCGCCCGACCGTGAGGCCGGGCGTGGATTGAAACTACTTGCGCGATCACCTCTAAGGGGTCGCGTTCCAAGCATCGCCCGACCGTGAGGCCGGGCGCGGATTGAAACTCGCTGTGGATCGTGGCGCAAAACTTCCGCGGCCAGCAACGCCCGACCGTGAGACCGGGGAGTCGCACATAGTGCCGCTGTATTCCCCGCTCGCGCGGGGATGAGCCGACGCGGCCGGTGCGCTGCGCCATCGGTCCGGCAACATGATGCATATCAATCGTGTGCGAACTGGGCTATACCAAATCCAAACCCAAACCCGACATCGAGCAGGGATGGCATTTTCCCAAGCAAACAACACTTGGCCTCATCGTTCGCACACGCCTGAACGCGCTTTCTTGACACATTCAATCTTAAATAGATATATTTATCCACATATGCAGATATCATCGTATCTGCATGTGCTAATCCAGTTATCAATCACGGGAGACGTGTATGGAAGCGACAACCTACAACTATAAGGTCGTCCGCCAGTTCGCCATCATGACGGTGGTGTGGGGGATTGTCGGGATGCTGGTCGGGGTGACCCTGGCGACGCAACTGATCTGGCCGGAATTAACCTATGGGATCGAATGGCTGTCGTATGGCCGCCTGCGTCCGCTGCACACCAACGCCGTCATCTTCGCCTTCGGCGGTTCGGGTCTGTTCGCAGTGTCGTACTACATCGTGCAGCGCACCTGCCAGGTACGGCTGTGGGCAGAAAAGCTGGCGGCCTTCACCTTCTGGGGCTGGATGGCGGTGATCGTGCTGGCGGCCATCACCCTGCCGATGGGCTACACCAGCACCAAGGAATACGCCGAGCTGGAATGGCCGATCGACATCCTGATCACGCTGGTGTGGGTGGCCTATGCGCTGGTGTTCTTCGGCACCATCGCCAAGCGCAAGACCAAGCACATCTACGTCTCGAACTGGTTCTTCGGCGCCTACATCCTGACCATCGCGATCCTGCATATCGTCAACAACCTGGAACTGCCGGTGACCCTGACCAAGTCCTACTCGCTGTATGCCGGGGTGCAGGATGCGATGGTGCAATGGTGGTACGGCCATAACGCGGTGGGCTTCTTCCTCACCACCGCCTTCCTCGGCATGATGTATTACTTCATCCCCAAGCAGGCTGGCCGCCCGATCTATTCCTACCGCCTGTCGGTCGTGCACTTCTGGTCGCTCAACTTCATCTATATGTGGGCCGGCCCGCACCATCTGCAATACACCGCGCTGCCGGACTGGGCGCAGTCGCTCGGCATGGTGTTCTCGCTGATGCTGCTGGCGCCTTCCTGGGGCGGCATGATGAACGGCATCATGACGCTGTCGGGCGCATGGCACAAACTGCGCACCGACCCGATCCTGAAGTTCCTCGTCACCGCGCTGTCGTTCTACGGCATGTCGACCTTCGAAGGCCCGATGATGGCGATCAAGACGGTGAACGCGCTGTCGCATTACACCGAATGGACTGTCGGCCACGTGCATTCCGGCGCGCTCGGCTGGGTGGCGATGATCACGATCGGCTCGATGTACTACCTGATTCCACGCCTGTACGGCCGCGAATCGATGTACAGCACCAAGATGATCGAATGGCATTTCTGGCTCTCCACCATCGGCGTGGTGCTGTATATCGCCTCGATGTGGATCGCCGGGGTGGCGCAGGGCCTGATGTGGCGCGCGGCCAACGCCGACGGCACGCTGACCTACAGTTTCGCCCAGGTGCTCAACACCATGTATCCGTTCTACGGCATTCGTCTGCTGGGCGGCGTGCTGTTCTTCAGCGGCATGCTGATGATGGCCTGGAACGTCTGGAAGACCGTGCACATCGGGCGGGTCGTCAATGACGCCGCCATTCCGCAAGCCGTCCACGCCTAAGGAGACCGAACATGATTTCGCATGAAACTATCGAAAAGAACCTCGGCCTGCTGATCGTGCTGACCATCCTCATCGTCAGCGTCGGCGGCCTGGTGCAGATCGTGCCGCTGTTCTTCCAGACCTCCACCACCACCCCGGTGGCGGGCCTGAAGCCCTACACCGCGCTGCAGCTGTCGGGGCGCGACATCTACATCCGCGAGGGCTGCGTCGGCTGCCATTCGCAGATGATCCGTCCGTTCCGCGCCGAAACCGAACGCTACGGCCACTATTCGGTGGCGGGCGAATTCGTCTACGACCGGCCCTTCCTGTGGGGCTCCAAGCGCACCGGCCCCGATCTGCATCGCGTCGGCGGGCGCTATTCCGACGCCTGGCATACGGCTCACCTGATGAATCCGCGCGACGTGGTGCCGGAATCCAACATGCCCGCCTACCCCTGGCTCGACCGTCCGCTCAAGGATGCCGCCATCCAGGCCAAGATGCGCACGCTGAACATCGTCGGCCACGGCTACACCGAGCAGGAAATCGCCGCCGCGCCGGCCGCGCTGGAAGGCAAGACCGAACTCGAGGCGCTGATCGCCTACCTGCAGGTGCTGGGCACCCACGCCCCCAGGATCTGAGGCAGCCATGGACAGCGGAACGATCAGCGGCATCGTCACAGTCGTCTTCATCCTGGTGTTCATCGGCATCGTCTGGTGGGCCTACAGCAAAGGCAACAAGAAGCGTTTCGAAGACGCGGGCAAGCTGCCTTTCAGCGAAGACGACGCTCCCACCAAGCAAGGAGACAAGCAATGAGCGATTTCACACACGGCTTCTGGCCGATTTACATCAGCGTCATCACCGTGGTGAGCATTATCGGCACCTGGGTGTTTCTCCGCTCGCAGACCACCCGCAAACTGGCGCCCGGCGAAAAGCCCGAGTTGATGGAGCACACCTGGGACGGCGACCTGCGGGATCTGAACAATCCGCTGCCGCGCTGGTGGCTGGGGCTGTTCTACGGCACCCTGGTATTTGCGGTGGCCTACTTGCTGCTGTGGCCGGGGCTGGGCAACTTCGCCGGCGTTCTGGGCTGGACCTCCAGCGGCGCGTACGAGGCCGAGGTGAAGGCCGCCGAAGCCAGGTTTCAGCCGGTGTACGCCAGGTTCATGAAGCAGGACATCGCCAGCGTGGCCGCCGATCCGGAGGCGCGTGCCATCGGCAGGAACCTGTTCCTGACCTACTGCTCGCAGTGCCACGGCTCCGATGCGACCGGCGCCAGGGGCTTCCCCAACCTGACCGACCACGACTGGCTCTATGGCGGCGACCCCGACACCATCGTCGCCACCCTCACCGGTGGCCGCAGCGGGATCATGCCCGCGCTGGGCGAAATGCTCGGCCCGCAAGGGACGAAGGAAGTGGCCAACCATGTGCTGTCGCTGTCGGGCCGCAAGCACGACGCCGCGCTGGCAGCCGCAGGTAAGGTGAAATTCGCCGAAAACTGCGCCGCCTGCCACATGCCCGACGGCACCGGCATGCAGGCCCTGGGCGCGCCCAACCTCACCGACAAGGTGTGGCTGTATGGCGGCAGCGAGGCCACGATCATCGAGACCATTACCAAAGGCCGCAACGGCGTGATGCCGGCCATGACGCAGACGCTCGGCACCACCTCGAACAAGGAAGCCAAGCTGCACCTGCTGGCGGCCTACGTGTACGGTCTGTCGCAACAGCAGTAAGCAACGGGCGCTCGCCGGAATATTCCCGGCGAGCCGCCTGAGCGTATTGTCCCAGTACGCTCAGGCGGCTCAGCCTTAACGGATGAAAGCAGTGACAGACGACAAGCAGCCCGCCCCCGCCGACGCGCCGATCGAGCAGCAGCTCTACGCGATCCGGCAAAAAATCCAGCCGCGCTCGGTGCATGGCGTGTTCGCCAACTGGCGCATCGCGCTGGTGCTGCTGACCCAGGCGCTGTATTACGGCCTGCCCTGGCTGCAATGGGACAGCCGCCAGGCGGTGCTGTTCGACCTCGCCGCGCGCAAGTTCTACATCTTCGGCCTGGTGTTCTGGCCGCAGGATTTCGTTTATCTCACCGGCCTTTTGATCCTGTCGGCGCTGGCGCTGTTCCTGTTCACCGCCGTCGCCGGCCGGCTGTGGTGCGGCTACGCCTGTCCGCAGACCGTGTATACGGAAATCTTCATGTGGGTGGAAAACTGGCTGGAGGGTGACCACCTCGCGCGCCGGAAGCTCGACAAGTCGCCGTGGAACGCCAACAAGCTGCGCCGGCGCGGCCTCAAGCACCTGGCCTGGATGCTGATCGCGCTATGGACCGGCTTCACCTTCGTCGGCTATTTCACCCCGATCCAGACGCTGGCCGCCGAAGTGGCGAGCATGAGCCTCGGCCCCTGGGAGACGTTCTGGATCCTCTTCTACGGCTTCGCCACCTGGGGCAACGCCGGCTTCATGCGCGAGCAGGTGTGCAAGTACATGTGCCCCTATGCGCGCTTCCAGAGCGTGATGTTCGATTCCGACACGCTGACCGTGACCTACGACAGCTCGATCGGCGAACCGCGCGGTCCGCGCAGCAAGAAGACCGACTACAAGGCGGCCGGGCTGGGCACCTGCGTCGACTGCGAAGTCTGCGTGCAGGTCTGTCCCACCGGCATCGACATCCGCAACGGCCTGCAGTACGAATGCATCGGCTGCGCCGCCTGCATCGATGGATGCGACCAGATCATGGACAAGATGGGCTATCCGCGCGGCCTGATCCGCTACACCACCGAGAACGTGGTAAAGGGCAACTACCCGGACAGCAGCATCCTCAAACACGTGCTGCGCCCGCGCACCGTCATCTACACCGTGCTGCTGGCGATAATCTCCGGCGCCTTCGTCTGGAGTCTCGCCACCCGCGTGCCGCTGCGCGTCGATGTGGTGCGCGACCGCGTGGCGCTGTCGAAGGAAACCGACGAGGGCATGATCGAGAACGTCTACCGCCTGCAACTCATCAACAAGGACGGCCGGCCGCATCGCTACACGATCAGCGCGCAGGGCATCGCCGGCCTGCAGGTAGTGGCCGCCGCGCGCGAAATCGCTGCTGCGCCCCTGCAGACGGTAGACATTCCGGTCAGCCTGATTGCCGATCCCGTCGAACTGAAAGGCCGCTCGATCGAGGTGACCTTCACGGTGCAGGCGATCGACGATCCGCGCATCCGGCAGGCCGTCGCAACCAAATTCTTCAACCGGTGAGCGCCATGATGAACCCTGCCTTGCAGTCCAAACCCTGGTATCGCGAACCCTGGCCCTGGTTCCTCATCAGCCTGCCCGCCAGCGCAGTCGTCGCCGGACTCGTCACCGTGTGGATCGCGGCCACCAGCGCCGACGGCCTGGTGGTTGGCGACTATTACAAGGCGGGGCTGGCCATCAACCAGACGCTGGCGCGCGACGACGCCGCCCGCGCGCTGGCGCTGACCGCCACCGTGAAGAATGAAAACGGCGTCCTGGCGCTGGCATTGGGCGGACGCATGCAGACGTACCCCGGGCAATTGACGCTCACCCTGGCGCATCCCACCCGCCAGGGCATGGATCAAATCCTCACCCTCGATCACATCGGCGGCGGCCGCTATCGCGCGGCGCTGCCCCTGCTGCCCGCCGGCAAATGGCAGATCCAACTGGCCGACCATGAAGCCACCTGGCGCCTGGGCGGCGTGCTGCATACCCCACTAGACGGGGCCGTCACACTGGCGGCTTCCGGACCCATCGTTCATCAACCAGAGGGAGACTGAAATGGACGTCGTACTCGATTTGTTGTTCACCAGCCCGATCGGCCTGCTGAGCCTGTTCACCATCCTCTTCATCATCGGCATGGCGATCACCCTGCTGAGCTGGTACAAGCGCAAGATGAACAGCCCGGAAGAATGACCGGCCGCCACGAGGAGCACGCCATGCCGAAGCGCCTGATCCACATACTGTGGCCGTCCTTTCTCGTTGCCGGAGTGGCCGACATCGTCTTCACCACCCTGTTCGACCCGCTGGAAATCACCTATCACGGCGAGGCGCTGTTCGATCAGCGCATCGCCGCCTACACCGTCGGGTTCTTTGTCTTCTGGCTGCTCGGCATCGCTTCCAGCGCCATGACCTGCTACTTCCAGCGCAGCGCCGACGAGATCAACCGCTGCCCGCTGCCACCCCGCAGCCGGCCCGAGGGCTGCCCCAAGCGCGACGACGGCAGCGGCTGCTGCTGACGGCTCAGGCCGTGCGCGAATAGCGCGGCTTTTCGCCGGCGGCCTGCTTCAGATAGCGGTCGAAGCACATGCCGATGTTGCGCAGGAACAGGCGGCCGCTGGGAGTGACGCTGATCCTGTCGGCGGCGATCGTCACCAGTCCGTCGTCGGCCAGCGGGCGCAGCTCGGCCAGCGCATCGGCGAAATAGTCGCTGAACCCGATACCCCATTCACTGCCGAAGGCGGCGAAGTCGAGTTCCAGATCGCACATCACGCGGGTGATGGCATCGCGCCGGATCTGGTCGTCGCGGCTGAGCTTCAGGCCGCGTTCGACCGCAAGCCCGGTCGCCGCGATGCGTTCCTCGTAGCGCTTGAGGTTCTTTTCGTTCTGCATGTACACGTCCGCCGTCTGGCTGATGCCGGACACGCCGAAGGCGAGGATGTCGCAGTCCTTGTGCGTGGTGTAGCCCTGGAAATTGCGCCACAGCGTCTTGTTCCGCTGCGCACGCACCAGTTCGTCCTCGGGGCGGGCAAAGTGATCGAAGCCGATGTTGACGTAGCCCGCCGCCCCCAGCGCCTCGTTCACCGCCTGATGCAGGCCCAGGCGCATCGCGGAATCCGGAAGATCGGCCTCCTGAATCAGGTTCTGGTGCTTTTTCAGCCATGGCACGTGGGCATAGGAAAACACCGCAAGGCGGTCGGGCGCCCACGCCACCACCTGTTCCAGAGTGCGGGAAAAACTCGCCACGGTCTGCTTCGGCAGCCCTACGATCAGATCCAGGTTGATGCTGGAGAAGCCCAGTTCGCGCGACCAGTCGAGCACTTGCTGGATCAGGGCCGCGGACTGGATGCGGTTGACCGCCTGCTGCACCGCCGGGTCCATGTCCTGTACGCCGAACGACAGGCGGTTGAAGCCGGATTCGCGCAGCGCCTCGAGGTGCGCGCGGGTCAGTTCGCGCGGATCGACCTCGCAGCTGATTTCGGCATCCGGGGCGAGGGTGAAATGCTGGCGCATCATCGCCATCAGGCGGCGGATGTCGCCAGGATTGAGATAGGTGGGCGTGCCGCCGCCCCAGTGCAACTGGCGCGCCACCCGCGTCGGGTCGACCCGTTGCGCAGTGCGCGCCATTTCCTGATCGAGATAGGCCAGATAGGGCTGGGTTTTGCTGTAGTCGCGCGTCGCCACCATATTGCAGCCGCAGTAGTAGCAGAGCGAATCGCAGAACGGAATATGGGCATACAGCGAGAGGCCGCGATCCGCCGCCGACGCGGTCAGTGCCGCGGCCCAGTCCGCCTCGCCGAAATCGGTGCGGAAATAGGGCGCGGTCGGGTACGACGTGTAGCGCGGGCCAGGCACGCTGTATTTCTGAAGCAGTTCCAGTGTCGTCGACGTCATCTTGGCATCCTTAATAGGGGACTTCGTTGTCTTTTTATCATAGGCAAACCCTGAAATCCAGCGCAGCGCCGGAGCCCGCGGCTGTGCCGGGGCGGTCGGTGCCGGTCCGGTTTTGCGGTAAAGTTCGGGGCTGGCGATCCGTTGGTCATAAGGTATCACGTGCGCGTAAAACCCATGGCACCTCCAAGCCCCCTGCTGAACATCATCCGTTTCCTGATGCTGACGCTGCTGCTCGGCGCCGCCGCCGCGCATGCGGACGAGGCCGCGGACCTCGCGCAGAAAGTCCACGATCGCCCCAACGGGCGCGACCTCACCACGCTCGGCCGCATGGTGCTCACCGAGAAAGGCCGCGCGCCGCGCATCCGCGAACTCGTCACCTACCGTCTCGACAAGTCGGGCGGTGAAACCGCCAACCTGATCCGCTTTCTCGATCCCGAAGATATCGCGGGAACCGGTCTTCTCAGCATCGACAAGACCGACGGCAGTACCGACCAGTGGCTGTACCTGCCGGCGCTCGACCGGGTGCGGCGCATTTCCAGCGACCGCAAGGGCGGGCGCTTTGTCGGCTCCGACCTGTATTTCGAGGATCTGCAGGAACGCAAGCCGTCCAGGGACCGCCACCGCCTGCTCGGCAAGCAGACCGAAAACGGCCTCCTGTGCGAGGTGCTCGAAAGCGTGCCGCTGGAGGCCGGCGATTCGGTGTACCGGAAGCGTATCAGCTGGATCGACCCCGCCACCGCGATCCCGCAACGGGTGGATTATTTCGAAAAGGACGCCGGCGCCCCCAGCAAACGCTGGCTGCTGCGCGGCAAAAAACGCAACCAGGGCTACTGGACGATCACCGACAGCCGCATGATCGATCTGGCCAGCGGCCACGAAACCCGCCTGGTGGTCGACAGCGCGCTGTACGACCAGAAACTGCCCGCCAAACTCTTCACCTCGCAAGCCCTCGCCGACGAAAGCCTGGAATCGGAATATCGCCCATGAAAAAGCTGCTGCTGACCTTGAGCCTGTCGCTCGCCGCCCTGCCCGTTTGCGGCGCCGACGACCTGCCGCCGCCGCGCGCCATCTCTGCCCAGGACGCGGCCGACGAGCTGCCGCCGCCGCGTGCCGCCACGCGCAAACCGCGCGCGCCATCCGCAGCCGCTCCCGCCGAGGCCACGCCGCAGTCCAGCGCCGAAGACGATCTGCCGCCGCCCGCTGCGCGCAGCCGCAAGCCCGCCGCCCGCGGTTTCCAGCCCACGCTCAAGGCCGGCGTCGACGATCTGCTGCTGGAGGCGGGCGGCCTGCCCGACGCCGCCGAGGCCGACACCTATTCCACCCTGCGCACCAGCGCCTACCTGCTGTGGCAGCCCAGCCGCAACTGGGAATTCCGTGCCGGTGCCCGGCTCGACGGCATGGTGCAGGCGGGCGGCCGCGCCGATCACGACGAGATGCTGGCCGACTACGGCGATACCTATGTGCGCTACCGCAACGGCGACACCCGCCTGACCTTCGGCGCGCAAACCATCATCTGGGGCCGCGCCGACGAAATCCCGCTGGCCGACCGCGTCAGCCGCGCCGACCTGACGCGCTTCGTACTGGACGATCTGCCCGACCGTCGCCGCGCGCAACTGGCCGCGCGCTGGGAGCAGACTTTCGGCGAGTACAAGCTGGACGCGGTCTGGCTGCCGCTGTTCCGCGGCGCGCAATTGCCGGACGCCGCCAGTATCTGGAGTCCGGTCAACCGTACCAGCCGCCAGATCATCGGCATCGATCCCGCGCTCACCTCCTGGCTGAATACCGCGCGCATCGACGAGGACGAACACGGCAGCGGCGGCGGCGCCCTGCGCCTGACCCGGACCGGCAGCGCGCTCGATTTCGGCGTGACGCTGGCGCGCACCCGGCAGTCGCTGCCGTACTACCGGCTCGACCTGCCCGCCTCCACGCTCACCGCGGTGCATCCGTTCAACACCTTCGTCGGCGCCGATGTCGAACTGGTGCGCGGCGGCCTCACCTGGCGCATGGAAGCCGGCTACACCGACAACGTGCCGGTGACCCTGGCCAACACCGCGCTGGACACGACGCATTCGCTCGACTGGATCGGCGCGCTGGAATTCTTCCCCGGCGGGGCGGACACCCGCGTCAACCTGCAACTGGTGGCGCACGCGCTGCAGACCGACCGCAGCATCCTCGAACTGAAGGAGTATTACGGCGCCAACGGCGAAATCGAGACCCGCTTCGGCCAGGGCCGCTGGAAAGCCGGGATGCGCTTTGCCGCCGGCTTCAACGTGAACGATGTCTATCTCAGCCCCAAACTAGGTTACGTCGGCTGGGAGCCGCACGAGATCTATGTCGCCGCCCACTACTTCGACGGCGAAGCGCGCACCCTGGGCGGCTTCCACCAGGACCATTCGCTGATCACGCTGGGGCTGCGCAGCAAATTCTGATTTCCTGACGCCCCCATGCTGAAACCCTGGCTCAACGGCAGCCGCATGCTGCCACCCTGGCTGGCACTGGCAATCCTGCTCGGTATCCAGCTGGCGGCGCTGCCGTTTCTGCTGAAGCTGCATTTCAACAACGCGCCGGACATCTATTCGCCGCCGGATTCGTCCACCATCCAGCTGCGCGAATCGCTGTTCAGGGAATTCCCCAACGACGAAGCCATCATCGCCCTGTTCGAGGGCGACGCGCTCTACACTCCGGCGTTTCTCGCCGCGCTCGACCGCGCCGCGCAAAAAATGGCGGCGCATCCGGCGGTCGACCGGGTGCTGACGCTGACCACGGTGGAGCACATCGACGCCACCGACGACGGCTTTGCCGTATCGCCGTTGGTCGACCCCGGCAATCTGGGCGCGCGCACGCCGGCACAATGGCAGGCCCGCGTGCTGGGCGACAGCTTTGCGCCGGGACTGCTCGCCTCGCGCGACGGCCGCGCGGTCGCCCTGGTGGTGCGCCCCACAATCCTGAAGGAAAGCCTGGCCCGCCGCGATATCCAGATCGCGCTCGACGCCGCCATTGCCGCCGAGAAACTCGCGCCCTATCACACCGCCACCGCCGGCACGGTGGCGCAGACGGTCGAGGAACTGCGTTCGCTGTGGCGCGACAGCGCCATCTTCATCCCGCTGACCTTCGTCATCGGCATGGCATTGCTATGGTGGGTGGTGGGGCGGGCGCGCCCGATGGTGGTGGGCGGCCTGGCCATGGGCACGGTCGTGTCGGCCAGCGTCGCCGGGCTGGTGCTGTCCGGCCAGCCCTACACCCCGATCACCGCGATGATTCCCACCCTGATGGCGGCCTACACCACGGCCACGCTGCTGCATTTGTATGCCGCCATCCAGCGCGCCCGCATCGCGCTGCTGCCGCGGCCGCAGCGCATCGCGCGCGCGCTGAAGGAAACCTTCACCCCCGGCCTGTTCAACGTGCTGACCACCGGCGCGGGCATGCTGAGCCTGCTGTGGGTGGAGATTCCTCCGGTGCAGGCCTTCGGCCTGGCGGGCGCGATCGGCACCCTCATCGTGTTTCTGGTGGTGTTCATCCTGGTGCCGCCGATCCTGCTGAAATGGGATACGCCACGCTGGCCGCGCCGCCGCTCCGGTCTGGCGCACGCACGCCGCATCGCGGCAGCCGTGGCGGTGTTCAGCCTGAGGCACGCAAAAGCCGTGCTGACGGCCACCGCGCTGCTGGTGCTGGCGGCCGTCCCGCTGGTGCTTCAGGTCAAGGTCGAATCCAACATCATCGAGTTTTTCGCGCCCGACCACAGCATCAGCCGCAGCACCGCCAGGGTGGAAAGCACGCTTTCCGGCGTCACCGGGCTGGAAATCGTCCTCACCGGCACGGCCCGCGACAGCCTGAAGGATCCGGCGACGCTGGCACAGATCAAGGCGCTGCAAACCTGGCTGGAACAGCAGCCGGAAGTCGACCGCAGCTTCTCCCTGATCGACGTGCTGGAGGAAATGAACCGCGCCCTCAGCGGCGAGGATCTGGGGGCGGATGCGCTGCCGACCAGCCGCAATCTGGTCGAACAGCTGCTGCTGATCTACGACGGCAAGGATTTGTACGAACTGGTCAACCGCGAATTCCAGCGCGGCCGCATCCCGATGAGCCTCAACGTGCACGGCGCCAACGAAATCGGCGAGGTGATCGACAGGGTGCGCGCGCACGTCGCCGCGCAGCCGATCGCGGGCGTGGAAATCGACCTCGCGGGGTACGGGCGGCTGTTCTCGGACCAGGAAGACCGCATCGTCGACGGCCAGGTCAAGAGCTTCGCCTCGGCCTTCCTGCAGATTCTGCTGCTGATGGCGCTGCTGTTCCGCTCGTTGCGCGGCGCGCTGATCTGCCTGGTGCCCAACCTGGCGCCGCTGTTCTTCATTTTCGTGGTGATGGGGACGGCGGGGATTTCGCTCGACGTCGCCACCGTCCTGATCGCCGGCGTCATCCTCGGCATCACGGTGGACGACACCATCCATCTGTATCACGGCTACCTGCACCGCATCCGCCGCGGCGTCAGCCCGGTGTTCGCCATCATCCGCAGCGTGGAGGCCTCGGGCCGCGCGGTGATCGCCATTTCGGTGGTGTTGATCGCGCAGTTCAGCCTGCTGGGGCTGTCCGACTTCCGCCCCACCGCTCACTTCGGCATGCTGTGCGCGGTCGGCCTGTTCGCCGGCCAGGTGTTCGAATTGCTGCTGATGCCTGCGCTGCTCGGCCTGAAATTGCCGAAGCCGCGACCCGCCGTTACGGCACCGTGAGCTTGAGCGCGCCGAATTCGTCGTTGAACAATCCCACTTCGTCGCCCGAGGCAAACTGCCAGCCTTCCATGTGGCCGAAGTCGGTGCTGGACCTGGGCTCCAGCTTGAGTTCGAAGCGCCGCGCCAGGGACAGGGTCGGATTGCGCACGGCGAGGACCACGGTCAGATAGCGGTCGCTGGTGTTTTCGATCACCGCCACCAGCCCCTTGCCCAGCATCGACGAACGAAAACCGATCACCACCGGCAGCGCGGGCTTGGCCGTCGCCGCCGTCTGGATGTCGGTTTCCTTGTAGGCCAGTTGCGCCTTGAGCTGTTCGATTTCGCGCAGGCTGTCGGTCAACTGGTTGCGGGTTTCGATCAGGTAGCGCTCGGCTTGCTGGCGGGTTTCGATTTCCTTCGACAGCCGCCGCTTCACATCGCCCAGATCGACATTCAGCATGAAGGCATACAGCGCCAGGCCGCATGCCAGCAGCACCAGCACGACGTTGAGGCCGATGGCAACGGCGAGTCCGCGCCGCTTCGGCTGGGTGGGAGAGGCTACGTCCCTATCCTTATCCATGCTCAGCCGGTGTTGCGCATCCCGGAGGCGATCGCATTGATCGAGCGCATCAGCGGCGTCAGCCAGCTATTCTGTTCGGACTCCCACACGCTCTCCGAGCGATAGCGTTTCAGCAGGCGCACCTGGATGTGGTTGATGGGATCGATGTAGGGGCGGCGGCGCGAAAGCGACAACGCCAGGGTCGGGTTGTCTTCCAGCAGGGTTTCGATCTGCGCGACTTGCTTGACCCACTCCACCGTAAGTGCGAACTCGTCGGCAATGGCGCGGTAGATCGTCATGGTGTCGGGGTGGTCGCACAGGCGCGCGTATTCCTCGGAAATTTCCATGTCGGCCTTGGTCAGCGCCATCTGCACGTTGGACAGCAGGCCGCGGAAGAACGGCCATTCGCGGTACATGATCCGCAACTGATCGAGCCCCGCCGGAGCGGACCCGATGAAATCCCTCAGCGCAGTTCCGATTCCATACCAGGCAGGCAGCGTATGGCGCGACTGCGCCCAGCCGAACACCCACGGAATGGCGCGAATCGACCCCAGCGAACGGTCGGCCTTCTTGCGGTGCGATGGACGGCTGCCCATGTTGAGCAGGCCGATTTCGGTGACCGGCGTGGTCTCGTAGAAATAATCGATGAAGCCCGGCATGCCGATCAGCGCACGGTAGCTTTTCTCGCCGTCGGCGGCGATCCGGCTCATCCCGTCGAGGTATTCCTGCGGGTAGCGCACGTCGATCTGCGCAAGCGCAGTCGTACTGGCCTTGAGCAGTCCGGTGACACCCATGCCGATCTCGTAGTTGGCGGTTTCTGGATTGCTGTATTTGTAATACAGCATCTCGCCCTGCTCGGTGAACTTGATCTCGCCGTTGACCGTGCCCGGCGGCTGCGACAGGATCGCCTCGTGAGTCGGCCCGCCGCCGCGGCCCACCGTGCCGCCGCGGCCATGAAACAGCCGGCATTCGACGCCGTAGCGCCGGGTCAGCGCGATGATCGACAGTTGCGCCTGATACAGATTCCAGTTCGACGCCAGAATGCCGCCATCCTTGCACGAATCCGAATAGCCCAGCATGACTTCCTGGTGGTTGCCGTTGGCGGTGACCAGCGCGCGGTAGACCTTGTTCGACAGCAACTGGTCGAGGATGGACTGGCTGCGCTGCAGGTCGTCCACCGTCTCGAACAGCGGCGCCACCAGGATGCGGCAGAACCAGTCGCGCCCGTTGTGGCCGCACAGCCCCACCAGCCGCGCCAGCAGCATCACTTCCATCACGTGGGAAGCGCTGTGCGTCATCGAAATCACGTAGGTGCCGAAGACCTCGTCGCCCACCTCGGCCTGCAGCTTGACCATGCGCCGGAACACCGCCAGCGCTTCGCGCGCCTCGTCGTCCAGCACGCCGTCGTCCACCTCGATCGGATCGATGTGGCCGATCCAGGCAGCCAGGCGCTGCAGCCGCTCGGCCTCGTTCGCGCCCATGTAATCGAAATCGGGATCGATCTGCTGCAATAGGGCAGCCACTGTGCGCGTATGCACGGTCGACTCCTGGCGGATGTCGAGCTGCAGCAGGTGAAAACCGAAACTTTCGACCAGCCGGATCAGCGCCTGCAGGTCCTGCATGGCGACGATGCGGTCGCCATGGCTGATCAGCGAATCGCGCACCAGGCAGAGGTCGGCGAGGAAGGCGGCGGCGTTCTCGTACGCCAGGTGCGAAGTGAAGCTCGGCACGCCGGCCAGGCACTGGTGGACGTAGGACAGGTTGGCGTCCAGCCGCGCCAGCATCATCGCCGCCATGCGGCGGTAGGGCTCGCGGCTGTAAATCTGCACCGCGGTGCCGCGGAACACCTGTTCGCCGAACTCGGCCTCGTATTCCGACAGGCGTTCCAGGAACCGGGCGGAAGGCGTGCACCAGTCGCTGCTGTGGGTCAGCGTCTGGCGCAGTTCCAGCACCCGCGAACGGTATTCTTCGAGTGCGGCCTGCATCTGCCTATGCACCGTCCATTCGGTGACATCCGCGGTCACGAACGGGTTGCCGTCGCGGTCGCCGCCGATCCACGAGCCGAAACGGATGAAGCTCGGCACGCGGACGGCGGCGATGCCGTCGGCATTCACGCCGTAATGCTTGCGCAGCGCCTTCTCGAAGAAGGAATACGCCTTCGGCACCGCCTCGAACAGGCTTTCCCGCACGTAGTAGAGGCCGTTGCGCACTTCGTCGCGCACCTCGAGCTTGGCGCTGCGCAGTTCGTCGGTGCGCCACCCCACCTGGATCTCGGCGGCCAGCTGCGCTTCCAGTTCGCGGCGGTCGTTCACTCCCAGGGTGGGGCTGTACAGCTCGTCGCAAATCAGGAATATCCGGCGCATGCCCTCCATCACCGCACGACGGCGCGCTTCGGTGGGATGCGCGGTGAACACCGGCGCGTAGTGCAGACGGTTGACCATCTCCTGCAGCGTGGCGACCGGCATATCCTGCGCCTTGAGCTCCGCCACGGTGCGGTCGAACGAGCCTTCCCACAGCGTCATGCCGTGCGACAGCATGCGGCGGCGGTTGCGGTGGGCAAAGCTTTCCTCCGCCACATTGACCAGCTTGAAATAGCTGGAGAAGGCACGTACCACCAGTTCCACCTTGGCGGCGGGCATGGCGTCGATCATCGCCATCAACTCGGTGCGGCGCTGCTGGTCTTCCTGCTGGTGCAATTCGGCGAAACCGCGGCGCAGGGTTTCCACCGCCTCGAACACATCTTCGCCGGCAAACTGCAGCAACACTTGGCCGAGCAAGGTGCCCAGCAGTCTGACCTGCGCGCGCAGGTGGTCATCCGTCAGGAGATTTTCGGGTGCATTCATGGCTGGAAAATTGGGCCCGGCACAGCGGGATTCATGCGACAAAGCCTATTATTTTCGCATAGTCGACGCGCATCACCCAACCGCGCGCCGCGCGTTGCGGAACAGCCGCAGCCACGGGGCGGCATCGCTCATGCCGTCCGGTTTCCACGACAGCTGCGCGGCGCGGAACACGCGTTCCGGGTGCGGCATCAGAATGCTGAAGCGGCCGTCCGCGGTGGTGAAGCCGGTCAGCCCGCCGGCCGAACCGTTGGGGTTCAGCGGATAAGTCTCGGCCGGCGCTCCCCGGTGATCGACGTAGCGCAGCGTGGGGCGTGCCTGCGCGGCGTGCGCAGGGTCGCGGAACTGCACCCGGCCTTCGCCGTGCGACACCACGATCGGCATCACCGAACCCGCCATGTCGGCAAAGAACAGCGACGGCGACGCCAGCACCTCGACCAGCGCAAAGCGCGCCTCGAACTGTTCCGACAGGTTGCGCTCGAAACGCGGCCAGGCGTCCGCGCCCGGAATCAGGTCGTGCAGCTGGCTCATCATCTGGCAGCCGTTGCATACGCCGAGGGCGAAGGTGTCGGCACGCCCGAAAAATGCCGCAAACTGGTCGCGCGCGCGCGGATTGAACAGGATCGACTTGGCCCAGCCGCCGCCCGCGCCCAGCACATCGCCGTAGCTGAAACCGCCGCACGCGGCCAGTCCGGTGAAGTCGCCGAGGCTGACCCGGCCGGAGAGGATGTCGCTCATGTGCACATCCGCCGCGGCGAAGCCCGCGGCATCGAACGCGGCGGCCATCTCGACCTGGCCGTTGACGCCCTGTTCGCGCAGCACCGCCACCCGCGGGCGCTTGCCGGTGGCGACGAAGGGCGCGGCAACGTCGACGTCGATGTCGAAGCTCGGCGCATAACGCAGGCCCGGATCGGCGGCATCGGCATGGCGCGCGAATTCCTGTTCGGCGCACGCCGGGTTGTCGCGCAGCTTCGCCATTTCGTAGCTGGTGCGCGCCCAGGCGCATTGCAGATCGGTGCGCGTCTCGTCCAGGATCACCCTGTCCTCGCGCAGCACCCGCACGCGATCGAGCGCATTGGGCTGGCCGATGACATAAAACTCGCCGCGCAGGCCGGCGTCGATGAAGGCCTGCATCACCGCCTGCGTATCGGTGCGGCGGATCTGCAGCACGGCGCCGGCTTCCTCGTTGAACAGCACGTTGAAAATGCGCGCCGAATAGCCCGGCTCGCCCAGTTTTTCCGGTTCCGGCCGCCCTTCGTCCTCGACTTCGTGGCGGATCTGGTCGAGGCACAGCTCGTCGATGTCCAGGTCCACGCCGCAATGACCGGCAAACGCCATTTCGCACAGCGCGGCGAACAGGCCGCCGTCGGAGCGGTCGTGATAGGCCAGCAGCCTGCCTGCCGCATTCAGCGCCTGCAGCGTATCGAAGAATGCGGCGAGCGCCGCTGCCTGCGGCGCGTCCGGGCAACAGTCGCCCACCTGCCTGTAGGCCTGCGCGAAGCTCGACGCGCCGAGGCGGTTCTTGCCCAGCCCCAGGTCGATCAGGACGAGGTCGGACTCGCCGGCATCGGTGCGCAGTTGCGGCGTGAGGTGCGCGCCTGCATCGGAGGTATTGGCAAACGCCGAGATCACCAGCGAGATCGGCGAGGTCACCGCCTTGTTCTCGCCGTCGGCCTGCCACACGGTCTTCATGCTCATCGAATCCTTGCCGACCGGGATGGAAATCCCCAACGCCTGGCAATAATTCGAAACCGCCGCCACGGTATCGAACAGCGCGGCATCCTCGCCCGGGTGGCCGGCGGGCGCCATCCAGTTGGCCGACAATTTCACCTCGCCCAGCCCGGCGACGCGCGCAGCGGCCAGGTTGGTGATCGCCTCGGCGACCGCCATGCGCCCCGACGCGGGCGCATCGATCAGCGCCAGCGGTGCTTTCTCGCCGATGGAAAACGCCTCGCCCAGCATGGTCTGGTAGCCCGCCAGCGTGATCGCGCAATCGGCGACGGGAATCTGCCACGGCCCCACGCACTGGTCGCGCGCGGTCAGCCCGCCGACGCTGCGGTCGCCGATGGAAATCAGGAACATCTTCGACGCCACCCCCGGCATCGCCAGCACGCGGTAGACCGCGTCTTTCAGATCGATGCCGTCGAGCACCAGCGGCGCGGGCACGGCGGCCTGATGCGCGACGTCGCGCGTCATCTTCGGCGGCTTGCCGAGGATCACATCCAGGCTCACGTCCACCGGCGCGTTCTGGAAATGGCTGTCGGTCACCAGCAGGTGGTGGTCTTCGGTGGCTTCGCCCAGCACCGCAAACGGGCAGCGTTCGCGCTCGCACATCGCGCGGAATTCGTCGAGGCGATTTGGCGGGATCGCCAGCACATAGCGTTCCTGCGCCTCGTTGCACCAGATCTCGCGCGGCGACATGCCGGACTCTTCCGACGGCGCGGCGCGCAGTTCGAAGCGGCCGCCGCGGCCGCCGCCGTGCACCAGTTCGGGCAGCGCGTTCGACAGGCCGCCGGCGCCGACGTCATGGATCGACAGGATCGGGTTGTTGTCGCCGAGCTGCCAGCAGCGATCGATCACTTCCTGCGCGCGCCGCTCCATCTCGGGGTTGCCGCGCTGCACCGAGTCGAAGTCGAGGTCGGCGGCGTTGGCGCCGGTGTCCATCGACGAGGCGGCGCCGCCGCCCAGGCCGATCAGCATGCCGGGGCCGCCCAGCTGGATCAGCAGCGTGCCCACCGGCAGCATTTTCTTCTCGACGTGATCGGCGCGGATGCTGCCGACGCCGCCCGCCAGCATGATGGGCTTGTGGTAGCCGCGCCGCTGCCCCGCCACGGTCTCTTCGAAGGTGCGGAAATAGCCGGCCAGGTTGGGGCGGCCGAATTCGTTGTTGAATGCCGCCGCGCCGATCGGGCCTTCGAGCATGATCGAAAGCGGCGAAACGATGCGCTCGGGTTTGCCGTAGGTGCCGGCTTCCCACGGCTGCTCGAAGCCGGGAATGTTGAGGTTGGAAACCGAAAATCCGCACAGGCCGGCCTTGGGCTTGGAGCCGATGCCGGTCGCGCCCTCGT